>CAIRTM010000149.1 GCA_903881505.1 uncultured delta proteobacterium | reverse complement strand
TTTTATGCTTGAGCGGCACGCGACGTCGATAACAAGCGCGCCGGTCATCATAATCACACCCGGGCAATTGTGCCAGCTGTGAATGTGCGGGTCTTTAACTATATAGCCGATGCCGCACTTCATCAGGCCCATGAGAAACAGGGAGGCAAGAAGTATGCTGCTTTTCCCGCTTCGCCGGAAAAGCAATAGAAATATGAAGCATAACAGGAACAATACACTGAAGTATTCGAACAGGAGTTTTGGGGATGTTTCAAGAAGGTAGCCGACGTGCAGCCGCGGGTTTAGAAAAAATTTCAATCCTTCGATTCCCAAATTAAACATGTTCCAGTTGGTAGGTAAAAAAAACGTATCTCGAAAATAAACCTGCATCGAAAATATCCCAAGTGATATGAAGGCTAAACAAACGTAGTCCCTGCGTTTGTAGTATAGGGCGTTTATTGTGAAATATATCGTTCCAAGCAGGACGAAGAGTTCCGCCAGGCTTAAAAACAGGCAATACATCCCCAGGAACCAGTAGAAATATTTTTTCATGTTCGTGCGGTTGTAAAGAACGAGGAAAAGCACGAAAAGTACGGCACTATAGCCTGATACGTCATCGACAACCGCAGATCCATGATAGTATGAATACAGTCCGCTCATGATGCGCGGCGTGAATAAAAACAGCATCGCGCACACGCAGCTGAGGCCTGCGCTGCCCGTCAATGTTCGGGATGCGGAAAAAATAATGATGGATGTTGCCAGATGCAGAATAACAGGCAGTACAACGAGAAGAAGAAGCATGTTGCTGCCGAGCAGCATTTTAAACGGCAGCAGCAGGAGAAGAAAAAAATAATAATGGCAGCCGAATTTTCCAAAGGCAAATTCAAGACCGAAGTTGCCTCGCAGGGTTTCCGTCAACAGCTGTTCCACCAGGAAAATGTCACCCGGGTAGCGCCAGTAGTGGAGTGCAAGTAATTTATAGCAGGCAGCTGCGCCTGCCAGCAGGATTGCACTGCTATAAAAAATTACGGTATATAACGTGAGATTGGAATTTTTTGTATCCACGGGGAGCGCGGCAGGCATGGTGTTTGTCATCAGCAGGGCGTTGAAAACCTCGTTTTATGCGTGCCGTTCAAAACAGCCGGGTGCGCGGCGCATTAAACCATAAAGCATGCAGAATGTTTTTGCGAACGCTGCCGCGGCGTATGACGTGCGTAACGCTGAGGCCGTAGGTTTTTTCCAGCCCGCCACCTGGAGTGTGTTTTTTTTTATGGGTATCCGCTATTGTGTATAAACGACAGTATCACTTCGCACGCGGCGCCGCAAGGGCTATTTCAATGATCCGGTGCGCATTCCTGCCCCTCTGTACTGAATTATGGCGCCCCTGTTTTGCAGGCACGCGCAGTCATGGTATACCAAATGGTATACCATGACTGCAACCATATCCTGCGCAAGCGCATCTGTCAAGAAGCACATTTTTTCGCGCTTGAAATAAAAAAAATCGTACCGCCGGTTCTGATACGCTGCCATGCCGCGCGGGCAGCAATCAGGGACGCAGAGATGCGGATGCGCCGGGACATCCCTGTTGCCCGGGGGAGTTTTTTTTATTGCCAAGCGCCTTTTTTCAGCCTAGACTTGTAGTCGCTTCATAAGCGTTTTGCCAAAACCGGACAGTGTGAACCCCATGTGATCCCCCAGGAGACCCGGCCATGGATATTTCCGAACTGCTCATTTTTGCGGTAAAACAGCGCGCATCGGATGTGCATTTGAGCGCCGGCGAGCCCGTGATGGTGCGCATACACGGCGAGCTGCGCAAGCTGGACATGAAGGCCCTGCCGCACGATGAAGTCCATCGGATGATTTACGACATTCTCAACGACCAGCAGCGCAAACTGTTCGAGGAGCACAAGGAGCTAGATTTTTCGATCGGCCTGGGGGAATACGGACGTTTCCGCGTCAACTGCTTTTACCAGAGCCGCGGGCAGGCCGCCGTGTTCCGCTCGATTCCCAACAAGATCTACAGCTTCGAGGAGCTGGGCCTGCCGCGCGTGTGCGTGCAGATTTCCAAGTACCGCAAAGGCCTGGTGCTGGTGACCGGCCCGACCGGCAGCGGCAAGTCGACCACGCTGGCCGCGATGGTCGACTATATCAACCGCGAGCGCAAGGAGCATATCATTACCATCGAGGACCCGATCGAGTTCGTGCATACGGCCAAAAACTGCCTGATCAACCAGCGCGAGCTGGGCGCGCACACCCACACCTTCTCCAACGCGCTGAGAAGCGCGCTGCGCGAGGACCCCGACGTCATCCTGGTGGGTGAAATGCGCGACCTGGAAACGATTTCCCTTGCCCTGACCGCGGCGGAAACCGGCCACCTGGTGTTCGCGACCCTGCACACCACCAACGCCCCCAAGACGGTTGACCGCATTATCGACGTGTTTCCCTCCGACCAGCAGGAACAGGTCAGGACCATGTTCTCCGAAACCATACAGGCCATCGTGGCGCAGCGCCTCTTCCGGCGCAGGGACGGAGCAGGACGCGTGCCGGCCCTGGAGATACTGATCGGCATACCGGCGGTGCGCAACCTGATCCGGGAAAACAAGATATCCCAGATTCCCTCATCGATGCAGACCGGCCAGAAGTTCGGGATGCAGACCATGGAAGCGGCCATCACGGATCTGATCAAACGCCGCATTATTGATCCGCAGGAGGCCGAAGGCCTGCTGGATGAATCCAATATATAACGCCTGAGGGGGAGGGTGCGCCGTGACCGTTAAAGACCTGCTGCTCGTCATGATAAAGGCCAAAGCGTCGGACCTGTACCTGACCGTTGACAGCCCGCCGATTTTTCGCGTTGAAGGCGTTACGCGTGCTTACGGCGATGTCAAGATGACCCCGCACCAGTGCGAGGAAATCGCGATGTCGCTGATGAGCGAGCGGCAGAAGGCCAAGTTTTCCGAAACCATGGAGATGAACCTGGGGCTGTTTTATCCCGAGATCGGCCGCTTCCGGGTCAATATCTATCTGCAGAAGGGCTTTGTCGCGATTGTTTTCCGGCAGATCAAGCTCGAGATCGAAACCATCGACGATCTGAAGCTGCCGCCGGTTCTGAAGGATATCGCGGCGACAAAGCGCGGCCTGGTGCTGGTCGTCGGCGGCACGGGCACCGGCAAGTCGACAACCCTGGCGGCCATGATTGAAGAGCGCAACCGCACCACGAACGGGCATATCGTCACGATTGAAGACCCGATCGAGTTCATCTACCCCCACCGCAAATGCATCGTGTCGCAGCGCGAAGTCGGCATCGACACCCTGAGCTATACCGATGCTCTCAAAAACGCCATGCGCCAGGCTCCGGACGTGATCCTGATCGGCGAAATCAGGGACCGCGAAACCATGGAGTCAGCGGTCACGTTCTCGGAAACCGGGCATTTGTGCCTGGCAACGCTGCACGCCAACAACGCCAACCAGGCCATCGAGCGCATCATGAACTTCTTCCCGCCCGAGAAGCATGACCAGATATACTTTCAGCTCTCTCTGAACATGCGCGCGGTTATTTCCCAGCGCCTCATACCGGGCGTTGACGGCAAGCGCCTTGCCGCGGTCGAGATCCTGCTGGACAGCCCGCGCGTCAAGGACCTGATCATGAAACACCGCGGCGAGGTTTTGAAAGAGGCCATGGCCGAAAGCACCAAGGAGGGCATGCAGACCTTTGATCAGCATATCTTCCAGTATTTCATAGAAGGCAAAATCAGCTACGAGAACGCGATCGTTTACGCCGACAGCGCCAATGATCTGCGCCTGCGGATCAAAATAGACGAGGTCAGCGCCGCATCGTCGCGCGCGCGCGAAACCCAGTCCGATCTGAGCGAGACATTCCGCATCAGAATCGATGAAAACCGGACGAAGTGAGCCCGGTGCCCCGGCGCACGCAAACTCATCATGGCCGTTACGCAGAGCGCTCAACGGCTGTCCTGCCGCCGCAACCATACGCCACGGGAACTGAAAGGAGGGCGCTGCAATGAACAAAGGACCCTATGTCGAGGACATCCGCGAAAAGCAGCCGGTCGAAGGCCTGTACCTGGTGCGCGACAAGAACAACGGCATCACCAAGACCGGCAAGGCCTACATAGCGCTTAACCTGTCCGATAAAACCGGCCTTATCAAGGGCCGCGTGTGGGACAACGCCGAAAAGCTCGATCCCGCCTTCGACCAGGGCGATGTCGTCAGCCTTAAAGCCTTTTCCGTGCTGTATCAGGGTGAAATGCAGCTCAATATCCACGCGATCAGCCGCACATCCGCTGATGATGCCGACATGCGCGATTTCATGCCCGTGTCCGCGGTCGATCCGGAGCGCTGTTTTGCCGACATGCAGGCCCATATCGCCACCATCGCGGACGCTCACCTGCGCCGCCTGCTGCAGCTTGTTTTCGAGGATGAGCGCATCGCCGCGTCCTTCAAGCAGGCCCCGGCAGCCAAAAGCATTCATCATGACTGCCTCGGAGGCCTGGTCGAGCATACGCTGAGCGTGACCCGCATCATCGATATGCTGGCCGGTCACTACGAGACGGTGAATCGTGACCTCGTGCTCGCCGGCGCCATGCTGCACGATATCGGTAAAATTTATGAACTGAGCTTTGAGCGCGGATTTGACTATACGGACGAGGGACGTCTGATCGGCCACATCGTGCTGGGCATGGAGCTGATCAGCGAAAAAATCAGGCTGATCGACGGTTTTCCCCCGCGGAAGGCCATGCTGGTAAAACACATGATCCTCAGCCATCACGGGCAGCTTGAATTCGGCTCGCCCAAGCGTCCCAAAATACCCGAAGCCCTGCTTTTGAGCTATGCCGATGACCTGGACGCGAAAATGGCCGACTTCACGCAGTTCATCTCCAAGGAAAAGCGGCCCGAGTCGAACTGGACCGGCTATCACCGCCTGTTTAACCGCTACCTGTATACCGGCGCCATTGAAAAGGATGTGCCGCCGGGCGCAGACCGTGGAGAAACTCCGCAGAAGGCATGAACTGGTTTTCCTACGCCCTGCTGTGCGCGCTGCTGCTGGCAACATCGGACGTGTGCGCCAAGAAGGCCCTGGGGCGGGTCGACGAATACCTGGTTGCCTGGGGCCGCCTGGCGTGCGCTTCCCTGCTGTTCGTGCCGCTGGCGCCCTGGCGCGATCTGGCAGGGCTTCCCGCCCGGTTCTGGCTGATCGTCCTGATCCTGCTGCCGTTTGAGATTACCGCGATTTTCCTGTACAACCGGGCCATAAAAGTATCGGATCTCTCCATTACGACCCCGTTCCTTGGCCTGACCCCCCTGTTTCTGGCGGGTACGGCCTATATCGTGCTCGGGGAGCGGCTGAGCTTTGCCGGGCTGGCCGGCATCGTGCTGGTCGCGGCCGGAGCCTATTTGCTTAACGCAGGCCGGTCACGGCAGGGCCTGTTTGCCCCCCTGGCGGCGATCGCACGCGAGCCGGGCTCGCGCCTGATGGTTGTCGTCGCGCTGCTCTACAGCATTACCTCTCTGCTGGGCAAAATGGCCGCGCAGATCGCGGGACCGATGCTGTTTGCAGCGGTCTATTCCGTGATTGTCCCGCTGCTGCTTACGCCGCCCGTGCTGCGCGCGGGCCGCGCCGGCCTGCTGCGAAAAGCTTTCCTCAACCCGTGGTTTGTTCTGCTGGGGCCCTGCTATGCTTGTATGCTGCTGTGCCACCTGCACGCGATCGTGATGGTTGAGGCCTCCTACATGATCGCGGTCAAGAGAACCAGCCTGCTGTTTGCAATCATGTACGGCCGGCTGATTTTCAAGGAGCAGGGTTTCGGCGAGCGCATTACCGGCGGGCTGGTGATGATCGCGGGGATAGCGTGCATCACCCTGCTGTAAAAATTCAAGGTCCAGGAGTTCACGTTTGATGAAGCCGCAACAAGACCGGATTGTATTTCTTCCGTCATTCCGGCGCAGGCCGGAATCCAGAAATTTAAAATATTCCCAAAGAGACTGGACACCGGTCTACACCGGTGTGACGATTTTTTAAGGGACGATCAAAGTTAATCAAGCCGTAAAAATTTGCAACCCTGTCATCGCGGGCGAAACGCAACAATTTCCATGATGCTATCGGGTTGTTGAAAAAGTCTTCTGAAAGTCCGCCGCGTAAATCGAGCGGCCCTGCATCAGGTACTTGCGCTCGAAACTGGTGTCAGCCGCCTCCGGGTCAACCAGGGCCGCGCTGATGGTTCGGCACTGCAGTTCGGCCAGCTCGGGTCGCGCGCGCGACACCGTGAGCATCTGTTCAAAATAATCTTCAAAGTCAGTTTTATAATGCAGGCCGCCGCCGGCGGCAAGCGTGGGCAGCAGGGCTTCAAGAAATCCCTCGGTTACGAGGCGCCGCTTGTGATGGCGCTTTTTCGGCCAGGGATCGGGAAACAGGATGTAGTAGTCCTGCACTGACAGGGGCGGCACATAGGCGCGCACAAAGTGAGCCGCATCGCTGTTGAGCAGACGAACGTTGTCAAGCCCCCGGCGCTCCACGCGCTCGCGGATAAGGCGGTGATATTTCACGGCGCGCTCAATGCCGAGATAGTTCAGGGCGGGATTGGCTGCCGCGCTGCTGATCAGGAAGCGGCCTTTGCCGCTGCCGATTTCGCACACGACCGGATTGTGATTGCCGAACACTGCCGGCCATGACAGAGACGCTTCAAACTGGCTGAGACGAATTTCAATATCCATGTGCAGGTTCGCGTCCTGGAACAAAGGTGGTTTTTTGTTGAAAAAGCAGCTCGATAAAAAGCATGCATTTTTTTTGTTTGTTTCAAACCGATGCTTAAATAGTACTTTTAACAAAAATTAACATTATTTCTACAGGCTCTTGTCAAATCAGGCTACAATTGATTTTTTCCTGAAAAATCGTTTTCGGGCCAAGGGCGGAAAACATTGCCGGTATTTGCAAAATACCAAAATTAGTAAGTTTTTTCAAGCGTTTATGTTGAAAAAAAAATTTTAAACCGGCTGCAATAGTACTTAATTTTTAAGGTTGCGCACCGATACGAAAATGAGTGGTGACAAGCCCCCGGCTTTTGTAAGGAGTTCTACTGTAATGCGGGTTATTTCATTAAGGGCCAAAGCACGCATGAAGGACCGTGATCTTATTGCAAGAATGGAAGCCCTTGAGGACCTTATCAACTGGCTTGAGGATAAGGAAGATGTTGATATGCTCACGGCCGCCGAGCAGACCGAGGTTGACGAAGCCGAGGTCGAGCAGTGGCTTAACAGCCCGCAACTGGAAAAAGTCCGCGAGTGGCTTGAACACAAGTAAATCCTGAAATTCCGATCAGTCCTGCCTCCTTCCCCTGTTG
This sequence comes from uncultured delta proteobacterium, assembly GCA_903881505.1. GTDB lineage: Bacteria > Desulfobacterota > WTBG01 > CAIYCZ01 > CAIRTM01 > CAIRTM01. The sequence goes on along the minus strand of CAIRTM010000149.1, from coordinate 16,413 downwards.
GCTGCCATTTTTATCTTCCCGGATTGTTTCATAAACTTTTTTTCCCTACAGGCTGTTCAAAAAAGTCCAGATGCAAGGTATGCGATACCATGAGGATTGTGGCGTACGTTGTCGTCGTATGCCGCAGTGACGAAGGATGAGTATAACGCAGCCCTTCGGCGACGCTCAGGGCCGTTGGCCTGCCGAACGGCAGGCGTATTTTTTTCAATAGACTGCTATAGGCGCAGGGCCGGATCAAGTTTATCCCGCAGGCAGTCGCCGAGTATATTGAAGGCGAACACGGTGAGCGCTATGGCGCAGCCGGGGAACAGCACCATCCAGGCGGCCGAGGGCAGATAGTTGCGGTGCAGGCTGATCATCGCGCCCCAGGTCGGCTCTGGCGGCTGGATGCCCAGGCCCAGAAAGCTCAGCGCGGATTCGGCCAGGATGAAGCCTCCTACCTTGATCGTGGCCGCGATCATGACGACCGGCAGGCAGTGCGGCAGCAGGTGCCGCGCCATGATGCGCAGATGCGAACAGCCCATGGCCCGGGCCGCCTCGACGAAGCTGCGTTCCTTGAGCGAAATGGTCATGGCCCTGAACAGGCGCGCAAACGACGCCCAGCCCACCAGACACAGCGCCAGCGTGACCGAGAGCAGGCCCGGCGGCAGCAGCACTGAAATGGCAATGGCCAGCAGCAGGCTGGGGAACGCCAGGAACAGGTCTGTTACCATGGTGATGCCCATGTCGAGCCTGCCGCCGGCGTAGCCTCCGAGCATGCCCGCCAGCAGGCCGATCACGAGCGACAGCGCGGTAGCGCTCAGCCCGATCGCAAGCGATGTGCGCGCCCCGTACACGACCCGGCTGAAGATATCGCGGCCCAGCGTGTCGGTGCCGAACAGATAGGTTGAGCAGGGGCCTTGCTTTACCGCGTTGAGATTGATTGCCAGCGGATCAAACGGGGCGATCAGCGGCGCGCACAGGGCTGCTGCGCCAAGCAGCGCGAGAATCAGGGCCGATGCGCACAGGGCCGGGTTGCGCCGTATGAAGACGAAGGCCTGCTTCATGAGAGCGGCTCCGCAGGCGCACGGGCGATGCGCGGATCAATCAGTCCGTAGAGCAGATCAACCGCGAGGTTGACCAGCACGAACAGCAGCGCGCCCGTGAGCACGCAGCCCATGATCACCGGGTAGTCGCGCTGGAAAATCCCCTCGACCGCGTAGCGTCCGATCCCGTCCCAGCCGAAAATAGTCTCGGTCAGGATCGATCCGTTCAAGTAGCTGCCGAAGTCAAGGCCGATAAGCGTTACGACCGGAATCAGGGTGTTTTTAAAAGCGTGCTTGAAAATCACGACAGGGGCGCTCACACCTTTTGCGCGCGCGGTCGTTATGTAGGGCTGCGAGAGCACGTCCAGCATGCCGGTGCGCGTGATGCGCGCAAGGGCCGCGGCCGAATTCAGGCCGAGCGTCGCGGCAGGCAGCACGAGAAAGACAAGGCCGGAAAATCCGCTGCCCATGCCGGCCGGCGGCAGCAGCTGCAGCCTGAACGAGAACAGGTATACCAGCAGCAGGCCCAGCCAGAAAACCGGCAAAGATATGCCTCCGGTTGACAGTATCAAAGCCATGCGGTCCCAGAAGGTCCCCCGGAAAACCGCCATAAAAATGCCCAGCAGTATGCCAAACAGGGTCGAGAACAGCATGGCGGCCGCGGCCAGCAGCAGGGTGTTCGGCAGTTTGCGGGCGATATCTGCTCGAACGCTGCTGTTGGTGTACAGGGATCGGCCCAGCTCGCCCTGCATGATCAGCTTCAGATAGCCCGCGTACTGCATCACAACCGGGCGGTCGGTGCCCATGTCGCGCCGGATGCGCTCAAGCACGGCCTGATCGGCCCGGTCGCCGGCAAGCCCCTGTACAGGGTCGCCCGGCAGGGCCTGCAAAAGCACGAACGTGACGATGCTTATTCCCACCAGGGTCGGCACGGTCATGATGATGCGTTTAAGGTAAAAATTCATGGTGCAACTGCCTTCAGGCTGCAGGGGGCATCAGGGCGTATGCGGCAATACATAGCATATCCGCATGCTCCGGGGCCAGCAAAAACAGGATTTCATTGAGGGCCATGACGGCCGCTGTCTGCGTAGCGCCATTTCGCAGGGCCTGGCGGCAGGCTGCGCAACCATCGCCCGCACACCTGTGACCTGATTTTTCCGCCTGCCTGATACAATTGATTTGATCTGCGCGCCTGCTGTTGTTTATAATCGGGCATCACGCAGCCATCAGCCGCACGGGCGTCGTCCCTGCAGAGGCGGCGACGTCCCGGACCATGAGAGAGGGCACACCCGATGCAGCTTGTTATCAAGACAGCCCTGATCGTCATCATTATACTTGCGGTAACGGCGCTCGGGAAGAAGCTGCCCGCCGCGGCCGGGCTGATCACCGTGATGCCGCTCACGGGCGCGCTTGCCCTGGTGTGGCTGTACATTGAGAACCGGGGCGATGCCGCCCTCATGCAGAACTTCACGCGGGGCGCTTTGTGGGGCATGCTGCCGAGCACTCTTTTTTTCCTGACGGCCTTTATCTGCTTTAAAAAACAATGTTCGCTTCCCGGTGTCCTGTGCCTGAGCTTCGGCGTATGGCTGGCCGCGGCGCTCGTGCACCAGTGGCTGCTGAAATAGCAATCTCCGGCGATGGCCGGGCATGGCGTCGGCGGTGATGCGTTCTTTTATGACCGGCGCGGTTTTACTGTTTGATTAATTTCACTCTTGATTTAAATGTTTCTTAGTAATATGTGTAGATACTCCACCAAATCAAATACGCGTATATTATATTCAAAGGCATTTAAGGAGCATTTATGGCTGAAAACTGGCTATATCAAATTACTTTGGACAATATAGCAGATATTCATTCATTAAGCCTAGTTCAACTTTACAAATCCAAGGGGATGATAGCTATTCCATCTCTCTCATGGGCCGGAACAAACAAAATCCAAATTGATCTAGTCGCAGCGGACATTAAAAGGAAAATTATTATCTTATCAGAAGCCAAAGAATTTCTCACAGTTCAAGGTGTATCAGAATGTGCTGAACAACTAACAATGAAGCTATTTCAATTGAAATACTACCTCAAAAGTTCATTGGGGAAACATGCAAATCAAATTAGTATTGAAGATCTAAAATATTATCAATTGCTACAGTATGTATCCCTTGGCTCATATACTGGTAAAAACTATTCAAATGCGAAGAGTAATTCGGAGGCTGATTTGAAAGTTAGGCTTGATCATTATGCCAAATACTTGAATCACATAGGGAGATCACATATCGGGATTGTCCTTTTTGCTAATGAAACCACTAAACCAGTTTTTCATAGGGCCACACTACAAAATTGGTGAATAGCCAGATATAGGCATTTGGAGACGTGTAAAGAACCGCACGCATCTCATGCTGGACATTAAAGATAGTCGTGAATTTAAAAAAATTATTAGAGGGGATGTTTTGTATGCTTGATTTCGCAGTACGGAACAAAAGTTATTGCAAAAAAAAATATCAAGGGCTAGGCAAAAAAGTTAACAAGTGAAGACATATAACTACTATGGGCATTAAAATCAGGGGGTGTTAATGAAGAGTATATTATTGACTGTTTTTGTTTTGGTAATGGTGAGCAATCTCCAGCAAAGCTATGCCGGGGAGGTGAGGGTGTCCAATGTGGATGAATTTACAAACGCGCTAACCAATAAAGATTACACTACTATTTTCCTATCACCGGGAGAATATGTGGGTAATTTTACAATCAAGCGAAATAATTTGACCATTCTCGCAGAAACACCAGACACGGTTAAACTAAAACCATTGGTAAAAGACAAACCCGTGTTTCATTTCAATAACACACTTGGGTTCAGTAAGATGCTCACGCTACGCAATCTCACCTTTGAAGCAGAAGATATTGGACCGTATACCACGGCTATAGATATCTATTCATATAAGGATATTACCTTGGATCATATTCGGTTCATAGGCTTTCGATGGCCTGTGACCCTAAGTTTAATAGAGGGCATGAGCATAATTAATTGTAACTTTCAGACATTTCAAGATGCCATAAGTGCTGATTATTTATCGGGGAGCGGAGCGGTCAGAAACTGCGTATTTGCAGCAAACAACAAAGAAAGGAGTGGAGCCTTAAGGATACAGAAATCCTCTTCTTCAGGTATTCTGAAGATTAATGATAACAAGTTTGATACCACTTTTGCGGTAATAGTCAAAGAAGTCTCAGGTTCATACGAAGTCAGATTAGGTGATAACACCTATGATACGCTTACACCATTTATATATGAATCAGACACAGCGAACACAGAAAGCCTAGAAAGGCAACTTTTAGATCTACAAGAAGAAAAATGGCGGAATTTCAGCGAGGATGAGGCTGCTTTGGTAAAAAGCATTATTAATAATGAACAAATAAAGCAAGAAGTTGATGCGAGGTTGATAGCTGCAATTAAAAGCACTGATTATGAAGAAAGAACAACTTTATTACAACGCTATCTACAGAGCCTGAGTCAAGAAGAACTAACAGCAAATATTGAAAACTTTATCTTGGCTGTCAAACTGTTGGCGATACCGCTGACGTGGGAAGAAGACATCTTTACAACACATGCAAATCGAAAGGACCTATTAGGCCAACAGCTCTATCTGTGGCCTGGTCTTAAATACTTTCTCCCGGCCTGCGCCATTGCTGTCGAAGGCCGAAGTCCGGATGTTTTTGAAATGGCGAAACAAAACCTGAGTATCGAAGGCCAAGACGCTTGGCAGTTAGTTGGTTCGTTGCCAAGTATGGGTGTTGAGTCATTCAGAACGAATATTACTTTATACCTTTTATATCGGGAAGTGTCCACCTCCGCCAGAAACACTGCGCTTCAAAAATATAATATAATGAAGAACAGAGATGAAGCACCTATAGCAACAGTTACTGCGTTACGAAATCTTGTTACGAGCATTGAAAATATAAGTGCGTTGGGTGATAAGGAAGTACGTATTTTTTATTATGACTTGCCCTTGTGGATAATTATGCTGCAGGTTTCCGTTGCAATAGATAAAGCAGACGGAGATGCCGACAAATTAGAGGAAGTCGGTGCCAATTTTGCATCCTATGGAATTATTCCGTCTAAAGGTATAACAGGGACATCGACGTCGCTTGCTTTCGACGGATTGGCTAATCGGTTCAAGGATGAATTTGGGATATTAGGAAAAAAACGGTTCAATAAACTTAAGACGGCACTTGAAACCATTCCTCCCTGGTGGCAGGATACGGGGGCCGCTTTAATAGAAGAAACCAAAAGAAAATGAAACAATTTCCCGTCAGTATTTTTTTATGTCTTCTGCAATTTGTATTGGTTAGCGAATTCGCATTTGCGCAGACTGAATTTGAGCCTGAACAGCTGTTGTATCGTAGTAAATTCGAACATGCGCAAGATATTATTGAATCTTTTTACGGTAGCGCGAGTGCTCGGCAGCCTCAAGTACGTCTTCTCGCTGCAAACATTAGTTCGACTATTGATAATTTTAAGGTTATCAGCGACCTCAATACATTGTATGAAAAAAACGGTCTTCAGAAAATAAGCCAGGGGCAACACCGTGTTTACGGACATTGGGGGTACTCTGGTTCAATTCCAAAGGGGGCCTTTGAAGCGTTTTATGAGTCGATTGATAAATCTGCATTAAACGAAGCGCAAAAGACAGCTTTGCGACAGCAAGTCAAGAAGATTATTGTTGAGCATTGGGTAAAGGATGTTACTTCAATTCGCAATCAAGTTGCCGCACTTTTCCCGGGTCTGACCGAAAGGCAAGTTCGTGGAATTGCGGGCACGATGTATAATCTTCATCTGCTTGGTGATATGACAACAAGCGCCGGGAGTAACCCCAATGCTGTTGGCGGGGAAAAAGCCTTGCAAAAAATAAGCGCATTAAGCCGTGATTTTGAGAAAAACATTTTTAGGTTTCTTGGTTCAAACAGCAATGAAGCACATTTTCTGGTGGAAAAGTTGCGACCGCTATTCAAGGAGCTTGAAAAGGCAAAAACTGCAAGCCAGAAGGCAGAAATAGTCAAGAAAATCAATGAGGAGTTGGCAAAAAGTAAAAAATTTTCTGAGAATCTTGCCAAAGGGCAGGCATCTGGGGGAAAGGACGCTCTAACAGAGGGAAGGCCTTCCTCCACTGTTGCTCAGTATAAAATGAATTGGGATCAGGCTGCAACGATGGGCGTTTCCATGGCTCTTTTTCGAAATGCCGGATCTATTAAAAATACGTTTTCAGATGACGAAGAATGGCAAAAAACTTTGACTGCTTTTGGACGTGATGCGGCCGGTTATACAGTTTCAATTAAAATTGCGGATGCTTTGATTGTGCAGGCCGGCAATAAAATCGGCCTGCTTTCATGGTTGCCAAAGGCATCAAATAGCATGGGTGGGGCTGTCATTGCCGGGATGTTTATTTTTGATTCTTCCAAGGTTTGTTTTTCTTATCTGCAGGGGAATATCGAAGAGGAAGAGTTTATTGAAGAGTTCATCAACACGGGCAGTCAGACGATAAGGTCAGCCATTGCAGCATCAATAGCATTCGCCATAGTACCAGGAGGACAGCCAGTAGTCGTTGGAATCCTACTGACGACTGGCGTCATGATTGTGGCTGATAAGGGCATAGACCAGCTTCTTGCTAATGTAAACTATGGAGATTTAACTATCGAGGAGATGGAGAGCTTTTTTCAGGTTAGCTTCGATGGTTACTTCACCAGCTTCTCGATGCCAAAAAATTCGAATTTGTGGGGCAATGATGAGAAACATGACTTATGGGGGCGAGAAAAATATCCGACAAGTTTTGATTTACCAAAACATAATACGATTTTCCAGTAAGCCTAAAAAAATACTGCTTCTTCGCAATTAGCCCTTACAAACAAACTCAGAAATCATTATTGTTGGCAGTGTCCAATATTAAAATGGAGTCATATACATTATGAGCGTCCGAACAAACATTGCTACTATCTTTTTAACCATGGCCCTTGTTTCATTGGCCGGTGCTATGACGACATTAATTAACAATCAGGGTTCCATTGAATACCCGTTTTGGTGTTTTGCTTTTTTTTTCATTTTGCTCCGTATAAAAATGTATTTTGACGATTTGAAAATTTTCAAAGCCGTTACAAGGATAAGATGGGGAATCGTATTAGGAATAAGTTCATGGTTTTTTTGGGTGCTTTCAGCGGCGAATATAGGTTGCATTCAATCCTCGGCTTTGATGTTAGCTGTAGCGATATCGTTAGCCACTTGTGCGCTGTTGTATACTTGTAAAGTGGGCGGTTTCACGCGCAAGCATTTTTGTTGGTGTGGATTTAATATAATATATATAATCTTACTCGGGGTTTTGTCAGCAATCCCTGACAGTTCTCTTCTGTGCAAGGCAGGGCTTCTAATTGCAGGTATTGCAATAGCGCTCCTTGATTTTCGCTGCAGTGGCAGCTTGGCGGCCATTGATGACTTGAATTAATTTATAATTCCGTTATCCCGTAATACTTCCCTTAAAAACTCAAAAGATAGTTTGTTATGAGCCTCACCCAAAAGCTGTACACGCAGAGTTAAAAAATGCAGTGTTTTGTCAGGCATAATAGGCCTTTAATCGAATCTTTCTTACCTCCCGCAGCACTTGCTGTCCGTATTATGACTTGCCACCTGCGGTGAGTCTACACCGGACAGCTCATGCGCTACAAGACCGGACAGATTAAAAACTGCCAACATGGGCGGTTTTACTATTTGACAAATGCGCGCAGGGGCCTATAGAATTGTTCAACCATTGAATAATTCCGCGCGGCATACACATTCCGGAAAGGACATCAGCATGGCACGAAAGAAGGTGATCGTTATCGGGGCGGGGCCCGGAGGGCTGACGTCAGCCATGATACTGGCCAAACGGGGCTTTGACGTGACCGTCTTTGAAAAAGAGCCGGTGGTCGGCGGCCGCAACGCGCCGATCCGGCTTGACGGCTACACGTTCGACACCGGCCCCACCTTTCTGATGATGAACTTTATCCTCAAGGAGATGTTTACCGAGGCCGGCCGCAACGCCGAAGACTACATGACGGTCAAGAAGCTCGAGCCCATGTACCGCCTGCGCTTTCCCGATTTCGACATCTTCCCCACCGGCGATCCTGAACACATGCGCCGGCAGATCGCCGGACTGTTCCCCGGCAACGAGCCCGGCTATGAGCGCTTTCTTGCCGGCGAGCGCAGGCGTTTTGAAATGCTGTTTCCCTGCCTGCAAAAGCCCTATTCATCATTTGCCGACCTTTTCAGCCCGGCGCTGCTGCGCGCCCTGCCGTACCTGTCGCTGGGCAGGTCCATGTTCGGCCAGCTGGGCCGCTATTTCAGCAGCGACGCGCTCAAGCTGGCCTTCACTTTTCAGGCCAAGTACCTGGGCATGTCGGCCTGGGACTGCCCGGCGGCTTTCACCATGGTGCCCTATATCGAACACGGGCACGGCATCTATCATGTGATCGGCGGCCTGAACGCCATATCGCTCGGCATGCAGAAAGTGTGCGACGAGCTGGGCGTGAACATCCGCACCTCAACCCCGGTCAGGCGGCTCGTAATCGAGGGCCGCACGATCAGGGCGGTCGAGCTTGAAAGCGGCGAGCGCGCCAGCGCCGATGACTACATCATCAACGCCGATTTCTCCCATGCCATGCAAAATCTGTGCGCCCCCGGCGAGACCAGGAAGTACACTCCCGCGAAATTCGCTTCCATGAGCTACTCCTGCTCGATTTTCATGATCTACCTCGGGGTGGACACGGTGTACGACATCCCGCACCACACGATTGTTTTCGCGCGCGACTACAAAAAGAACGTGCATGAGATTTTCACGAGCATGCGCCTGTCAACCGACAACTCGTTTTATGTGCAGAACGCCTCGATCACCGATCCGACTCTGGCGCCTGCGGGCAAGTCCACGCTCTATATCCTCGCGCCTGTTCCCAACAACCGCAGCGGTATCGACTGGGCGGCCGAAAAGGACCGCTTCGCCGAGCACATCCTCGACCAGGTCGTCGAGCGCACCGAGCTCAAGGACGTGCGCGATCACATCGAGGCGCGCAAGGTGATCGCGCCCGACAACTGGGAGCGCGATTACAACGTGCACCTGGGCGCTACCTTCAACATCGGCCACAGCCTTTTTCAGATGATGTATTTCAGGCCGCATAACCGCAGCGAGGAGTTCAACAACTGCTACATTGTCGGGGGCGGCACGCACCCGGGCAGCGGACTGCCGACCATCTACGAGTCGGCGCGTATTTCCGCGAACCTGCTGTGTAAAAAGCACGGCGTCGCGTTCATGCCGCCCGGCCCCCTGCCTTCAAAGGCCGCGTTTTCATAGGATGGCCGCCCGCTGCGCTGTCCACGGCATGAAACGGCTGCGGGTCTGCGCACTGCTTGCGCTGACCGCCTGCTTCGCAGTGCCGTTTCGCTCAGAAGCGCTTGAGCCCGGCCGGGCTGCCCCGCCCTTCGAGCTGGGCTGTGCGGAATCAAAACTGCTGCGCTTGTCGGAGCTTGCGGGCAGCGTTGTCGTGATGACCCTGGAATCCCGGGATACCACGGGCATCAACCAGACCTTCAAGGACGCGCTGCTGAAAGCTTTTCCGCTCGAAGAGCGCCTGCGTCTCGGCATCGCCGTTGTCCCGGTCGCGGCGTGCTTCCAGTATTTCTGGCCCGTAAACGGCATCTGCGCGCGGCATGTGCGGGACAGCGTCAAAGAGGTGAGCCTGCAGCTCTATGTCGATATGAGCGGAGATGCGTTCAGGGATTACGGCGCCCGCACCGACACCAGCACGGTGGTCATCATCGACCGCGGCGGAGCCGTGCGCTTCGTGATGCAGGGGAAAATACCCGACGAAGATGTTGATTCCGTGGTGGGGCTCGTGCGCACACTGGCAGGAGACCTGCCGCAACCGCAATAGCCGCAGGGCGGGCCCGCGCAGCGCGTCAACAAACAGCCTGCGGCGGCGTTACCGTGCCGGAACAGGGCTTGAGCGTGGCCGGTGCTCACCCGAAACTGTAATGCCGCAGCTGGATGATCTCGCGCTTTAAAATCCCGTGCCCCAGGTACCGGTCGCAATAGGCCCGCTCAACTTCCCTGTCACAGTCGTGAACGAAGACGTCTCCGTGTGCGCCTGTCAGGCGCGATGCTTCAAATATGCTGCGCATCCTGCCGGGGTTTGCGTCCTCACATCCATGCGGTCCATCGACCAGGATGCAGTCGTAGTGCAGGCCTCGAACGTCTTCCGGGAGCTCCATCTGCAGCCTCTCGGGTGCCTCTATAAGGTCAGGCCACTGCGTTCTCCGGGTGCCGTATTCAACGAGGTAGGCGCTGCAGCTCGGGTTTTGCTTTCTGATCCGGTTCAGCCAGGCAGGATCGTCCTCGATAAACACCGTTTTCCCTCCCCTGTTCAGGCGCATCCAGAAACAGGAGTCGTTGCCCGTACCGAAGACAAGCAGCCTGCAGGGCGCTTTTTTTTTGATCACGCCGGCTATATAAAAAATTTCTTCTGCACTGAGCCGGATGCGGTTTGTTTCCCGCATCAGCCTGACCAGAAACGGGGTCGGAAACGCTGCCGCCAGTGCGGATATCAGCTTATTGGCTGTTTCTCTCATGGATGGCCTGTGCCTGTCAGCATGCGCTTCAACCGCGGGCGCGCCTATCGTTTTTTCACCGCCGGGAGGATGCTGTTTAAAAACAGATTCAGCCCTTCCCGGCCGTTTGACTGTTCGTTCTGCCCTGTGGTAACGACAACCATGTCCATGGCCGGCACCACGAAGATAAACTGCCCGCCGAAACCGTAGGCGTAAAAAAGGCTCAGGGGTTCTGCGCTTTCAAGGTAGAGGTCTGAGCGCACCCACCATTGATAGCCGTAGTCGGCGGCAAACCCCTCCATGTGCCGTGCGGTGGAATCGACTATCCATTGCGCAGGAATGATCCGGCAGCCGTTGAACGCACCTTTCCGAAGGTACAGGCATCCAAAGAGCGCCATGTCGACCGGCCGCAGGAAAAGGCCCCCCTTGGCTCCGCCCGTGTTGCTTAATCCGTTCGGGTCGGCCTTCCACTGCCAGGTCGTGATGCCGAGCGGCTTGAACAGGTTGTCTGCTGCAAACGCTTCGGCGCTGAGCCCGGTGGTGTTTTTCAGTATGCCTGACAGCACGTGGGAAACGCCCGAATTGTATACCCACGCTGTCCCCGGCGTGGAAACAATCGGCAGGTCGAGCACATGCTTGACCCAGTCGCCGCTGCAAGCCATTCGATGGACGGAGTTTAAAGGGTTGGACGTGCCGTCCGGGTTCAGGATGGGCACGGAGCCCTCGTTCCACGGAAAACCTGCCGACATGGTCAAGAGATGATGAAGGGTCAGCGACTGCTTGTTGCTGTCGAGGTTGTCGATTGATGTGTACTCGGGGAAAAAGCCCAAAACTCTTTGATCAACCCCCTTGATCCTGCCCTGCGCGATCGCGATCCCGATCAGTGCGGAGGTGACGCTTTTGGTCGCCGAATACATCGGGTGCAGCATGTCCCTGCTCCAGCCCCTGAAGTATGTTTCCAGGACGAGCCTGCCTTCGTGGAGTATAACGAGGCTGTGAATGCTGCCGAAGTCACCCTGCCCGATGCGCGCGACTGATTCCGCTACCTTCTCCGTGTCCACAATGTACCCCGAATTTTGGGCTTTCGGCAAGTGGTCTATCGGGTCTTCAGCGGTTGCCGCGCGAGCGCAGGATAGCGGGCAGGCGGCGGTGAGGGCTGCGACAAGAATCGCAATCAGTACAAAAAAAGACAATGGAAAGGGGCTGCGGGATAATGTTTTCATTCAATACAAAGGCATTCTATGCCGGGCGCGGGGGGCTTTGTCATGTCGGCATGCTCAGCTGTGATTGCCCGGCCACTCATATAGACCTTCTGCTGCCGACTCCGGTCATGCTCCGGGTGCTTTGCCCCTGGGCAAAAGGTTCATTTTTACCCAGCCCCAGTTCAGTATCAGATGCAGTACGGCGCAGGCGGCAAGGGCGATCCCGCATGCCTCGTGCAGTTCTCCGGACGCCAGGGCGCCGAACAGCCCTGTCGTCACCTGTATGCCCAACAGGACAGCCAGGGCCGGATTCAGTATCTTGAGCATAGCGGTGCGTTTCATGGCGGTGCTCCTTTCGCGGATTGATCGACTGCCGGGTTCCCGTTGTGCATGTACTGCGGCGCTCAGCGCTTATATTTTCCCATGAGGCGGCCTTCGGCAAGTATATGGCCCTGCATGGCCGTCAGCAGCGCTTCCTTGCTGATGCCCGGTGCCAGCGCGAGTTCTGTATCAAGCGCATAGAGCTTGAAATAGTACCGGTGCGTGCCGCCCGGGGGGCAGGGCCCGCCATAGCCGTATTTACGGAAATCGTTGATGCCGTGTTTCGCGCCGTTTTTCAGGGTCTTGTCCGGCGGTATGGCCCCGGGCAGCCCATCGGCAGACGATGGTATATTAAACAGCACCCAGTGCACCCATGTGCCCATCGGCGCGTCCGGATCATCGCAGATGAGCGCGAGGCTTTTGGCGCCTTCAGGCACGCCGGTCCATGACAGGGCCGGGGACACGTTGCTTCCGTCGCAGGTATACTCCCTGGGGATCATGCCGCCGTCGGTAAAGGCTTTGCTCGTGATCGTGATCGCCATTGCCGCACCTCCTTTCGTCTGTGCGTATGCCCTGTCTGCCGCGCCCGTGAAAAGGCACGGCAGAGCCAATGCAACGAGTATGTTTTTGATTTTTTTCATTGCGGTCATTCCTCCGGGATCAGTGCGGCGCCCCGGACTGCTCAAGGGTTCATTCGCCTCCGGCGCTGTGCGCGCCGAGTACAGGAGAAGGCCGGGTTGTTTGCTGCAGCTTTTGTTGAATTACATCAACCAGACGCAGCCTTTCGCTCTTTTCAACGGCAAAAAGATGTATGGTTACGTCTTTTTTCAGCGCAGTCACCAGCACAAATTTCTTTTTATTGATACGCTTGACGTCTACGACGTTCTGCCATTTGCAGGTTTTTGTAAAACGCTTCAGGCCGGCGCTTATCTCAATGCCCGAATCCGTTATCGAACAATAGGGCCTGCTGCCGTATATCATTGCGCCGGCGATCCAGATGAGGACATTTATGAAGTTGATTATCGCCGAGGCTCTCTGCCCCTGCGCCAGGTGCTGCATGCAAAGCAGAAACATCATAACGGCGTTCGCATAGAACACTTTTGTAAGCAAAGAGTTTCTTTTGAATGTAAGGAGCTCATCATTCATATGGAACGTCCCTCACGGGCCCCGGCCGGGCTGATGCAATCAGTTTTTCCAGGTGATCTGGAATTCAATTTCTTCGTTTTTGCCATCGCGTTCATGCTCAATCGTATACCGGGCCCCGGCGGGCACATAGATGCGTTCGCCGGCGATCCGGATTTCGAATTTTTTGCCTTGTTCAAGACAATCGGCCAGCCTGCGCAGTTTTTCAACAAATTTTTCAGTCGAGTATGATTTTTCAACATCCCGTTCTGATCGCATCTGCTGGGTCCTCGTTAGGAATGCCGCAGGGTTGGGCTACGCTCGTGCAGTGCGAGAGTGGCGCGCCCCGTCGATCCCGTATAGCAGTGTGTTTGATGCACCGTTACGCATCAGGTCTTGCCTGGCTGCCTGTCCGTCCGCAAACCGATCCGATCACGTGGTGGCCTGCAAGCCCCACTATAAATCCCAGGGCCATGTTGCTCAACAATGAGACGACGACCGTTAGACCCATCGGTATCATGTTTTTGTCCAGACGGATAGCGCCCGAAAATTTGAACATTTCTACGCCGACAAGCAGCATCATTGCCCCGATGATAGCTGTTGGAAATACGGTGAATAATCCGGCCACGGATGCTGCGAAGAACAGGCCTGCCAGGATTTCAAGAGTACCCTCGATGATATTGGTTCCTCCCGTTCGTGCTCCGAAGTAATACTGGCCGGCCAGACCGCCGGCGCCATGGCACATGGGCATGCCGCCGAAGAAAGGCGCCGCCAGGTTCATGACGCCCTGATTTAAAGAAAGTTTTTTTTCACTGACAGCATTGTCGGGCCAGTATGTTTTGATGAGGGCGGCGGTAGCGATGGTTGCATTGGTAACCGTTAATGGAATTTGCGCAAGACCTGCCAGCATGAACGTTTGCCAGACCTGCTCAGGTTTAAAACAAGTAAGCGGCGGCAGGCTGAAAGCCGGCGGGGCTATCTGCTGGAAACTTCCGTTCATGATAACAATGATTACCCCCAGGACCATCAGCACGACCGCCGCAGGCGCATGGCGGTTCTGGCGCAGTTTCAAGATTACCACCACCGAAATGATTCCAACCAGCCAGCCGCTCGAAAGCATTTTGAGCGCTTCGACAGCCAGCAGTATGCCTAATGTGCTTTGAATACCCCAGACCACCGGCTGAGGTGTAATCTTCGCAATCCGTCCGATGAGATTCGTCAGCCCGAAAACCAGCCAGATTACCCCCATTGAGAATCCGGCGGCATAGATCATGGACGGCGACCATTTCTGGGCAATTGCCATTATCGCCAGCACTTTCATGGGCTCAATCGGCATGGGAATACGGTACACCAGCCCTGTGACGATATTGGCCAGGCCCATCATGACAAGAAATCCCGCCGGATTAAGGCCATTGACGGCGATATAGCCGACGGCCAGCGGGAAGAGCGTGCCGAAATCACCCATGGACCCGGCCAGTTCCCGCAGGCTGAATTCGAAAGACCTACATTTCATGGCGTGTTCGCATGGTTTCCTTCAGGTGCCCCGGCTGATAGCTGTGGGGGCGATGCAGGGAACATCAGCCGGCGTCTTTATCCTTTGCGGTCAGTCCATGGCGAAGTCTGACGGAGCCTCTGCGGTTCCCACCTTGTTTGTGACCTTCAGGGGATAGGTTCCCGCAGGGAAGCTCTTTGAGGCCTTCGGCACGATAAACGTGATACTGTTCATGCCCCACGCTGTGACCTTGCATTTCTTCTGCACGCCGCTTA
The DNA here is from genome assembly GCA_903881505.1 of uncultured delta proteobacterium. GTDB lineage: Bacteria > Desulfobacterota > WTBG01 > CAIYCZ01 > CAIRTM01 > CAIRTM01. The sequence goes on along the minus strand of CAIRTM010000149.1, from coordinate 1,369 downwards.
CGGGGTCTTCAAGGTATACCCTGCCTTTTTTCGTACTGAAGAAATCCCCGGTTATGGTGACCGGCTCCCCGGCACTGCCCTGATAGGAGTCAAGGTTATCGATCTCCGGCGGCTTCATGTCAAAGGCATCCGGCAGGGTGGTTTCGGCCGACCCGGACGGCCTGATTGTTACATCATAGGTTCCCGCGGGCAGGGCCTTCGTCACACTGCAGGTGATCTCATCAGGCGTCCAGCCGCCTTTAACTATCTTTGTGGCGGCACCCCCGATCAGGACTTTGCCCTTTGTGCCGAAGCCCGAGCCGGTGATTGCGATCTGCGTGCCGACAGTTCCCTCGCCGATCAGTTCAGGCGGCTCCACGCCGCCGTCCCATCCGGCAAGCCTGGCCATGAGCCACCAGAAGGCCCCTCCCTTGAGCACGCAGTTGAGGGTCTGCGAATGCGCGCAGCCGCCGCACTGGCCGGCAATCTGCGCGAGCTCTGACGAAGAATGCGCATTCATCCATTCGGCTGCCCAGTTGTGGCCGCCCTGGTAGTCGCAGTTGTCATTTGCGTACAGGGCCATGTAATTCGTCTGTCCGTCCGGATCGTAGCTTTCGATATCCGCAAAGTCGAACAGGACCTTGCCGTGGCTCCTTGCATAATTGCGGATCTGCTCATTGCGCTGGTTGACGTTGCCGCCTTCCCCGGAGCCGTCGAGGTGGCCGGTCATATAGACGAATGTCACGTTAGGAAAGTCGCTCTCTAAATCATCCATGAGATCCAGGTACGTCTGTATCTCGGCCTCGCTCCCGTCAACCTGTCCGCACCACGACCACATGACAACGTTGCGGTCGTTGCCGCCCGGGCGGTTGAGAAAATCCCGCGTTCTCTGCGCCCAGGTCGTGCGGTCGGGGTTGCCGAGGTCGCCATCCGGTACGTAGTCATTGACAAATACTCCTGCCGCATATCCGCCTGCGTAGGTAAACGTGAACGGGGCGCCCCTGTAGCCGCTGATGGCATCGATGCCTGTGATAAGCTGGCTGCCGTGGGATGTGTGCCCGTAACTTATGCGCAGGTCGTCCTTCGCTGCCTCGATCCACGGCGCTGGTATCTGGCTGATGTCAGTGCACGTGTGGTCGATGATGATTGACTGCGCCCGGGCTGCGGTCGCAAGGCATGCGCAGAAGAGCAGTGTAAGCAGTAAAAAATATTTTTTCATGGCGATCCCTCCCCGGGAATTGTTGCGTGGTGTTCCATGGTGCCTGTTTTGTGTGTTGTGCGCACCCTGCGGCCTGCATTTTTTTGCGCGTCAAAGGCCGGGTGTACAGCCGCATCCTTCGAGCTTCCAGTCGGAGGATTGCTCATATCCCAGTTTAACCAACAAATCATC
>CAIRTM010000148.1 GCA_903881505.1 uncultured delta proteobacterium | reverse complement strand
CCGCGCTGAGCGGGCAGCTCTTCGGCCAGATCAGCACGAACAAATGGACGTTTCTGGCCGTGGGCAATGTGTTCCTGCTGTTCGGCCTGGCAATGCTCGATGTGTTCAGTCTGCAGGTTGCCGGCCTGCAGAAACTGGCCGCGCCCCGGCGCGGCTCGCAGGGAGCGGCCGGCGCGCTGTTCATGGGCGGTGTCTCGGCCCTGGTCGCCGGCCCCTGCACAACGCCGGTGCTGGGAACGATGCTGGGATTCGTGGCCCTGCGCCAGAATATCGCCTTCGGCATCGCCATGCTGTTCGTGTTTTCGCTCGGCCTGGGAACCCTGCTGATCCTGGTGGGCACATTCGCCGGAGCGCTCGCGGCCCTGCCGAAATCAGGCGCCTGGATGGTTCTGGTAAAAAAAACATTCGGAATTGTGATGATCATTATCGGCGAAATTTTTATCCTGAAAGCCGGCCAACTCATGCTCTAGGAGACCCTATGCAGCACATGCTGAGAACACTGCTGATCGCAACACTGCTTCTGCTGCCGCTTGCCGGCTGCGGCAATGCCGGCGAGGAGCAACAGGGCGCATCGCCGGCCGCGGCCCGGACCGGGATCATGACCGGCCAAGCAGCGCCGGATTTCACGCTCAACGACCTGGGCGGCACGGCCTTCACGCTCTCGGGGCTGAAAGGCAAAAAACCCGCGCTGATTATCTTCTGGGCCACCTGGTGCCCCGCCTGTATGCAGTCGATTCCCTATTTTTCAAATATTCACGCGCAGTACGGCCCCCGCGGCCTTGAGGTCGTCTCGATCAACATCGCCACGAACGATCCGCTGCCGCGCGTGCAGCGCTTTCAGGAACTAAACAAACTGCCGTACCGCATCCTGTATGATGAAAAGACCGAAGTGTCGCGCACGTATGCCGTGTTCGGCATTCCCACGACCCTGGTCATCGACCGCGACGGCATTATCCGCTACCGCGGCAATCTGCTGCCCGACGATGCCGCCAGACTCTTTGATTCACTCCTGGCGCCGGCATCCTGAGGGGCCGGGCGCCGGTTTGCGGAGCCATCACCATGGACAGTTCAAGCGTTGCAGCCGTATTCAATGAATCCGCCCGCCTGATCGAGCGCTGCGGCGCGCAGTACGCCGAAGAGCTGCTCGCGGCCGGACGCGACACGATCGCCTGTTTTGAGCGGGGCGGCAAGGTGCTGGTCTGCGGCAACGGCGGCAGCGCGGCCGAGGCCCAGCATTTCGCGGCCGAACTGGTCAACAAGCTCTGCGTGTACCGCCGGGCCCTGCCGGCCGTTTCTCTGGCGGCCGATATTGCCACCCTGACCAGCATCGGCAATGACCTTGACTTTGAGAGCATTTTCGCGCGCCAGGTGGAGGCCCTGGGAAAGCCGGGCGACATGCTCTGGGCGTTTTCCACCAGCGGCCGCTCCCGGAACATCATCACGGCCTGCGAAACGGCAAAAGCAGCGGGCATGACCATTGTGTGCTTTACGGGCATGCCCGGCAGCCCGCTTGAGGCGCTGGCCGACCGCACGCTTGCCGTGCCGCATGCCGATACCGCGCGCGTGCAGGAGGTGCACCTGTGCTACGGGCACCAGCTGTGCCTGCACATCGAGCGCCATTACCTTGGACAGAACAGCGCACGCTGACAGACCGGGCGGATTGTCACTCCATGCAATCAACTCCTGAACCCCGCCGCATGATCATCACCGTCGCAGCGCTCACGCTCACCGCGGAACTGGCCGACACGCCGACAGCCGATGCGCTCTGGAGCGCGCTGCCCATGCGGGCGCAGGCTCATCGCTGGGGCGATGAAATCTATTTCAGCGTCATTTTCCATGCACCCCTTGAGAGTGCGGCACGCGCCGTCGTCAATGAAGGCGATGTCGCCTACTGGCCTGACGGGCCGGCGCTGTGTTTGTTCTTCGGCGCCACGCCGGTAAGCCGTCCCGGCGAAATCCGGGCGGCCGGGCCGGTCAATGTCTGCGGCCGCATCACGGGTGACAGCGCCATGCTCAGGCAGGCCGACGACGGTGCCGCTGTCCATCTGTCAAAGGCGCCGTCATGAACCGCGCCGGCCGCCTTATTGTGCGGTTTCTTGCAAGCGGCTTTTTCAGCGGCCATATCCCGTTTACGCCCGGCACCTGCGGCACGCTCATCGCCATTCCGCTCTATCTGCTGCTGATCGGCGCCCTGCAGGGCTGGCGGTATGCCGGCGCCGTAGTTGCTGTGACGCTTTTTGCAATCTGGATTTCAGGGCTGGCTGAAAAAATCTACGGCCGCAAGGATCCCCCGCAGGTGGTTATCGACGAAATCGCGGGCTTTCTGCTGACCATGACCGCCATCCCCCCCCACGGTCGTCTACATCATTCTGGGCTTTATTCTGTTCCGCCTGTTTGATATTCTCAAGCCCCATCCCGCGAGCTGGATCAACAGCCGCATGCGCGGCGGCAGCGGCATCGTGCTGGACGACATTGTCGCCGGGCTGTATGCCAATATTATTTTACACTTCCTGTGTCGAGTGCTGTGATCGAGATAATCACCATCGGAGATGAGCTGCTGTGCGGCCGCACGCAGGACACCAATGCAGGCATGATTGCGCGCGAACTGCACACAGCCGGATTCACTGTAGCGCGCATCACCACAACCGGAGACACGCGCGATGCAATCAGCGCGGCCCTGCTCTCCTGCCTGAGAGAAACCCGCTTTGTAATTGTCACCGGGGGGCTGGGACCGACCGAAGACGACCTGACAGCCGAAGCTGCGGCAGCCGCCTTTGGCGACACGCTGGCCCTGCATCCCGAAGCGTTTGCGATGCTTCAACGCTGGCTTAAGCGCCGCAATCGCACTATAAATCCTTCACAGCAGAAACAGACTATACTGCCGTCTACCTGCACGCCGATCGCCAACCCCGTCGGCACCGCCTGCGGCTTTATCATGCGCCATCACGGGCGTCACTATCTGTTTATGCCCGGCGTGCCTGCGGAAGCACGGGCAATAACTGAACAGTTCGTACTTGCCTATATCAATGAGCACTCAGGCCGCAAGCACATCATCCGCAGTAAAACCCTGCGTGTTTTCGGGCTCTGGGAATCAGTCATTCAAGAAAAACTCACCAATGCCCTGAATCCTGACGCGGATGTTTCGCTTGGTTTTTACCCTCATTTCCCAGAGGTGCTTCTCAGGCTCACGGCCCATGGCCCGGCGGCCGCGGTCCTGGATGAGCGCCTCGAACGGGCGCGGAATGCCATCGTTGAGCGCATCGGCGAGCACATATATGCTGAAGGCGACGAGTCGCTGGCCGCCTGTGTCGGAAAACTGCTGGCCGATGGCGGTACAAGCCTGGCTGTGGCCGAGTCCTGCACGGGCGGACTCCTGTCCCACCTGATTACCTCTGTGCCGGGCAGCTCGGCCTGGTTTGAGCGCGGGCTTGTGGTCTACAGCAATGCCTCAAAAACGCAGCTCGCGGGTGTTGAGGAAACAATCCTGGCGCGGCACGGGGCCGTGAGCGCTGCTACCGCGCAGGCCCTCGCGCAGGGTGTGCGCTCATGCGCGGGCAGCACCATCGGCGTCGGCATAACCGGCATTGCCGGCCCGGGCGGCGGCACGCAAGAAAAACCTGTCGGCACGGTGTTCTTCGCCATTGCCGGGCCTGACGGCTGCAGCGTGCATCAGCGCTGTTTCTCAGGCACCCGCGACCAGATCAAAACATTAAGCGCCTTTACCGCGCTTGACCTGCTGCGCCGGACGCTGCTGGGATTAAACATTGATGGACAGGGGAATTTCCTGTAACCGGCGCACGCAGGCAGTGCCCGCCCCTGCCCTCTGTTTGAAAGCCGCATGAAACATATCCGTGAAAACCCCATGTACCGCTACCTGCTGGTGCTGGTCGTATGCGCCAGCGCGGGGCTGCAGGGCTGGATGGCCCTGTACACCAATTACGCCAAGGAAGTGGTGGGCGTCAACGGCTTCCAGATAGGGCTGGCCCAGTCCGTGCGCGAGGTCCCGGGCTTTCTCACTTTTCTGGTCATGTATATCCTGCTTGTCATCAGCGAGTACCGGCTCGCGGGCTGGTCGGTCATCGTGATGGGCGTCGGCATCGGGGCGACCGGGTTCTGCACGACCCTGACGGGCCTGCTCTTCGCGACGGTTATGATGTCGGTCGGGTTCCACTATTTCGAAACCGCCAACAAGTCGCTGACCGTGCAGTGCTTCTCCCGCACGGACACGCCGGTCGTATTCGCGCGCCTGCGCGGATTCGGGGCGCTTGCCAATATCGCCGTCGGCGCCGCGGTCTGGCTGCTTGCCTACGTGCTGCCCTACAGGATCATGTTTCTTCTTCTGGGCATGTTCGTCTGCGCTTCAGGCGCATACATGCTCCGGCGCGAGCCTCCCGCCCGCACCGCGCCGGTGGCGCAGAACAGGCTCAGGCTGCGGCGGCGCTACCGGCTCTATTATATACTGAACCTTCTGAGCGGCGCGCGCCGTCAGATTTTCATCGTCTTTGCGGTTTTTCTGCTGGTTGAAAAATACCGGCTGGGGGTAACGACCATTGCGGGCATTTATGTCGTCAACTACTGCCTGACCTGGCTGACCAACCCCTGGATATCGCGGGCCATCAACCGCTACGGCGAGAGGGTCGTGCTGTGCATGGAAAGCGCGAGCCTGATCGTGCTGTTTCTGGGCTATGCCTTCATCGAAAACGCGGCCGTCGCCGTGGGCCTGTACGTGCTCGACAGCATCTTCTTCAACTTCGCCATCGGCCTGAGCACCTACCTGCAGAAAATCGCCGACCCGCGGGACCTGGCGCAGAGCACGGCCGTGGGGTTCACGATCAACCACATCTCCGCGGTCGTGATACCGCTGTGCGGCGGTGCGCTGTGGGTGCTGAACTGGCGTCTGCCGTTTCTGATCGGCACGGCCCTGACCGTGTGCTCCCTGCTGTTCACGCTGCGCATCCGTCTGCCTGTGTCTGATGCAGACACAGTCCGCGCATGAACAGACCGCTGCCGTTCGTGCGCGGG
>CAIRTM010000147.1 GCA_903881505.1 uncultured delta proteobacterium | reverse complement strand
GCAGTTTTTCACGGCCCTGGAAGACAACAGCGATATGATCCAGATGACCACGTTCAGCGAGTACCTGGCCGCTGCCCCTGCAACGGGCACCATTTATCTGCCGAGCCTGTCCTATGACGAGCTGATGGAGTGGGCCCTGCCGGCCGATGCGGTGATCCGCTTCGAGGACATGCTGCATGAGCTTGAGGACTCGCGCATGAAGGAGCAGTACCGCTCATTCATCCACGGCGGCTGCTGGAGCAATTTCCTGGTCAAGTACCCCGAGGCCAACCACATGCACAAAAAGATGCTGCGGGTCAGCGAGCGCCTGGAGCGCCTGCAGACCCGCAGCGAGCCCCGGCAGCCTGAGCTTCTCGAACAGGCCCGGCGCGAGCTCTATCAGGCCCAGTGCAATTGCGCCTACTGGCACGGCATGTTCGGGGGCGTGTATCTGAACTACCTGCGCCATGCGGTCTATGAGCACCTGATCACGGCCGAGAATATTCTCGAGCGGGCCTGTCCGCAGGAGCCGCGCTGCGAAAGCTTCGACTTCAAGTGCGATGCAACGAGGATGATCGGCTGCAGCGGCCCGAACCTGAGCGCGCTTTTTGCGCCCGATGAGGGCGGCGCGCTGGTTGAGCTTGATGTCAGGCCGCGATCGTTCAACATTACCAACACGCTCAGCCGCCGCATGGAGAGCTATCACCGTTTTCTCAAGCGCGAGCACGGCAACGGCAGCCGGCCCCCGTCGGCGCAGTCAATGGCGGGTCCCGTTTCCGCTGAAACCATTGCGGCCCTGCAGCCTAAAATCGCCTATGACTGGTACCGCCGCTACAGCTTCATCGACCATTTCCTGGGCGCAACGACCACGCTTGATAATTTTTCGCAGTCCCAGTATCCCGAACTGGGCGATTTTGTCCAGGCGCCGTATGCGGTCGAGCAGACAGATTGTGAAGCGGACGGGGCCGGTGCCTGCGTCGTGGCGCTGCGGCGCGACGGAGCCGTGATGCACAATGCCACGGCGCATCCGGTGGGCATCATGAAACGTTTCGCCATGCATTCCGGCGACCTGTGCCTTGATGTCGCATATACGCTGCGCAACATGTCAAGCCGGTCCCTTGAGCTGTGGTTCGGAGCCGAGCTCAATCTGACGCTTCTGGCCGGCGATGACCGGCTGCGCTATTACCGCTTTGCCGGGTTCCCCGACCGCGAGCTCCTGATGAGCACCCGGGCCGCATTCGGCAATATCGGCACGTTCAGCATGGTTGACGATTGGAACGGCATGGAACTATGCCTGAAATCGCAGCCTGCAACCGGAGTGTGGGTGCTGCCGCTTGAGACAGTGTCGCGGTCGGAAAACGGGTTCGAGGCCAGCTATCAGCACTCGACCCTGCTGCTGCACCGCAAGCTGCGCCTTGATCCGGGCGGGATCTGTGCCCAGTCGTTCCGCCTTTCCATTGCCCTGTTTGCCGGCAGCAAAGAAACGGTTTGAAAAAACGCGTAAAATTTACTACAACCAGACATAGATGCATACGCCGTGATCATGACCGGGTGTTAAACGTGTATGTACGGGAAGGCTGAGCCGTGTCGGAACTTCGCAAGGATCCTGTTATAGGCCGTTGGGTCATTATTTCAACCGAGCGGGCCAAGCGCCCCTCGGACTTGAAGCTCGAGCCTGAACGGCCGCGCGGCGGATTCTGCCCGCTGTGTCCGGGCAATGAGGACAAGACCCCGCCGGAAGTTTTCTCCATTCCCGATGAGCGCAGCGGCCGAGGCGGGTGGGCAGTGCGGGTCGTGCCGAACAAGTTTCCGGCACTGTTAATTGAAGGCAGCCTGCATAAGCGTTCCGAGGGCATGTACGACATCATGAACGGCGTGGGCGCGCATGAAGTCATTATCGAAACGTCAGACCATGCGGCCACGTATTCCAGCATGCCGGCTGCCGCCATCACGAATATACTGCTCGCCTTCAAAAACCGCCTGATGGAGCTGAAGAAGGACAGCCGGCTGCGCTACATCGCCGTATTTAAGAACTGCGGAGAAGCCGCCGGCGCGACCCTTGAGCACCCGCACTCGCAGCTTATCGCCCTGCCGGTTATTCCCCGGCGCGTTCTGGAAAAGATTGACGGGGCGCAGGCCTACTTCAATTACAAGCGCCAATGCGTGTTCTGCGACATTATCGGCCAGGAAACGGCCGACGGCCGACGCATGGTCGCCGGCAATGAGCACTGTGTCGCCTTTGAGCCCTTTGCTCCGCGCTTCCCTTTCGAGACGCATATCCTGCCCCGCGCGCACCTGGAGGCCTTTGAAGACACACCTGACGACGTCATGCGCGCGCTGGCCGACATCATGAGCGTTGTTTTTAAAAAGCTCAACGCGTCCCTCGGGTTCCCGCCGTTTAATTTCATGCTGCACACGGCGCCCTTTAACAAGGATGTGGGCGCTTTTTATCACTGGCATCTTGAAATCATACCGCGGCTCACGAAAGTGGCCGGGTTTGAGTGGGGCTCGGGATTCTATATCAATCCCACGCCGCCCGAACAGGCCGCGCAGTATCTGCGCGACACCGCGGACGGCCGCTAACGGCCTGTGTGCGCACGGCGCACCGGCATGCACAGGGGGAGCCGGCCATGGCTACGATACTTTTTGCCGATGACGAGGAAAGCATCCGCCTTTTGTACCGTGATGAGTTTGAAGAAGCCGGTTACGCGGTTGTGCTGGCAGCCAATGGCCATGAAGCGCTGGAAAAGTTCGTGGAAACGCGTCCTGACCTGCTGGTGGTCGATATCAAGATGCCGGGCATGGACGGCATCGAGCTTGTGCGCCGCCTGCGCGAGCTCAGCACTGATGTGCCGGTGATACTGTGCACGGCCTACGGCGAATTCCGCCAGAATCTCGAGACCTGGGCCTCGGACGACTACATTGTCAAGTCGGCCAACCTGGACGGCCTGTTCAGCAAGGTCGCCGCACTGCTGGACCGCCGCGGCGCGCGCTGAAATCCGTCGCGCGACCCATAGAATCTATCCTTTTCTCCACGGAGAGCCGTCCGCATGGACATGATCCGCGAACACATATTGAACCTGCTGGTGGAGCATAAGCAGCAGCGCGTGCTGCGCTGCCTTGAGCGGCTCGATCCGTGCGCGCGGGAGAGCCTGCTGCGGGAGGTCGCGGAGCTTGATTTCGCCGATATCGCCGCGCGCTATACCACCCATATGACCGGCGACGAGCAGGCTGAAAAAATATTCCAGGAAGCTGAGCTCCTGAGTCCGGGCAGCGCGGCCTGCAGCAGCGCTGAATGCGATCGTTTGCGCGGGATCGGCCGCCGGGCACTGCAGGACGGGCGCGTGGCCCTGTACCTGGTGGCGGGCGGCCAGGGCTCGCGCCTTGGTTTTGAAGGTCCTAAGGGCTGTTTCCCGGTTTCGCCCCTTAAGTCCAAAACCCTGTTCCAGCTGTTTGCCGAGCAGGTGCTGGCCCTGCAGCAGCGCTACGGCCTGCGCGTTCCATGGTATATCCTTACCTCGCAGGAAAACAACAGGGCGACCATTGATTTTTTCACAGCGCACTCCTTCTTCGGACTACGGCCCGAAGATGTACGCTGCATCGTGCAGAAGCAGATCCCCTCGCTCGGCCTGGACGGCCAGCTCCTGGTCGGGAAAGACGGCCTGCTTTTTAAGAACCCGAACGGCCACGGCGGTTCGCTCTATGCCCTGAAGGACAGCGGCGCCCTGACCGATCTGTCCGGCCGCGGCATCGAGGAGATATTCTACTTTCAGGTCGACAACCCGCTCGTCACAATCGCCGATCCGCTGTTCATCGGCGCCCATATCGACCGGCGCGCCCAGATGTCGACCAAGGTCGTGCGCAAGACCGATCCCGGCGAAAAGGTCGGTATTATCGGCCGCGTGAACGGGCGGCTGGGCTGCATCGAATACAGCGAACTCAGCCCGGAACAGACCGCCGAAAGAGCCGCCGACGGAACGCTGCGCTTCAAGAGCGCCAACATCGCCGTGCACATGCTCAACCGTGCTTTTGTGGAGAAGCTCGTCAGCCGCTCTGATGTTCACCTGCCTTGGCACAGCGCGGTCAAGGACATCGCCTGCCTCGAATGCGAAGGCGGCCGCCTCGTAGAGCAGCGCGTCAAGGGCATCAAGTCCGAGATGTTCATCTTTGATGCGCTCGGCTTTGCAGAACGCTCAGTCACGCTGGAGGTGCCGCGCGCGGAGGAGTTTGCGCCCGTGAAGAACGCCGCCGGCGCCGACTCGCCCGAGAGCGCCCGGGCCGCCATGCTCTCGCGGGCCCGTTCCTGGCTTTCACGCGCCCTGCCCGGCCGTGAGATCCCCGATGGCCTGCAGGCCGAGATCAGTCCGCTTTTTGCCCTGGACGCCCGCGAGCTGGCTGAAAAAATAAACCCTGACATCGGATTCGCCTCGCCCCTGTACCTGGGCTGAATGCTCATTGAATAAGCCGGTGCGACGCACGCACCATACAACTGTAAACCTGTTCGGGTAAGGAAGCCGTATGTCTCAGGCACTGCGTCTGTGGGTGGAAACCTCATTTAATATCGTATACCTGGTGGTTGTGTGGTGGATCGTGCTGCTGATGTGGCAGCGGCGCAGCCTGGTTGCCGCACGCGACCGAAAAACGGCCGACCTCATGATGCTGGCGTTTTTCTTCCTCGGCCTGGGCGACATAGGCCACGTTGGGTTCAGGCTTGTCGCGTTCGCCCTCGGCGGGCTTGAAGCAAGCGTGCAGTTGCTGGGCCGCCGTCTGATGCTGGCGCCCATGGGCGCCCTGGCAACGGCAGTGACCTTCACGTTTTTTTATGTCGCCATGCTGATGATCTGGAAGGAGCGCTTTAAAAAAGAGTACGGCCCCCTGGCCTGGTGCGGGTTCGCCCTGGCGGCGGTGAGGTTTTTGATCATGACAAACCCGGCTAATAACTGGAATAGCCTCGAAGTTCCGCAGGACTGGTCCGTAATCCGCAATGTGCCGCTGATGCTCATGCAGCTCATCGCCGCGTTCCTGTTCATGCGCGATGCGCTCGCGTCCAAAGACTCGCTTTTTATCAAGATCAGCGTCCTGATCCTTGTGTCGTTTGCCTGCTACGTGCCGGCTGTTTTGCTCCGCGACCGGGTGCCCCTTATCGGGATGCTGATGATCCCGAAAACGATAGCCTACCTGATCATAGCGCTGATTTCCCTGAGAGCCCTTTTTCCGAAAAAGGCAAACGGGCCGGCCCGATAGATTGAAGCCAGGGCCGGAACCCCCAGCCAAGCCCTTTGCCGGAGTGTGCAAATTTTTTAGCCGGGCAAGTTTTTTCTACCGGATGAAAGCAGGTTAAATGCTTCTGCCGCAAGCGCTCCGAACACCACGCCTGTAACGTTTGCCAGCATGTCCAGCCACTCACCGTAGCGGTTAACATACGGCTGCACAAGTTCGATCGCTCCGCTGTAGGCCATGAAGGCCAAACCGAGCAGCAGCCAGTGTTTCGGCTTTCGCAATGCGGTTGGGAACATCAGGAATGCATACGCGATCAGGTGATGGGTTTTGTCCGTGCCCGGCACCGGCGGCAATTGTTCTAAAGGCGACAGAGACAGGAGGGTAATGGCGGCAAGGGCTGCCAGCGTGAAGACAATCCAGTACGTCTTGATGATGTTTAACAGGCGTGTCATTGCGTTGCTTGCTAAAGGCTTTCTTAAATCAGTATGGTGTCTCAGGATTTTCCTGAAGAATTCCCCATAATTTTTCCCTAAGGTTAACGCAAAGATCACCCGCCGGAGCGAAGCGTCGGGTGCAGTGATGGGTTATGATTTATTTTTCTTGATTATGCGTACTGCCAAGGCAATTAGATAAAGTAGAGATGCTCCAGTAACGCCACCGAAAGCAAACCCGCTTACGTCGGTGAGTGTTTTCTCCGGAACCAGCAATGTTAATAACATCGCAATTGTAAGCCCAGCTATGCTTCCACAAATTCCATGTGCTATTCTGTTAAACCATCTTGGATGTTCAATAAATATTTTCATAATGATCTTTCATTCATAACGTTGGGCTCATGGGCGCCGCGTAACGGCGTCCTGCAACCCCATCGGGGTTGCGAAATGGAGCGAATTGTTATGAGAAAACTCGCTCCATCACAATGTTTGCCCGAGCATACACTGGGTGCGGCCCAAGAGAAATCGTATTAAAACCAGATTTTTTGTACAGCGCGATAGCTGATTCAAGCTTGGTATTGGAGACGAGATAAACACGAAGAACGTTAAGCTCAGTTGCCTTACCCAGCGCCGCATCGATCAACTGCCTGCCTAGCCCTTTGCCCCGGAAACCCGGATCCACGGCCATTCGTGCCAGCTCATATTCATCGACATTGCCACTTTTGAAGAGCGCACAGCAGCCTACAACAACCAGATCATCTGTGATGGTAAAAATATAACCGCCATTTTCTATGATTGAGCTAGGATTGGCTGCAAGCAGCTTATCAAATGATTCAATTGCAAAATGTTCAGTAATCCACTTCTCATTTAACCTAATGAAGTCAGGCAAATGCTCTTTATTGTTTACATGTAGCACTGTTGCCTCTCTTTTCTCATAACGTTGCTGCCCACGGGCGCGCGTGATTTTTGCGCGTCCGGTGCAGCAGATGGTTATGTTTCACTTTAAAGCCAATCCCCATATACAAAGTATTATTCTTCGTTTCGCTTCAGCCAGCCGTAATACTGAACCGTAGCCGCCAAAGATAATAACCAAAAAACAAAACCAAGTAATACTGCCGTCCAAATATCACGTACTATAATGTAGGTGACAATGAGCATAATCAAGGCTAAAAACAAATTAAGCCGTATCGCTTTTTTCAAATGTCTTTTATTCCTGTTGGTTGGCGACATCTTCGTTTTCCTAAGATTTTTCTTTAATGGCAAAAGCTTAGAATCTATCTTGTGTTCGTAAACATAACATATATTATATAGCCGTCTACATTTGCTGGGATTGCTTGAGCATGCTTATTGCAAAAGATTATAATTTTGTCAAATTTGTTGTCGCAGATTCTGCATTTGCTGGGTATTAGCCATGATATATAGATGTCTATATATCATCGGAAAATTGGCAGGTGCTGCCTCTGCTTCGCTATGTGCTTTTTCCCTGAGGGGGATTTTTTTAGTTGACAGGGGTTTTTTTTGACCCTATAATGAAATTGAATTCATATTCAATATGAAGGGTTGAACCGGCATGGATGACAAGCGCCAGCGCATTCTCGACGCCGCAACAAAGGTTCTTGCGGAAAAGGGCTTCGAGTACGCAACAATTTCCGAGATTGCCAGAGAAGCCGGCATGTCAACCGGGCTTATCTATTCGTATTTCAAGAATAAAATGGACGTACAGCTCTCTCTTATTCTTATTTTCCTGCAGACTATTAATGAAATGAACAGCCAGCGGGTTGCCGTGCTGCGCAATCCGTTCGACAAGCTCTATACATTCCTGCACAACTGCGAGGACCTGCTGCTTAAGGACGACAGCTCCCTGTGCCGGGTAAAGGTTTTGCACGAGGCGCTGCCGCACATCATCGGGCTGAAGGACAAGGGCCTCATGCAAAAACGCGCTGAAATCCTGGCTGCCAATAATTATCTGATCGCGACGATCGATGAGATTATGCTCAAAGGCCAGCAGGAAGGTGTATTTGACTCAACGCTTAAACCGACCGTTATGCGCCAGGTACTCTCGGGAGCCATTGAGCGCATTGTGTACGGGCTGTTTTTCAAGCGCTTTACCGGCGAAGAGATCGGCTACGACAAGCAGGACGCCCATGATGCCCTGGTGCGGGTGATTGAGACATTTATCAAAAAGTAAATTTTTTTCGGCGCTGGTTGAATTTGAATTCAATTTCAAGGAAGAAGAAAGCTGTGGGAGATCTTATCAGGAACATTATCGACATTGCTGAAAAGCACTTTCATATGGAGGCGCTTCCGGTCGATGGCGCGCTGGCGCACATAGGCTGGGTTTTCGGGCTGCTCGACCTCAGGCTTGAAAACCGGCGGGCCGACGGCGTCAGGAAGTTCTATGCCATGGAACTGACCATGCGCATACCCGCGGTGCACCAGCAGGGCATTGCATTCTATCCCGACGAGACAACCGACATGCCCGTGCTCTTTGTCGACTTGACCCGCATGAAAAACAAAACGATCGCCTATGTAAACACGGTCGCTTTGCGCGATGATGACGAATACCGGCGCAAACACCTTGCGCCTTTCCGGGCAATCGCAGAGCGCTACGCCGATCTACCCCGCAGCGATCTGCCGGACTGGATGCAGCCGCACCGGAATGAAAACACATTTTTTGCAGTTACATCGCAGGATTGCTATGAGCGCTTTGAGGCGTGCGCGCTCGAGTATGCGCAGCTGTATTGCGAGCGCCTGCGCGCATGCCCCCGTTTGGCCGATTCGGCGGCGCGCGAAGACATAGCCGCGGGCCGCGAGCGCCTGCGCCGGGACATCGCCGAAAAAGACACGACGCGGCACCTGCTGGCGAAAATAATCGGCAGGCGCCGCGCCGACCGTATCTTTCAGGAAGTGCTGACGTGAATTTGTAGTGCTGAGGGCCGGGGGAAAAAATTTCAGTAATCTGTTTTCGAAATTCAGCACTGAAAATCTATCAGTAAGAGGAGAGATTGAAATATGAAAAAAATTATTCCGGTAAAGCCGTTCTGGTATTCCGACGTGGTGGTGTTTCCCAAGCTTGTCACGGTCATTACCACGGTTAACAAGGCAGGCATCGTCAATGCGGCCCCCTTCGCATATTTCATGCAGTATGACATCATGCAAAAAACCCCGCGCATATTTTTGGGAATGCGAAAGTTTTCTCACACCTATCAAAACATTGTCGCAACAGGTGAGTTTGTGATCAATTTCCCTTCAGCGGATTTCCTGGAAGACATAATGGAGACCTGCCGCTTTTACCCCGAAGGCGAAAACGAACTTGAGCACACTCGATTTACTGCAATTCCCTCCCATACGGTTAAGCCTCCCAGCATTAAAGAATGCGGCCAGATTCTGGAGTGCACGCTTGACAGGTGCTATGAGCTTGACAAAACACAGGGGCATGTCATCGGAAATGTTGCAGCCATCGTTGTGGACGAGGATCTCATAACCCTTGGCAGGGAAGAGCGCTTCCGCAGGCTCAACCTTCCAATCAGCCTTGGAGATGAGAAAAGGACATATTTTTATTTCGGCAGGATAAACCAAATAGAAAGGTACGAGCTGAAGCCGCCACCCGGAGAAAATGATGTACAGGAAGAAATTAATACAGGCATGCCCTGGGATGAAAAAGCGCTTGCATCACTTCTTCATGTCCCGAAAGACATCCGGACGATGATTGTTGAAATGTCGGAGGACATTGTAAGAAGGGAAGGGGCGGACAGGATGACTTATGAGCGGTACATGAAGCTCATGGAGGAGTATGCCCCGCCGGAGACAATGGAACGTTTCAGAGAATAATGCAAGCAACCACAACAAAGGAGGCAACAATGGGAAAAGCACAGAAGCTGTCAATTGAAGAGCTTAAAAACGTACCCGAAACACTGCTCTATCCCCTTAAATCCCGCTATGTTGAGACAAAGAAAAAGGGCGGGGTGATAAGTGATCCCCTGTCAGTTGAAATCCTTGACGCGCTTGACTATGACCCCACAAAATCAAAGCTGGTCATCATATCGCAGCTTGGCGTGTGCCTGCGCACAATTATTTTTGACAGGCAGGTAAATGCATTTTTGAAAGAAAACCCTGATGGTGTTGTTGTAAATATCGCCTGCGGCCTGGACACCCGCTTCCCGAGGGTTGATAACGGCAGGGTGCTCTGGTTTGACCTTGACCTTCCCGAGTCAATCGCGCTGCGCCGCCGCTTTTTCAAGGAAACTGACCGGCACCGGTTTATTGCAAAGTCAGCCCTTGACCCCTCATGGGCTGATGAGATTCCCAAAAACAGAAAGACTCTTTTCATTATTGAAGGCCTTACGTTTTGGTTTACCGAAGAGGAAAACAAAAGACTTTTAACGGTCATCAGCGACAACTTCCCCGGAGCAGACTGCCTGATCGAGATCATGGCTGCCTGGTATGTAAATATGATGTTAAAAATGGCAACAAAGAAAAAATATGATGATGCGCTGGACAATAAGGCCGCTGCGCTTATCAAATGGGGGCTCAACAGCGGACGCGAGCTCGAGGCATGGTCCGGCAGTATCCGGTTTATTGAGGAGTCCTTCGTCATCCGGCGGAATTTGTCGGCATTCCCGTGGCGCTTCCGCCTGATGTTCATGCTGATCCCGTTGCTGACAAAGGCGAACAAGATCGTGCGCATCAGGCTGGGGTAGACAGTCTGGAGTAAAAAACTCGGAAGGACAGGCCGTGCGTGTACCCCCGCGCAGGGACCGGAGGCCCTCCGAACGGCAAAAACAAAAGGAGGAGATACCATGGTATCAACACTGCGAAAAGAACTGCGCCATGCAATTTTGCAGGCGCGTGCCGCTCGAACGTGCCCCCTGGAAGGCTTTTACTGTGATGATGCAACACGCGAGGCAATTCTTGCCGTGCTGGTTGCCGGCAGGCACCTCCTGCTCGAAGGACCGCCGGGTATCGGCAAAACCACCGTGGGCAGGAAAATAGCGTCCCTGCTGCCGCCGATGGAATCAATTGCGGGGTGCCGCTATAATTGTGTACCCAAAAAACCGCGCTGTCCCGACTGCACCGGCAAAACAAAGCATACAATAATTCGAGTCGCGGGGGAGGATCGGTTTGTAAGAGTCCAGGGTTCGCCGGAAATGATGCCTGAAGACCTCATGGGCGACCTGGATCCTGTACTGGCCATGAAGCTGGGTATTCAAGACCCCCGGGCCTTTGCACCGGGGAAAATACAGAAATCCCATCGCAAGATTCTTTTTATAGACGAGCTTAACCGGGTGCCTCAACGAACCCAGAATACCCTGATCCAGGTCCTGGAAGAGGGCACTACCACAATAGCCGGTTTTGACTTGCAGTCCGACGTAGATACCCTGGTCGTGGCTACGGCAAACCCGGAGGAATATGCCGGCGCTGAGCGCATCTGTGAAACCCTGGCAGACCGGTTCGAGAAGGTGCGGGTCGGGTATCCCGGCTTTGAGGATGAGGTAAAAATTTTGAAACAGTTCGGGAAAAAAATTGAGGGAGTTGCCGCCTCAGATGCTGTTATTACCATGTCGGTAGCGGTAATCCATGCCGCCCGGGAAATGCCCGATGAACTGGAGCGGCTTCCGAGCGTGCGGGCAAGCCTGTCTATTTACGAACAGGCCCAGTCGCTGGCCCGGCTGCAGAATGCCAAAGCCGTTTCGGAATCCGATGTGTACGCTGCCGCTCAGCGCGTTCTTGAAGGAAGGCTCACTGTAAGCACCGAAAGCAGGTATTACGAAAAGCAGGACCATTTGTTCGCCAAAATCCTGGATGTTTCAAAGCAGAGAGTTTCATAGCTCAACGCATCATCAGCATTCCAGGGGGTGCCTGTCAACATGGAGAAGCATGTTTCACGCAACCTTATAGACGCACGGCCGCTTACCCGTGATGAAATCGATTGTCTTATTGCGGGGGTTGTGGCCAAAACGCGAGAGCATCCCCTTATCGTCCGGGGGGCAGGCGTCAGAGCCGCCATTGCCGTAAAGCAAATCGCCCATGGGTATCGGCTCCTGCACGGCGTTGTAACCAGAGGCGCTATTAAAAAAGCGGCCCTGGTGGCGCTTCCTCACCGGATCGTCCCCAGCCCAGAGGCCGGGAAGCGCAGCGATGAAATCATACGTGAAATCGTTCAGGAAGTCGTATTCGGAATACGCTCCCTGGAGTACGGCGATCCGTTTAAAGACCACAAAAAAAAACCACCTGCAGAAACCGAAACAAAGCAGACCCTTATTGAGGAACTGCTTGCTTTTCAGCACAACGAGTACCGCGGTACGACCCGCCTGCACAACCTCCATGCCGACTATATCCGGCGCGCTGATTCAGGAGAAAGCGTTCAGCCGGGAAAACTTGATTATGATTCTTTAAAGGCATTGGTACAAAATCTTGAATCGGACGGTTTCCTTGCGTTCGGTAAAGAAGGAGACGGCTTTAGACTGAAAGGCGCCGTTATTACATACCTTATGCGTCGTGTTTTGAAAAACAGTCATTACAAAACCGGTTCGGGCGCACACAAAGGACAGCACATTGAAAAAGCATCCGTGCGCAGGTATCAACGGGGCGACGCCTCCAGGGATGTATCGCCGCGCCATACGCTCAGGCGGCTTGTTCATACAGGCAAACAGCCGGGCATGATCAGCGCAGAGGACATCCGGTGCTTTGAGCGGATACCGCCGGAAAACAGGGATATTGTTATCTGCATCGACAGCAGCGAATCGATGCGCGAAAGCAATCGGGTTGTTTTCGCCAAAATTGCCGCGGCGGCCATGGCCGCGGCAGCAATACAGCACGGAGCGCGGGTCGGCATCGTCCTTTTCAGCAACACAGCGGATTGTGCCGCGCCGTTAACAAAGAACGGGCACCTGATTACAGACGGGCTGCTCAACGTTCACACAGGCAGCTATACCAATATCGGTGCGGGAATACGAAAATCCCGCGAGATGCTGCTTAAAAAAAATCGAGCCAACAGAAAACAGGCGATCATTATCAGCGACGGCCTGCCGAATATCTCCGACGGAGAACAATCTTCCTGCCGGGATACCGCCGCAGGGCACGCGGAAATGCATACATTCAGCCGGAACTTCGGCACCGGCAAGGGCATACAACAAAATGCTCATAACGACAGCACGCACGTAGCGACGATGTTTAAAAATCTCAACGCAGCGCATTCGGCCCTGCGGGAGGTACAAAAATCGCAAAGGCGGGCCATAGAAACGTCATTCATTTATATCGGCGATCGCGATGGCATCGGTAAAACGTTTTCACAAAAAGCAGCCCGCATGGGGGGCGGCTCATTTCTCTCCGTAGACAATATCCCCGATCTGCCCGGTAAGGCGTTGGGATTGGTTTCGTAATATGGCATATATGTAAAGAAAATGGCGCTCTATACAGGGAGCATTAAATACGGAAGATAAAAGGCGCCACCAGATGGGGGGATCAACAGCTGGAGGCAGGCGTCGGCATTACGGCCGCTCGCTGCCATGCGGGGCCGGCGCATTTTCGGCGATGAAACTGAACCGGTCGATATCCTGCTGAATAATCATGACCCGGACCTCCCGGCAAACCGCAAGCTCCTGCAGGAATTCCGGGTCGTCGGGCACGTGATAGAGGAACATCGGGATGCTTCGCAGCGCAGCGCGCGTGCGCGCACCGTAAATCGGCTCTTCGCGGGTGCCGCTGTTCATAGCCATTGCGGTGAAGCCGCCGAAATAATAGACTGCCTTGAATATGTCGACAACAACCGGACCAATACTGTTCGAATCAAGAGTCGGCCTGCAGTCATAGATTGTTTGAAAGCCGGCCTTCCGCACGGTCAGCAGACTGAAGGGGGCTTCCCCTTCAATGTAGACTCGATTCCGCAGGCCGTCCCGCTCCGTAATCCGTTGCAGCCTTGTGAGCGCATCCTGAAGCTGGCCTCTGTCCAGGTGGCGCAGGTTCTTCCAGTCGAGCCAGAAGCAGCCCCTGTCCCCGACAGCCTCGAACAGTGTTCCCAGGGTCAGCAGGTCACCGTTCGGTTTTTCGTAGCGACGAGAATGGGAGACGACAAAATCGCCCATGTTAGTATCGTAGTACGCGTCGAGTTCGGTGCCTCTGGCTCCTTTCTCGAATGCATAGCTGATGCTTTCGATCGAGTTTCGCACACGAACCGGGGCGCCGTCAGATCCGTCGGTTACGAGGCCCCTGGTCGCCCAGACCTTGCGGGGCTCGTCGTATACGCCGGTGTTGGCGCGCTGCGCCAGGCCGTGGTCCACCCATGAGATAGTCAGGATAAAGCCTGACATCAGCCATCCCGCAGGCACGAGCAGAAACAAGGCCCTCCGCAGCGTGGCTCTTTTCAGCGGCATGCGCCGTGCGCGCAGCCCGGCCCATACCAGAGAAAATGCAACGGCGATAACAATAAGCTGCGGGAATAAGCCGGTCGCGGCGCTTGCCGGGCTGGCGGCAACTGCTGTGAGCTTGGCGGCAAGCAGCGCGCATCCGGTAGAAAGGTATAGGATTGAACGGAATTTGGGCATGAGGGTTTATTGTTTGCGGTCAGCTCTGTTCAAGCGCATTCTCGTATCAAAAAATGTATACGCTGGCCATGAACAGAAAATTACATCCGGATTAATCAATTTTAATCAGGTACCCGTCTGCAGTGCCCGGAAGGGATTCGAGGGGTACTACGCCCCAGCGGTGCGGTCATTACCGGAGACGGGACACTGACGCTCCTGCAGGGCGTAGCGGGCCTTCAGTGAATTACCTTGATGGTCGCGTTCGGCACCAGCGGCGCGTTTTCAGGCATGCCGTTGAGGATAGCAAGTTCTTTGGCGTACTGCGCGCTGCCCAGGTTGCGGCGGGCGATCTGCGCAAAGGTGTCGCCCCTGCGCACCGTGTAGAGCTGCAGGCGGCGCATATCATCCTTGGGGCCGTAGGCGATGCCGTCAATATAATTCAGGTAAGCATCCGCGCCGACATACCCGCTTGCGGCGGCAACCGGTGTGGCGTTGAGCTGGCCCATGGTATCCTGCATGGTGCGCACGACCTTGGCGCGGGCCTGGATGCGGGCCACCCGGTCGAAGATAAACGGGTGCGTCATCATGTACTGCTGCGGCCCCGAGGGGCCCTGGCCGATCTGCGACAGGCTCATCATAAAATCCTTGACGCGCACGGGATCGTAGCCGGCCGCAAACATATAGTCGACGCTCTGCTCGTCGGCAAGGTATTCGCGCTCGCGGCTGAATCCGAGCATGAGCGCATTAAAGAGCTGCATGCTTGCCGCGGCAACGTCTGCGCCGCCGCCTCCTCCGGCGGCAGCCCCCACCGCGCCGGCCAGCACGGCCGCCTGCGCGAGCATGTTCTGCGACATCAGCGCGGCGCTGTCGCGTCCCACCACGTGCCCGATTTCATGGGCGAGCACGCCGGCCATTTCAGCCTCGTTGTTGAGCATCGCCAGCAGGCCGCGCGTTATGTAGATATAGCCGCCGGGCAGCGCAAAGGCGTTAACCATGTCGGAGTCAAGCACGGTAAACGTATAGTCGATGTCGTTGCGCTTGCTGACGGTGACCAGCTTCCGGCCGACCCGCCCAACGTAGCTCTGCAGGGGCTGATTGTGGTAGTAGCCGAAGTATTCAACGATTTGAGGGTGCGCGTTACGGCCGATGCTGATTTCGCGCTCTTCGCTGACGATATTAAACTGCTGCTGCAGGGTTACCGGGTTCACCATGCAGCCGGCTGCCGGCAGCATGGCAATGGCGCAGGCAATGAGCATGGGCCATAAAAACCGTGCGCCGGGGCGTGCTGTACGCATAACGTTCCTTTGTCTGGTGTGCTTCAGCGCTCTATTCTCGGTTGCGCGGCGCTGCGATCCGTCCACAACTATAGCATAAAAGGAGGCTGCCGGCAAAAAGACAGCGCAGAAGGGCCGCTGGACAGTATGCGGGGTCGGCGAAAAACGATTGAATTATTGCTTGCAATAGGGTATTATTAACATCTTTCGCTATAGCATATCAGTACTTCTGTCATGAACGCAGGGAGAAATCATGGGAAAAATCAGCCG
The DNA here is from genome assembly GCA_903881505.1 of uncultured delta proteobacterium. GTDB lineage: Bacteria > Desulfobacterota > WTBG01 > CAIYCZ01 > CAIRTM01 > CAIRTM01. The sequence goes on along the minus strand of CAIRTM010000147.1, from coordinate 15,698 downwards.
TCAGCAGTCATCCAAACGGAAAAAAAAGAAAAGAAAAGTGAAACGCATCGGGCGGGGCAAGCGCCGATAGGACTGGCTGTGTCGGACACGAAACAGCCGCTGCTGCTGCATGCCTGCTGCGCACCCTGCGCCACACATGCGATCGAACTGCTCTCACGCTCTTACAGCGTTACCGCGCTTTTTTACAATCCCAACATTCAGCCTGACGAGGAATACGCGCAACGCCTGGAGGCCATGCAGTGCCTATGCCGGCTTACCGGCACGCCGCTGGTGGTGGAGACGAGCCCTGCTGCGGTCTGGGATGCGTGGGTACAGGGTTATGAGGATGAGCCGGAGCAGGGCCGGCGCTGCCTGCAGTGTTTTAAGGGACGGCTTGAATTCAGCGCGGCCATGGCCGCGCGCCTGGGGTTTGGCCTTTTCACGACAACGCTGACCGTGAGCCCGCGCAAGAATGCCGCGGCTATCAACGCGATAGGCAACGCGGCCGCGGCAGGCTTGAACACATGCTACCTTGCAAGCGATTTTAAAAAACAGGACGGCTTTAAGCGCAGCTGCGAGCTGAGCAGGAACTATAGCCTGTATCGCCAGAACTACTGCGGCTGCCGCTACAGCCGCAGGCACCGGGACGCTTTATGAACACTTCGCACACGGACAGGAAGGCGTTTGACTTCATTGATATTCTCGCGCGATCGGAAAAGCCGCGTTCGCGCGGCCTCACCATGGTGCTCGACAAGGCGGTCGGCCTCTGCGGCGTAGAAGACCTGCTGCAGGCGGCGCCGTATCTTGACATCATCAAGCTCGGCTGGGCCACGCCGCGCCTGATACCGGAGCATTCCCTGCGCAAAAAAATAGAGCTTCTTCGCGAGAACGGCATCAATGTCGGCAACGGCGGCACCCTGCTCGAGATTGCCTGGCAGCAGAACAAAACGGGCGCTTTTTTCAAGTACTGCCGCGACATAGGACTCACCCACATCGAAGTGTCGAACGGAGTTGTCGAGATACCGGCTGAAGCGAAAGCCGCTCTTATCCGGACGGCCAGCGAGCAGGGGTTTTTCGTCATGTCCGAGGTCGGCAAGAAGGATCCGGCCGCCGACCGCCTGCTCAGCCTCAAGGACCGCGTGCTCGAGGCCAAGCGCGACCTTGCTGCGGGCGCGCACTACGTGATCATCGAGGCGCGCGAGGGCGGGCGCAATTTGGGCATTTATGACGAGCGCGGCACGCTCAAGGAGGACATGGCCCGCTACCTTGCCGAGGAGATCGGGCTTGAGAACCTGATGTTTGAGGCCCCGGAGAAAAACCAGCAGGCCGAACTGATCCTGCTGTTCGGGCCTGACGTTAACCTGGGCAATATCCGAACCGAGGATATTATCCCGCTCGAGACCCTGCGCCGGGGCATCAGGGGCGACACCTGTGGCAAGCTGTAGAATTAGCGCCATGTCGGACGGCCTGTCGGTCAGGCCCGGAGAGCTGCCGGTGCTGATCGATACCCTGCGGGCGGCAAGTACGATTGTCACCGCGCTTACCCGTGGCGTGATAAGCATCATCCCGCTGCGGCCGGATCAGGGTCCTCAGGACTTTGACGCATGTGAAGTACTCACCATCGGCGAATCCGGCGGCACACAGATTGCCGGATTTAAGGCCGGTAATTCACCCGCAGCCCTCGTTGATATTCTCACCCGCAGTCCGCGCAAAACAATTGCCATGCGCACCTCAAACCTTACGCGTATCCTGATTAAATTCGAGCGGGCCGTGATCTGCTCAAGCATGAATGTCCGGGCCGTGGCTGCATACTGCACGGGCAGGGACATCTGCATTATCGCGGCCGGGGGCAGCCGCGGGCAGGCCGAGGATTTGGGTGTCGCCCTTGCGCTGGCAGCGCTCATGGGGGGCGCCGATTTTGATCCGGCCGCGCTTGCCTCCTGCGTGCGCGAGAGCGAACACGCCCGGCACCTTCAGTCCCTGGGCTTTCAGGCCGATATAGACTATATAGCCGGCAGCGGCCAGTATGCGGTTGTGCCGGTGTATGACGGCAGGGAAATACGCAACGCGCTTTGAGATTCTCCCGTGAAGGGCTCGTAATTATTGCGATGTTCAGCAGGGGCACGGCATGCCGTGCCCCTGCATCGCGCGCCTTTTCTGCGGACTTTTTACGGGCGCTTCCGAAACTTTTTTACAACTCAATCCATGAGAAGTGTCAATGACTATTGACCGGCAGATTGTCGACAGTATTGAGCGCGCGGGCGTCGACCTCGTGTGCTCGGTGCCCTGCAACATGCTCGACGGCATCATGGCGCTGCTTGGCAGCAGCCGGGTGCGCCACGTTCCGGTAACGCGCGAGGAGGAGGGCGTGGGGATTGCGGCGGGCGCTGCGCTGGCGGGGAGGAAGCCGCTGCTCCTTATGCAGAACTCAGGGCTGGGCAACTGCGTGAACGCGCTCGCATCGCTTACCGGCCTGTACGAACTGCCGCTGTTTTTGCTGATGAGCCACCGCGGAGGCCAGCGCGAATTCATCTCCGCGCAAAAGCCCATGGGGCAGGCCGCCCCCCGGGTGCTTGACGCGCTCGGTATTCCCTATGATGTCATTGCGGCCCCGGCCGACCTCGGGCATCTTGAGAGCGCGCTGCGCTGTGCCTATGCGGAGAGCCGCATGCGTGCGGCCTTTCTGCAGCCGGAGCTGTGGCCATGAAGCGCATCGACATTATCCGCCGGGTGGCGCAGCAGGACGGACTCATCGTCGCCAATCTCGGGTTTCCGGCCCGGGAGCTGTTCAGCGCACATGACCGGCCCGGTAATTTTTACATGCTGGGTTCCATGGGCATGGCAGGCCCGATCGGCCTGGGACTCGCCCTGGGCCAGCCCCGGCCCGTGTACGTGATCGAGGGCGACGGAGCGCTGCTGATGAACCTGGGCTCGCTTGCAACGATAGCCCGCGAAGCCCCGCCGAACCTGTGCCTGGTAATTGTCGATAATGGCGTGTACGGCAGCACCGGCAACCAGCCCACGGCGCGGGCCGCTGAAACAGATATTGCCGCCCTGGCGCGCGCCGCAGGTTGCAACCATGTGATTGAGGTTTCAGATGAAGGGCAGCTGCAGGATGCGCTTGACGGTTGCTGCTCAGGCTCAACCGTGATCGTGGCGCATGCGGAGGCGGGCAACGCCGAAGCGCCGGTCATCGACCTCACTCCGATCGCAATAAAGCAGCGCTTCATGCGGCACCTGGGGGCGATGTAGTTCGAAGCCGGGAGGAAAGGCAGCTTGTGTAAACAGTAAAACAGGGCCGCATTCAGCGGCCCTGTTTTTTTTATGCTGTTACCGGGATATGAACGAAAGCTGCTGCGCGGTCTTCTGCAGAGAAAACCGGCACCTGACAGGATTGGTCGTGCTTGACTGCGCCCCTCATTCGAAACGGTATAGTCTAAATATACCCGTTTACAAGGGACGGATTATTTTTTGTTTTTTTTCTCCATCTGCCGGCGCAGGGCATCGCCCAGGGTCCCCAGCGATGCTGAACCCTTCGGCCTCGGCCCGGAGTTGACATATTTTCTGCGCAGGACTTCGGCCTCGGCATCATCCTCCTGCGGCGCCTCGGCTGCGCCTGCCAGGCCGAGCGCGATGCGCCGCTTGTCGCGGTCAAGTTCCTGGATAATGACGGCTACCTGCGCGCCGGGCCTGACATCGGCGTCCGTGTTTTTGCCCTTGCTCATTTTGGAGATGTGCAGCAGTCCGTCGATACCGGGCGCGAGCGTCACAAAAGCGCCGAATTTCGTCACGCGCGCCACCGTGCCGGTGTGGGTCGATCCGGGCGCGAAATCGCAGGCGGCCGAGTCCCAGGGGTCCGGCAGGCAGGCCTTGAGGCTCAAGCTGATGCGCTCCTGGTCCCAGTCGATGGCCATCACCTTGACCTCAACCTGCTGGCCCGGAGCAAGGACATCGGATGCGCGCTCAACGCGGCTCCAGCCCAGCTCCGACATGGGGATCAGGCCGTCGGCGCCGCCGAGATCGACAAATGCACCGAAATCGCGCAGCGACGTGACCGTGCCGGTCACGCTCTGGCCTTCCAGCAGGGTTTTCTTGAGGTTTTCCTTCTGCTCACGGCGCTCCTGTTCAAGCACGGCGCGGCGCGACACGATAATGTTGCGGCCCCTTTCCCCGTACGAGGTTATGGTGAAGGTCAGTTTCTGCCCGGCCAGCGCGGCAGGGTCTTCCACCCGGCGAAGGCCCATCTGTGAATACGGGCAGAAGGCCCGGCGTGTGCCCGCGATCTTTACCGCAAAGCCGCCCTTGATTTCCTGCTCGACCGTGCCCTCGACCGGAATACCGCTCTGATGTGCCTCTTCAAGGAAGTCGGGCGCATCGCCGCCCGCGCCCAGGCGGGTGGAGAACACCTGTTCGCCGTGGCCGGCCGACAGGCAGTAGGCGTTGACGGTATCGCCTTCCTTCACCGTCACGGTGCCGCTTTCATCCTGGAACTCGCGCGCATCGATCGCGCCCTCGCTTTTGCCGCCAAGGTCGATAAACACCCACTCGGGTGTTGTTTTTACAATACGGGCCGAAATCTTGTCGCCGGGCTTGATGCGGTCTGTAGCGATGAAGCTCTGCCTGAGCAATTCGGCGAAATTTTCTTCGCCTTCTTCAGGCTGTGTTTCCTGATTATCGTCGCGCATGCGTTGTGTTCCCTTTCATTTCCATAGTAGTGTCCAGCTTCCAGAGCATGGTTCTTTTTTTAAGGCCATACATGCCGTGTCATCTCGACCGAAGGGAGAGATCCTGGTTTTAAGATTTCTCAGTCGCTTCGCTCCTTCGAAATGACAATCTTGCTGCAGTATCGCTATCCGGCGCTCTGGCGGATGTAATTTAACAGGCCCCCGGCCAGGATCATCTGCCGCTGCCGCTCCGAAAGCTGTACGCGGGTGAGAATAGCCGTGCCGGTGGTAGCGTTATGTACCGTGATGTCAGAGCCGGAGGCGACCTGGTCGCGTGCCTGCTCTATGACCAGCTCGTCACCTGCGCTGATACGCTCGTAATCATCCGGGCTGGCGAGCGCCAGGGGCAGTATGCCGTTGTTGATCAGGTTATCCATGTGAATGCGGGCAAACGATATTGCGATGACCGCTTTAATGCCCAACTCAAGCGGCACCAGCGCGGCATGCTCGCGGCTGGAACCCTGACCGTAGTTGGCGCCGCCCGCGATAATGCCGCCGCCCTGCTGCCGGGCCCGCTGAGCAAATTCAGGATCGCAGGGCTCAAGGCAGAAATTGGCAAGATAGGGCACGTTGGAGCGATAGGGCAGCAGCCGGGCATAGGACGGGCAGATATGGTCGGTGGTGATGTTGTCGCCGAGTTTTATCAGCACGGACCCCTGCAGCCGCCCGGGCAGGGCCGCGTTGAGCGGAAACGGCTTGATGTTGGGCCCGCGTATTACCTCGACGGAACGGTCGTCTTTCGGAGGGGCGATAATCATGGAATCGTTCACGCTGAATGCGTCAGGCATGCTGACAGCGGGCGCGGTCCCCAGTTCGCGCGGATCGTACAGGCACCCGTTAAGCGCGCTTGCAGCCGCTACCTCGGGGCTCACCAGATAGACCTGTGCCGAGGGCGTGCCGCTGCGGCCCTCGAAATTGCGGTTGAACGTGCGCAGGCTCACCGCATTGGTTTCAGGCGACTGGCCCATGCCGATGCAGGGCCCGCAGGCGCACTCGAGCACCCGCGCGCCCGCCGCCACGATATCGCCGAGCGCGCCGCAGGCGGCCATCATGGAAAGCACCTGGCGCGAGCCGGGCGCAATCACGAAGCTCACGTCCGGGTGTACGGTTTTGCCTTTCAGGATCGCGGCAACGAGCAGCATGTCGCGCAGCGATGAATTCGTGCAGCTGCCGATAATGACCTGGTTGACCGGCAAGCGCCCGATGGCGCGCACGCTGCGCACATTGTCCGGGCTGTGCGGACAGGCGGCCATGGGCTCAATCGTCGCGAGATCGATTTCGATTTCGTCGTCGTAGCGCGCGCCCGGGTCGGCCTTCAGGGGCGCAAAATCGGATTCGCGCCCCTGTGCCTTGAGAAACGCGTACGTGACCTCATCGGCCGGGAAAATTGATGTTGTAGCCCCCAGCTCCGCGCCCATGTTGGTGATGGTTGCGCGCTCGGGCACGCTTAAGGCAGCAAGGCCGTCGCCCCCGTATTCGAACACAACGCCCACGCCGCCCTTGACGGTTTTGCGGCGCAGGACTTCAAGGATAATGTCCTTGGCGCTGACCCAGGGGGAGAGTTTTCCGGACAGAACTACGCGGCACACGCGCGGCATCTTCAGGCGGTAGGGCTGCCCGGCCATGGCAACGGCAACGTCAAGGCCGCCCGCGCCGATGGCCAGCATGCCGATGCCGCCGGCTGTCGGTGTGTGGCTGTCCGAGCCCAGCAGGGTCTGGCCCGGAGCGGCGAAGCGCTCGAGATGCACCTGGTGGCAGATGCCGTTGCCGGGCTTCGAAAAATAGATGCCGTGCTTCGCGGCGACGGTCTGGATGTAGCGGTGGTCGTCGGCGTTTTCCGGTCCGCTCTGCAGTGTGTTGTGGTCGATATAGGCAACCGAGCGTTTGGTTTTTACCTTTTCGATGCCGATCGCTTCGAGCTGCAGGTATGCCATGGTGCCGGTTGAGTCCTGCGTCAGGGTCTGGTCGATGCGCAGGCTGATTTCGGCGCCAGCTTCCAGGCGGCCTTCAACAAGATGCGCGGCGATGATCTGCTCGGTAAGGGTACGTGCCATTGCTGCTCTCCGAAAAGTAAGCGTGTGTGCAATGCGCCGCCTGCGCCATTGATTCGCGCAAGAAGGGTTGGACAGGCGTGCGAAAAAACGAGTAACTATACAGATATGTGCGCAAGTGTGTCAAGTACTTGCCGCTCCAGCGTCCTGCTCACAGCTGCCTGTTCTCACAGAGCGGTTTCTGCGCTGAGCCGAGGGTGATGATGCCGTAGAGGCCACGGTCGGCCGGGCCGGGGTTAAACAGCACTGGCGGGTGAGGCAGCAGGCAGGGTATATGGGTATGGCCGCAGCAGATGATGTCAGCGCCGCGGCGCAGGCCCTCATCCAGCAGCCGGTCGTAATCGTAATGGACGGCGAACCGGTCGCCGTGGCAGACGAGGAAGCGGACACCGTTCAGGGCTGCTTCGATCAGGCGCTTACCGCCGGCGCGATCCATGTTGCCGGCCACACTGAGAACCTCAATATTCTGCGGGAGCACGACACGGTCAAGGTCATGCGCCCCGTCGCCGCAGTGGATCAGGACGTCAAAGGGCTGTTCGCGGTCAATAATTTCCTGCAGCCGGGCGCGGTCGCCGTGGCTGTCGGCTATAACCAGTATTTTCATGCACGTGCCCATAGCTGGTTTTTTAGTGTGCGGGCCTTGAAACGCCGCAATTTTTCAGTATAGTTATAATTAGAAGGAAGGAGGTGGACATACGGCTCAATGGAATTTGAGCGGAGAACTTTATAACTCACCACAGACTTCATCTGTGGCAGGTCCACCAACCTACGATACCAGCGTGAGCTGCAAGCTCGACAGTGTAAGGAGGTGAGTTTAGCGGGCGACAATTGAATAGAATCGCACATTAATCCTCCTCCTTCCTTTCATTTTTTGTTTATAACGGCCCCGGCGCTGCGCGTGCCGGGGTTTTGTTTTCCTGCCTGTGAACTTCCGGGCACGCCTTTCATATCATACAGTTCAAGCGCCCTGCAGTTAGAGTCTATTTCCTGACGGCTGAGCATGCCGATAATAAAGCAGTCCAGAAACGGGCAGCCCGCAGCGTACCCAATTGCCGCCCGAGGATCAGCCGCGAGACGGCCCTGTGCCATGATTTTGATGCCAACCATGCCTTTGCCTTTTTGGTGCATCTGCCGCAAAAGCGCTGTTATGCGCTGATGCTCCCGTGCCGCTATGGGCGGCTTTTCGCCGGGCCGCAACCGGGCAATACACCATGCCGGGAGCATCTTTGCAGTTTTCTTCAGCAGCGGCAGCGCCGCAAGCCCGTGGTACAGCCGCGCAGGCCCGTCCATGTGCAGGCCGGCATGATTGATCCGGCACCAGACGACTTCAACCTCAGGGCAGTCCCGTGCCGCCTCAAGGGCGGCAACGCCGTGGCATGATACGCCCACAGCCCTGATACGCCCCTTATCCCTGAGCCGGCACAGCTTTTCAAGAGCTCCCCGGCAGCGCCCAAGCTCGGCCCGCGAGTGCACGGCATGCAGCAGGCACATATCAATATAGTCTGTGCCGATTTCACGCAGGGCAGCGCTTACACCTTTTTCGGCCTCTGCGGCAGTTGACACGATAAGCTTCGTGGCGATTGTCACCCGGTTCCGCTGAATCTGCCTGAGCGCACAGCGCATATGGCCGTGTGTGCCGTAGTGCGCGGCGCTGTCCCAGAATGTTATCCCGCGCTCAAAAGCGTAGAGCAGCAGGTCGGCAAGCTCCTGCTCACTCAACAGTGCCTGGCGGCAGCGGCCCGACGGGTGGCCGGTGCCGGTGCCCATGCCGAGCCTGGAAACGCTGATGCCTGTTGTGCCGAGCGTGACGCGATGCATGCCGCTGCAGGTCCTGTAGATATAGATATCGAGACCCAAGAATACCATAAAGGGCCCGCCCGGCACACAATGATTTGCGGCTCCTGAACCCTGCAGCCTTTCGTGCGCCGGTGTTTTGCTTGACTCCTGTCAAAGCCCTGCCTATACTCTCGGTGTCTTTGTAAAACGCGACCCAGTGCGCGCACATGCCCGCGCAGAAGGAAAAAATGGATACCGCGGTTAACACCGTCACCGGCCCGGTTTCACCGGATGCGCTCGGGCGTACGCTCATGCACGAACATGTGTTTGTCGAATACGGCACGGCCCTGCGGGACTGCCGCCCGCTGGGCGCCGCGCATGAGCAGATCCTTGCCACATGCCTTGGCGTTGCCGCACGGATTAAAGCCTGCGGGGTTGCGACAGTTGTCGATCCGACCACGACCGATCTGGGGCGCAACGTCCCCCTGCTCAAGCACGTTTCGGAAAAAAGCGGCCTGAACATAGTCTGCTGTACCGGAATCTACAGCACATCGACGTACCAGGCCCTGCGCCTGCGTCTGGGAGGCGCGGATGCGGTTGCCGACCTGTTTATCAGGGAGCTGAGCGAAGGAATCGGGGACAGCGGCGTGCGGGCCGGCATCATCAAACTGGTGACCGGGCACGAAATTGACGAAGACGACCATGAGCTGCTTTGCGCCTGCGCGCGGGCGTCTGTCGCAACCGGGGCTCCGATCATCACGCACACTGAAGGCATGCTCGGCCCGGATCAGCAGCGCATTTTGCATGAACAGGGCGTGCCGCCTGAAAAAATCATCGTGGGCCACAGCTGCATTTCAACCAGCTTCGGCTATCACCGTCAGATCGTCGCGGCGGGCTCCTATATCGGTTTTGACCGTTTCGGCATGGAAGGCGGCATGCCGGATGAGGTGCGCGCCGCATCGCTGAAAAAACTCATCGACGCCGGTTTTCTCGACAGGCTGATCGTCTCGCACGATTCGGTCTGGTACTGGGTCAACGGCCCGAAAATCGGCAGCGGCCCCTACAAAAACTGGAAGCCGACCAATTTTTTTGAACGGGTCATACCCATGCTGCAGTACGACGGTGTGAGCGAGGCGCAGATTGAGGCCATGCTGACCGGCAACCCGCGCAGGTATTTTTCCTGAGATCCCGGCTGCGCGTGCGCGCAGGCGCAGCTCAACGGATTCTTGAACGATCGGAACATTCACAATGGAATTCATCGCCGATCTGCATATTCACTCATCCTACTCGCGGGCAACCAGCTCGCGCATGGACCTTGAAAATCTCTACATCTGGGCGCAGCTCAAGGGCATTGCGGTCATCAGCACCGGCGATTTTACCCATCCGCGCTGGTACGCCCAGCTGCAGGAAAAACTCGAGCCGGCCGAACCGGGCCTGTACCGCCTGAAGGACTGCCATGCACGCGCGGCCGATGAGCAGGTGCCGGAAAGCTGCCGCGCGCCGGTGCGTTTTATACTCAGTGTCGAAATCAGCACCATTTATAAAAAAAATGACCGCACGCGCAAGGTTCACAGCCTGATCCTCGCCCCGGACCTGCTGGCTGCCGGACGCCTGAACGCGGCCCTGCAGGAAATCGGCAACATCTCCTCGGACGGGCGCCCCATACTGGGGCTTGACTGCAAGCGCCTGCTCGATCTGGCCCTTGACGCATCAAGCGGCAATGTCCTGATTCCCGCCCACATCTGGACGCCGCATTTTTCCGTGCTTGGTTCTGCCAGCGGATTCGACAGCATCGAAGAATGCTTTGAAGATCTCACCCCGCACATTTTCGCTCTGGAAACCGGCCTGTCATCCGATCCGGCCATGAACTGGCGCATATCCATGCTTGACCGCTTTGCGCTTGTTTCAAATTCGGACGCGCACTCGCCCTCCAAGCTCGGCCGCGAGGCCAACATCTTTACCTGTCCGAAGGATTATTTCAGCATGATGCGCGCTCTGCGCGACAAGAACCCTGCCGGATTCCGGGGCACGATCGAATTTTTTCCGGAAGAGGGTAAATACCACCTGGACGGCCACCGGGCCTGCAGCCAGCGCCTGACCCCGGAGCAGACCAGGGCCGCTCAGGGGCGCTGCCCGGCATGCGGCGCGAAGGTGACCGTCGGCGTCATGCACCGGGTGAATGATCTTGCCGACCGCGACCCGGGCAACCGGCCACATGGCGCATTTGATTTCGAATCGCTGATCCCACTGGAGGAAATCCTCTCGGAAATATACGCAACCGGGCCGCAGAGCAAAAAAGTTCAGGGCGCCTACATGCGCCTGCTGCGCGAGCTTGGCAGTGAATTTGAAATCCTGCGCCGCCGCAGCCCGGCCGATCTCAAGGCCGCCGGGCCGCCGCTTCTTGCCGAGGCGATCACGCGCCTTCGCGCCGGACACGTCGCCCTGCAGCCCGGATATGACGGCGTCTACGGCGTAATAACGGTTTTTGACAGGGATGAAAAAATTGCCGGCCAGCCCCGCCTCTTGTAGGCGACCCTCTTGACCAGGAGCACTTTTCACGATGAGCCATGGATTTGAAGTCATTAAAAAGGCGCATATCGCCGAGCTTAACACACACGGGGTTTTGTACCGGCATGTGAAATCCGGGGCCGAGCTGCTTTCGCTCAGCAATGACGACGCAAACAAGGTATTCGGCATTACGTTCCAAACCCCGCCGTCTGATTCGACCGGCATCGCACATATTCTCGAGCATTCGGTCCTGTGCGGATCGAAAAAATATCCGCTCAAGGAGCCGTTTATCGAACTGGTCAAGGGATCGCTGCAGACCTTCCTGAACGCATTCACCTACCCGGACAGGACCTGCTATCCGGTCGCCAGCCAGAACACCGCCGACCTCTACAACCTGATCGACGTATACCTGGATGCCGTCTTTTTTCCGCTGCTGAGCCCTGAGGTGCTCGAGCAGGAAGGCTGGCACTATGAGCTTGAAACCCCTGACGGCGAGATGTCCTTCAAGGGCGTGGTGTTTAATGAAATGAAAGGCGCCTATTCATCGCCCGACGGCCTGCTCGACCGCACCGCCTTGCAGTCGCTGTTTCCTGATACGGCCTACGGGCTTGATGCAGGCGGCGATCCGGCCAGGATTCCCGACTTGACCTTTTCCCAGTTCGCCGATTTCCACCGCCGGCTGTATCAGCCCGGCAACAGCCGCATTTATTTTTACGGCGATGATGACCCGCAGGAGCGCCTGCGCTTCATGGGAGCCTATCTTGACACATTCGCGGCATGCTCCCCTGCAGCGCACGTCAGGCTACAGCCGAAATGGACTGCCCCGCGCACGGTTCGGGCGGGCTTTCCCGGCGAAGGGCAGCGCACGGGGATGCTGACCATGAACTGGCTTCTGGGCGATATCTTGAACACCGAAGAGAGCCTGGCCCTGTGCGTGCTGGACTATGCGCTGCTGGGCATGCCCGGCTCACCTTTGAGAAAAGCGTTGATCGAGTCCGGACTCGGCGAGGGGCTGTGCGGCGGCGGCCTTGAAACCGAACTGCGCCAGATGGTTTTTTCAACCGGGCTCAAAGGCATTGCCCCGCAGAATGCCGGCCGGGTTGAGTCTCTGATCATGGACACCCTGACACGGCTTGCGCGCGACGGTATTGCTGCAGCCACGCTGGCAGCCGCGCTCAACACGATTGAATTCCGCCTGCGCGAAAACAACACCGGCAGCTTCCCGCGCGGCTTGAGCCTGATGTTGCGCGCCCTGAGCGTCTGGCTCTATGGCGGCGATCCCTTCAGCATGCTCGGCTTCGAAAATGCCCTTTGCCGCGTACGTGAGCGCTTCAGCACTGACAGTGCCTTTGCGCAGACGCTTATACGCGAAAGCTTTCTTGAAAATCAGCACCGGCTGAGCGTGATCATGGAGCCTGATCCCGGGATGGCCCGTCGCCTGCAGGAGGAGGAGCGCGCGCGGCTGCAGCAGGCAGCAGCGCCGCTGAGTGCGCAGGACCGCCGCACTCTTGCTGAACGTTCGCACGCGCTCAAGGCCCGTCAGCAAACACCCGATCCGCCCGAGGCGCTGGCATCGCTGCCGCGTTTGCGCATCGAGGATCTGCCCCGCCAGAACCGGACTATTCCCTGCGGCCACATGCGCGTTGCCGATACGGCCGTTCTGCAGCACGATTTGTTCACAAGCGGGATTCTGTACTGCGATGTCGGCTTGAACCTGCGCCTGCTGCCGCAGCGCTGCCTGCCCTTTGTGCCCCTGTTCAGCAGGGCGCTGCTCGAGACCGGGGCCGGCCCGGATGATTACGTGGCGCTCTCGCAGCGCATCAGCACGCATACCGGCGGCATACGGCCGGCAACGTTTACTTCGGCCGTGAACCAAAGCCCGACCGGCGCAGCCTGGCTGTTTGTTCGCGCCAAGGCGCTTGCCTCCCGCAGCACTGAACTTTTTTCAATTCTCGGCGATGTACTCACCAGCGCCCGTTTTGATCAGAAGGAGCGCATCAGGCAGATAGCGCTCGAGGAAAAAGCCGCTTTCGAGCAGCGTCTGATCCCGGCCGGACACAGCGTCGTCGCCGCGCGCCTGCGCGCTCATTTCAGCGAAGCCGACTGGGCGGCCGAGCAGATGGGCGGAGTCAGCTATTACCGGTTCCTGCGCGGCCTTGTCGAGGACTTTGAGCGCGGCTGGGGCGATATTGCCAACACCTTTGAGCACATGCGCGAGCTGTTGCTCAACCGCGAGCAGATGCTTGTCAACGCAACGATCGACAGCAAAGCCTTCAACGGCGTGCGGGGAGAGTTGGGAGGCTTTCTTGACAAGCTGCCCCGGCGCAGCGCGCAGGTTCCCGCATGGCAGCCGGAAAATCCGGCGAATGCCGAGGCACTGCTGGCGCCGACCCAGGTCAACTTTGTCGGCAAGGCATTCAATCTCTATGAGGCCGGATACCGCTATCACGGTTCAATCAATGTTATCACCGGCCTTTTGCGGACAATGTATTTATGGGAAAAAGTGCGCGTGCAGGGCGGAGCCTACGGCGCGATGTGCGGCTTTGACCGCCTGAGCGGCGCATTCTGGTTCAGCTCCTACCGCGATCCCAACCTGCTCTCGACGCTCGATGTCTTCGACCGCACGGCCGAGTGGCTGGCCGGTATTGACATCGATAGCGACGAGCTTGCGCGCAGCATTATCGGCACGATCGGCGAGTTCGACAGCTACATGCTGCCGGACATGCAGGGGTATGTGTCCCTGCAGCGCCACCTGATCAATGTTACCGAGGACATGCGCGCCCGGGCCCGCGCCGAGGTCTTTGCAACCGGCATTGCCGATGTGCGCACGGCAGCGCAGGCCTTTGCATCCCTTAAAACATCTCCTGTTATCAAGGCCCTGGCAGGACCGGACGCCGCCGCTGCTGCCCGGCCCGGCAGCCCCGTGTTTTCGCATACCGTTCAGGTGCTGGATTAACGGCGCCCGGAGTATAGCAGACCATGCAGCCTGACGAAGCAGTCTATATAAAGAACGTTCCTGACTATGACTACCCGCGCGTCAAACAGGCACTCGATGGCATGATCGGGGCAATGCCCGGCGGCTGGCAGGCGATTGTGCCCGGGGGAGCCCGCGTTCTAATCAAGCCCAATTTCCTGAAGCCTGCCCCTGCGCAAGCAGCGGTCAGCCCGCACCCGGCTGTTATGCGGGCCGTGATAGAAGGCTGCATTGCAGCCGGCGCAGGGCATATCGTTATCGGCGATTCCCCGGGCTATGGCAGCGCCGGCCGAGTGGCCGAGGCCTGCGGTGTCCTGCAGGTTGCCCGCGAATTCGGCATTGAAGTTGTAAATTTCAGCCAGAGCGTCACCATTGAGGCGCCACCGGGGTTTATTCACCGCCGCTTTGAGGTTGCCCGCGAAGCCGCCGAAGCCGACGTTATCATTAACGTGCCGAAATTTAAAACACATGCCATGATGGTGCTGACCCTGGCGGTGAAAAACCTCTATGGCGTTATCGTGGGCAGGCAGAAGGCGCGCTGGCATTTTCAGTCCGGCCGTGATTACCGGCATTTTGCGCGCTTTCTGCTGGAGCTTGCCTGGACGCTGAAACCGGTTGTTTCAATCCTCGATGCGGTGGTCGGCATGGAAGGCAACGGTCCCAGCAGCGGCACGCCGCGCCGGCTCGGCTATCTGGCCGCCTCAAAAAACATGGTCAGCCTTGATGCCGTTGCAGCGCACCTTGCAGGGTTTTCGCCGCAGCAGGTCTATACGCTGATTGAAGCCGGCCGCATGGGCTTCACGGTAGCGGCGCACGAGCTTGCCTGCATAGGCGATCCCCTTGACGGCCTGCGCATCCGCGATCTCAAACCGGCCGGCCAGATGTCGGTCGAGGGGCCGGCATTTCTGCGCCCGGTATCCTGGCTGGTAAACCGCTTTGTAACAACGCGGCCGCGCGTTGATGCAGCGTTGTGCCGCCGCTGCGGCATCTGCCTTGAGGCCTGCCCGGCGCAGTGCATGATCCTTGCGGACAAAGGACCGGTCGCAATCAATACCAAGGCCTGCATCCGCTGCTTCTGCTGTCAGGAGCTCTGCCCGGAAGGGGCCGTTCATGCCCATGATGCATTCGGCGTGCATCTGCTGCGCCGCCTGGGCCTGGAAGGCTGAACGCTTTTTGACTGCACTCTTTTCAAAGAAGGGATGTGCCATGAAACTTAGTGTCGATCAGAAAAAATGCCGGGGTTCGCTTGAATGCATCAAAACCTGTCCCCAAAAGGCAATATCTCTTATCAACGGCAGGGCGGTCATTGACCCTGCAAAGTGCGACGGCGACGGCATCTGCATACCCGCATGCCCCAATGGCGCCATCCAGCCGATAGAGTAACCATATTCTCCACCGCAGCCTGATTGCGCACAGCCTTCAAGCAGTCAATCGGGATCAATAGTGCCGCCTGCCGGGATATGCTCTGCCGCAGAGTACACCCCTGGGCCAGGATGCCTGTTTTTACAAAACAGTTTGCGCTGGATCGGAACGCGCCCAGCACGAACGGTCGCTGTTGCGTCGCAGGGTATATGGTATTTTAGATTTACCGAAATAAAAAAGGCAGGGCCTTGTGCCGGCCCTGCCTGCGTGGTTATCCGCGTTGTGCTTCCAGTGCGCCCGGTACTCAGGAGCCGGCAACTACAG
>CAIRTM010000146.1 GCA_903881505.1 uncultured delta proteobacterium | reverse complement strand
TTTAAGGATCAATATGTCTGAGCCCTAAAAAAAAGTTTCAACAGTTTCAGCCGTTTGAGCCGTTTCAGCTGTTTCACCGGATGAAACCGTTTGAACAGTTGAAACCGTTGGAACAAAAGCTTTTAAATGGGCAAGCAGAAAGGGGGATGCGGGTGTGGGCTGCAAGCCCACCATGCCGTTGTTCTTCATGCGCCCCCATACACCCACTGAAATCCCGGAAGGGCCTGACCAGGAGGGGAGCGGTACAACATGCTCCTTCCCTGGATACTGTGCCGCCATTCAAAATTGTTTTGTATCCTGAGCGTCAGCACGGGTTTAAGCTCGCCAGCCCGGTGCGCATACCAGCGAACCTGCACTGCACACCCGCGGGGTTTGGATGTGAAATTGCAAACCTGCTGCCGTTTTATTGTACCTGCTGAACCTTGTTCCGTTTCGGTAGCGGCCCGCGGGCCCGGGCTGCGCAAATGTCGGTTTCAGGAACAATTGCGACACAGTCTCCTGGTCAGTGGGAGGTTGGGTGGGGTGGACGACTCATGTTTCAAGTTCAAGGTGTAAACCTTGAAACATTGATACTGCTGAAACCGTTGGAACAAAAGTCTTTACTGCAGCCCGATTCTCGTGAGCACGCCCGAATGGTCCGATACCCAGGTCGGCTGGTTGAAGACGACCTCGCTGTCCAGCGTACTGAACCCCCCCCGCGCAAAAATGTAATCGATGCGAACGGGCGGCTCTCCGCCGGCAAGCGTGTTGCCCGGCACGGCGTACGTGCAGCCGGCCAGGCCCTCGGCATCCGAGCAGCAGCTCGCGCATTTTTTTGCGGCGGTGTAGGAGTCGGTAAAGCTCATATCCCCGGTTATGAGATCATAGGCGGGGATGTCGGTGGGCACGTTGAGGTCGGTATTGAAATCGCCGCCGAGCACGACGAGCCGGGCAGCGCCGTCCTCATGGTCTTCCACGAAGCTCTGGATCGCCTCTGTCTGCCGCAGGCGGTCCGAGCCGGGGCAGTATGCGCACAGGTGGGTGTTGTACACCGCGGCGGCGCCGTAACCGGGAATGTCGATGCCGATCCGCTGCACCTCATGCAGCACCGGCACCCCCGGGCCGCCCAGGGGCCGCTCCGGCGCGTAGGGCAGCAGGCGCGATGAGAAATCATCGATCTCGCACCGGGAAAGCATGGCGTTGCCCACCATGAACAGTCCGGGCACTCCCGCCACGGGCCTGAACCGCAGGTTGTAGTCGACACCGCGCCGCCGCAGCATGTGCTTCAAATTCCAGCTGAGGCTCGGCGTTGCCGCCAGCGTGCCGCTGACCACCTCCTGCAGTAGGATCACGTCCACGGGCTCCCCGGCCGCGTCCTGCGCATCCGCAAAATCGGCAACCGCCCTGAGGCGCTCCATGCGGCCGATAAAATCGGAATACAGGATATTGATGGTGAGGATGTTCACGTGCCCGCGGGCCGCAACATCGGAGCACGCCGAAGTTTCGGCCCGGGCAGGCGCCCCGGCTCCCAGCACACAGGCGAGCGCACAGATCGCAATAAGCTGTTTCATGATCCTCCCCTTATTTGATTCATCTACAGCTACAGACATAGCCCCTGATTATCACCGCGTCAAGACCGCTCGCATGGGTGGAAAGCCGGAGTCCGGATTTTAAAACTC
The DNA here is from genome assembly GCA_903881505.1 of uncultured delta proteobacterium. Lineage (GTDB taxonomy): Bacteria > Desulfobacterota > WTBG01 > CAIYCZ01 > CAIRTM01 > CAIRTM01. The sequence continues at coordinate 2,752 of CAIRTM010000146.1, read as the reverse complement.
TGGATACCGGCGCTCGCCGGTATGACTGCTTGAATGTGCGCTGAATATTATTCGTAACCTTACGCGCTATCGATTGTTTCATAGGGCAGGCAAACGTACTCTATCGATCAGGGAGAAGTTCATACTTTTATGGCGCGTTCGGTCAAGGCCCCGGAAAAGCTTACCTTCAAGACGCTGCGCCGGATTTCCATTCCGGCGATTGGGGCGCCGGACCGCTTACGGCTGAGCGCGCTTGACAATGCCATGTCGGGCGGGCTGCTCGAGGTCCTTTACTTCTATGATCGGGAGCTTGACCCCGGGCCGCTGGAGCAGTCGCTGCGCAGAACGCTGCGGTATTTTCCGATGCTGTGCGGCCAGCTCCGCGCGGAGCCCGACGGCTCGCTCAGCGTGGGCCAGCCTCATCCGGGGGCGCTGTTTTCGGTGCGCGAATGCAACCTTCCCCTTGCAACCGTCACCGCAGGGATACATACAACGCACACCGCGTACGATTTTTTTGAAAGGATTCAGCCGCTGACGCTGAGGCTTCGCGGCAGGCCGCTTGCGACATTCACCCTTACCCGGTTCAAGGGCGGGGGCTGCGCGCTTTCGATTTCCATCGCCCATGCCGTGGTCGACGCGTACAGCTTTTATTACTTCATACGGTGCTGGTCGCAGGTGCACAGCGGCCTGCCCTGCAGCCCCTGGCATGACCGCGACGCCTTCGACCCGGGGAGATATGAAGCGGCCGGACACCCCTCCGTGGTCCCCAAATCCATCAGGGGTTTTCGCAGGCTCTCGCTTTTGCAGCTCCTGCGGCTTGCGGGGTCATTCGCGGTTCAGCAGGGCTCGATGGCCTGTCGCGTGCTGCGGTTTACCCGGCCCCAACTCGAGGCCATACGAAACGACGCCGCGCATGGCGGCCCGGTATCGCTCCACGACGCACTGAGCGCACACCTGTGGCAGTTCTTCACGAGGCTGCAGCATCCGGGAGGGCGCTCAGCCCAACGCAGGCTTCTCGTGCCGGTCGATATGCGGCCCAGGGCGGGGCATCCGCGTGCGCGGGAGTACTTCGGCAATGCCATCGTAAACACCGTGGCTATGAGCAGCACCGGCGAGCTTGCGGACGCCCGCATTGCCGACATAGCGGGCCTGTGCCGCAGGCAGGTCGCGGCCTGCGATGCCGGGTATGTTACGGAGCAGCTGCGGTGGCTCGCGGCTCAGCAGAAAACCGGCTCCATGCTGGGCCTGATCGCCGACGTGAACCCGTTTGCCGGCGACTGCATGGTGAGCAACCTGAGCCGGCTGCCCGTGCACGACGCGCAGTTCGACGGCTGCAGGCCGGTCCGGGCGGAGGTTCCGGTTATTCCTATCCCGTGGGTAATGCAGGTATTTTCCGGCCCCGGGGACAGCGGCGATATTCTGGTGAGCGCGCATATTCCCCGCGCGGCGGCCGATGCGCTTGCGACGGATGCCTGGCAGGCCGAGCTGTATAAATACGGAGAGGCTGCAGCTGCAGAGGCTGGGGACAAAATGCTGCGGAACTGCCAGGGAGCCCGGGTCAAGTAAATTCTAAAAAGGGGCAGCCACACAGGTCTGCCCCTACGTAAAAAACAACCTTCACACATAATTGATCCACTCTTTTGACATCTGATCCCCCATCTCACTCCGGCGCTATAATTTCAAATGCCCTGCGCGCAAGGGCCCGCAGCATTGGACGCTCTTCAAGGGCTGCATTGATGCTGCCCGCTTTGCGGTAATAGATGCTGGTGACCTTTCGCCCGAGGGCGCTTTGCGCAAGCGCGCTGTCGCGGAAGGCGCGCATGTCGTCAAGCTGCGGATTACCTGCACCCAGCACCTGCGTGGCCGGGCACGGGCCTGCCTTCACCGACGTGGTGGTGGTCGTTTCCATTTCAACCGTAGTTGTGGTCGATGGTTCGACCGTTGTCGTGGTTGTCGGCGCCACGGTGGTGGTCGTCGGTGGCGTCGTGGTCGTTGTCGTCACAGGTAGTAGCAGCGCCACATCATCCAGGTTGAAATTAACGACTTGTCCTGTCGTTATTGAGGAAAACGCAACCAAATGTGATGCGCCGTCGGCCCAGGCGCTGACATCGACGCTCACCAGCGTATACGAAGGGTACAGGCCGGCTTGCGTTGCATCGGCGGTAAAAACCGTCGAATTGTCAATGCAGGCGGTGAAAATATCCGCGTTATCGCTGCCTTCATGGGCCGAACCGATCCAGAAATAAAATTCCAGAGTCCACGCGCCGGCCGGGATAGTGACCGCTTGAGAGAGCGAGGCGGCCTCGGTATTTGCCGTGCCGCCGAACCATGCCCAGATGGATCCTGTACGCGGCCCGGCCGATCCCCCAGCCGTTCCACAAGAGTCGTCGTTACACAAGGGTGACCCAAAATTGGTCGAAGATTGCTCCCAGTAAGCCGTTGACCCCAAGGAAGTCTCGAAACCGGGGTCCTGCAGCAGATTCGCGCCGATCGACGTTGTGGTCGTGGCTTCCGCGGCTGATCCGGTAAGGCAGAATGTCAGGATCAAAACAGCCAGCAGGATACAGCGGGGGCCTTTCAGAGCGAAAGGCGATTTGTGCCGCGTGGCAGGAAATTTCGACATGCATCTTCTCATCACAAAATCCTCCGTTTCAGGTTCAGGAATAGATTAACAGCCGGTTGCGCAGTTCTTGGAAATCAGACAGACGGATGGGGACGGGCTTTGGTGCACTTTATGAAAATTCCAGAATTACTGCGGCTTTTGAAAAAAAGT
>CAIRTM010000145.1 GCA_903881505.1 uncultured delta proteobacterium | reverse complement strand
TCAGGCCTGAAGTGTGGTATATACAGGGTTGCTTCTCTGCCTGCGGAGGCGCAGGGGACAGACGCAGGATAATCTGATGTGGACAGGATGTCATGGCGGTATGAAGCGCACTGCTGGACGAAAGAAACGCTGCACCCCGGGGGTCGCATATAAAGAGCATGAGCGCAGCCTGTTCACGCCGTGCGGCGAACGGGCCCGTTTGCGCGTTGCGCTTGCGTTTCCGAACACCTACGCTGTCGGCATGTCGAATCTGGGTTTCCAGCTGGTCTACCGCCTGCTGTGCCTGCACCCGGAGGTGCGCTGCGAGCGGTTTTTCCTGCCTGATCCGGGGCCGCGCGCGGGCGCGCTGAGCTCGATTGAAAGCGGGGCGGCGCTGGGCAGCTTTGACTGCATTGCCTTTTCACTGTCATTTGAAAGCGATTACCTGCATGTCGTGCGCATGCTGGCATTGGGAGGTGTGCCGGCCCTGCGCGCCGAGCGCCGGGGCGCGCCGCTGCTGCTTGCCGGCGGTGTGGCGGTCAGCATGAACCCTGAGCCCCTGGCGGATATCTTTGATCTTTTCGCCATCGGCGAGGCTGAAGCGCTGCTGCCGGATTTTATCGAGCAGGCCCTGGCATGCCTGCAGCGGGGAGCCGCAGCCGGCCTGCGGCCGGAAGACTTCGAACATATCGGCGGGATGTATGCGCCCGGGCGTGCCTGCCCGGTCTACGACGGGGAGCGGCTGGTCGGCATGCAGTCCTCCGCGCAGGGGCTTCCGGTCGCTGCCCGGCGGCCGGAAGATATCGACACCTGTCACGCCAGCTCCTGCATCCTGACGCCGCATACGCAGTTCGCCGATATGGCGCTTGTCGAACTGAGCCGGGGCTGTCCGCGCGGCTGCCGGTTCTGCGCGGTCGGCAGCCTGTATGCGCCCTTTCGCAGGCGTTCCCTTGCAAGCCTGCGCGCCGGCATAGAGCCCCTGCTGCAGCAGGGGATTAAAGTCGGGCTTCTGGGAGCGGCCGCCTCAGACCATCCGGATCTTGAGGCCCTGATGCGCACTATCGTTGAGCGCGGCGGACGCCTGTCCATATCATCGCTGCGGGCCGACGCGCTTACGCCCGGCATGGTCGAACTGCTGGCCGCCTGCGGGCATACCACGTTTACCATCGCGCCGGAAGCGGCAACGCAGCGCCTGCGGGATGTGCTGGGTAAAAACATTTCTCACGACGACATCATGCGCGCCGCGGAACTGTTCGCCGCACAGGGCGTGTCATCCATCCGCCTCTATTTCATGATCGGGCTGCCGGGCGAGCGCGACGAGGACATCGACGCCATCGCCGATCTGGCGGTTGCGGTTGCGCAGCGCTATCGCGCCGCAGGCGGCGGGCAGCGGCTGCGCCGCCTGACGCTCAGCATCAGCCCCTTTGTTCCCAAGTCGTTCACGCCGTTTCAGTGGCATGGCTTTGAGCCGGTTGACAGCCTTAAAAAAAAGCTCGCCCGCATACAGGCTGCGCTGCGCGGGGATAAAAAAATACAGCTCAGTTGTGATTCGCCCCGCATGAGCCTGGTGCAGGCCCTGCTGAGCACGGGCGACCGGCGCCTATCAAAACTCCTGCTGAGCGCCCACGCGCTGGGAAGCTGGACGCGGGCCTTCCGGCAGGCCGGATTCAACCCTGAAGCCCACGCCTGCCGCACGCGCGGCCGCGATGAGTTCCTGCCCTGGGACGTGCTCGATCACGGGATCGACAAAGATATGCTGTGGCGAGCCTATCAAAAGGCGCTTGAAGGCCTTTAGCCGACTGCTATGCAGCCGTATGAATCTGTCCTGTCATGCCGCACGTGATGCGGTATGCAGAATTTGCTCCCGGCGGCGAATATCTTTTTGTCTGCTTCCGAATACTTTGGGAAAAATATCGGTTGCGAAATATATAAAAACTTATATAATTTAAAATATGAAAACTGTGCTGAAAGCACTGAAGTTCATCGGTTCGAGCCTGGACGATCTTCGGAATTTTCCAGATGAAGCCCGCAGGGCTGCCGGTTTTGACCTGTATGCGATTCAAAGCGGGTTTGAACCGTCAGACTGGAAGCCCATGCAGGCTGTCGGAGCCGGGGTAAAAGAAATCCGTATTCATGTGCTGGGCGAGTGGCGCGGCAAAGATACAACCGTATTGGAGGTTGACGTATGAGCGACGACATTATTACATCTTCCGGCAGCGTGTTTGCCGATCTCGGATTTTCACCGGATGAAGCCGCTATTTTGCAGATGCGCGCCGGGCTTATGGCCGAACTGCGCAAATTCATCAAGGCCAAAAAATTAACACAGGCCAGGGCAGCGGCACTGTTCGGGGTCACGCAGTCCAGGGTATCGGATCTCATGCGGGGCAAATGGGAGCGATTCAGCCTTGAAATGCTTATCACGCTTGCAACCAGGGCGGGCATGCGTGTCAGCCTGAAAACAGCGGCATAGCCCGGACTGCACAACAAAGGGCGCTTTCCCAATACTGTTAAGGGTTGGTTGTTGGGAGAACCATGCTCCGTCATGCCCGCATGGTGAAAAATAAACCTGTCACCTTTTGTATGTAAACGACAGGTGCATTAAATAGGCTGGCAATGTCGATGGTCATAACGCGCGATCTGAGAATACTTCTGCAGAAGCATTTCGCCCTGGATTGGGATGGCATACACGGAGAGCCTCATTGGAAAAGAGTGCATGAGAATGGGCTTCGATTAGCCAAATTAACGGGAGCAAATTCGAGGGTAGTGGAGGCCTTTGCCTTTGTTCACGACTCTTGCCGCTTTTCTGATAACTTTGATCCTGAGCATGGTGCTCGGGCAGGAGAGTTTGCAAGCGAACTGGTGGCAAACGGAAACTTGCTGCTTGAGCCAAGTGAACTCGATGTGCTGGTCATGGCTTGCCGGTATCACAGTGATGGGTGTACAGCCGAAGATATTACAATAGGCACGTGCTGGGATGCTGACCGCCTTGATTTGGGTCGAGTTGGACTTCGCCCTGATCCGGCATATCTATGTACAGAGGCTGCAAGATGCCTTGTTTGATTCATTGGGACTCTAAACCCAGGTTCGTTTTAGGACGACGCAAGATGTCAGCAATCATTAAGAAGGAGTAGTATATGCCAAACGGCGG
>CAIRTM010000144.1 GCA_903881505.1 uncultured delta proteobacterium | reverse complement strand
TGATGCGGTATCAGCGCATATATAACGCTGAAGGCTACCAGCAGCAAAATGTTGTAGACAAAATCAAGGAACATTCACAGGCCTGCGTTCAAAGTTCAAGGTCAAAAACCAAAAGATTGTTCAAGGGTAAAACAATTGTTCAAAGTTCAAAGTTAACACACCCGTAAAAGGTCAAAATACCTCCATCTCCCTTGAGGGGAGAGGGTCGGGGTGAGGGTGATTTTAAAAAGCCACCTCCACTTAATCCCCTCCCGCCTGGGGAGGGGAAAAATAAATATTTACATCGCGATCAAGGTTCAAGAACCAAAAGCCCGTTAAGAATTTTTAACGTTGAACTTTGAACGTTAAACACTTTGCTTTTACTCAGCCTTCCCGTACTTGCGCTGCTCGCCCAGGCGTTCAAGCAGGGTATTGACTTCCGCCTTCAATTCCAGCACCCTGTCTTCGCGGTTCAATGTCACGCGATACCACTGCTCGAGCTCCCTGAGGTGCTCGGCTGTTTTTTCTTCAGCCTGTTTGCGCTCGGTTATGTCCTGAATTGTGCCAATCGAGCGGATAACCATGCCGTCTGCATCACGCTCGTGAACGCAGCGTTCATGCACGTAGCGCACTTCCGCTGTATCCTTGCGTATGATCCGGTGCACGTACTCAAAACTGTCACGATTACCCATGAAAAAATCTTTGAACGACTCTTGAGCTGGGGCCATGTCGTCCGGATGGACGATCTCGAAAAAAGTTTCATACGTTGCAGAATGTTTATCAGGCGAAAGACCCAGCACACGGTACAGCTCATCCGACCATACCATCTGCTGCGCAGCAACATCAAAGTGCCAGCTGCCGATATGGCCCACTTCCTGTGAACGGGCCAGCGACGATTCGCTTGCGCGCAGTTTTATTTCAGCTTTTTTGCGATCAGTAATGTCACTCAGCATCAGATCAAACCTTTTGCTTCGTCCTGTTGCCGGGTCATATACTATTTTTTGACGCGCCCGCGCCCAGATGATCGACTTGTCGGCCCTGACGATTCTGCACTCAACCTCAACCGCGCCCTGCTCACACAACCGCATAACCGATTCATAAATCGCGGCAACATCATCCGGATGAACGTAGGCGATCCATGCATGCGGTTCGCTGCGGAATTCATGTTCAATTTCACCGCCGAAGAATTTTACACAGGACGGGCTGCAGTAATTAATATGGTTTTCGTCAATGGAAAAAGAAACCACGGCGTCATCGATCGCGTTCAGGATACTGCTGACTTTTTCCTCACTTACCTTCAGGGCCTCTAACGCCAGCATACGATGGGTGATGTCGCTCAGCATTATGTCATAGCGCAGCGCGTCACCGTTGCCGTCATATACAATCTTATGGCGTGTGTACACCCAGATAACCGACCCGTCAGTACGAACCAGTCTGAATTCCTTGTCGTAGAAACCCGTTCCATCAAGCTGCATTCCCCAGTCATACAGCAGCGGCAGATCGTCCGGATGAACGCTTGAGACCCAGGTCTTTATATCATTTCGGAACTCGTCTGTGATATCCCTGTTGAAGATCCTGAAGCAGGACGGACTGCAGTACAGCATCCGGTTATCCGGGATCGAATATGAAAGAACGCCATCGTCAATTGTGTTAAGGATACTAGTGACCTTTTCCTCGCTGGACCGCAGGGCATCCTCGGCCTGCTTGCGCTCGGTGATATCTATATCGATACAGAACAGCTCGGTATCCATACCCGGCACGTGCACGCTGGCGTGGGACGAAAACACCGGGATCAGCGATCCGTCCTTGCGCATGAGCACCAGCTCGGATGGCGGAATCACCTCGCCGGTCTCAGCCATAGTACGAACCGCAGATGCCACCTCCGCGCGCATGTCAGGCGGAATGATGAGCTCCAGCAGATTGCGGCCGAGAGCTTCTTCGGCAGTATAGCCATAGAAGTTCTCGGAAGCTTTGTTCCAATATCGAACCGTACCATCCAAACTGTAGCCCTGCACCGCCACCGATGCCGCATTTTGCAGAACCCCCTGAAAGCGCATTTCGCTCATCCGCAAGGCATCCTCGGCCTGCCGGTGTTCAGTGATATCAAGCAGCGACACCAGCGCACGGGCTGAATCGCCCGCCTGCGGCATGGGTGTGATCGAACCCAGGAACACAACGATGTGCTCGACGCCGTTGTGCCGGATCGGGATTTCACACTCAACATCGATATGCGCGGTTGCGCTGCGCAGGGTATCGGCCATGGCAATGCGCAGGGCGCACTGTCCGCAGCGGGGTCCAAAGCCGCAACCGGCCGGATCATCAAGGGCCCTGCTGCAGCCCAGTATTCCGCAGGGCCGCAGCTGAGGAACAGCATGTGAAACCCTGCTCACAAAATCATTAAAAGCCCTGTTGGCGTTCAGGACACGTCGATCGCTGTCAATAACGCACAGCATGACCGGTGTGCCGTCAAAAACAGAGCTGAGTTCCGCCTGACTGAGCGCAAGCGCCTCACGTGTTCTTTTAACCTCCTGCACATGCGCCCACTCGCGCATAATCCGCTCAACCGTGCGGGGCATCTCATTGAAAGCCTGCGGCGACTTGACCACATATTCAATGGCACCGGCCTTGATCGCCTCAACCGCGACCGATTCATTGCCGTAGCTGGTCATCACGATAACAGGATACTTCCCCGCGATGTCCGGTGAGTTCAGAATCTCGAACGCTTTGCCGTCAGGCAGCTGTATGTCGGTCACGACAACATCAGGCGCCGCGGCTGCAAGGGCAGACCGGCACTCGTTCAGGGAGCCGGCTGTGCTCACCGTGTCCTGAGGCCGCGCATGCGCAAAGGCGCGCTGAATGGCTACGGCATGCCCGGGCTCGTCTTCGACGATCAAAACCTTCAATGATGGAGAGTCCATGGAATTGCCTAATGGTTCAAGGTTCAAGGGCTTTTACATCTTCCCTCCCCTCGTGGGAGGGACCGAGGGAGGGGGCCGATAATCTGTTCATGATGACCTCCATTACACCCTCGATATTTTCAAACACCGCTGTATTCCAGAACCGGACAACATCAAATCCCTCAGATCGCAACCAATTATCCCGTTGTGTGTCATATTCCGTATCAATTGCATGCTGGCCGCCGTCAAGCTCAACAACCAGTCCTTTGTCAAAGCAGATAAAATCTGCAATATAATTCCCGATTTGTTGCTGCCGTCTGAATTTAAAACCGCTCTTTTTTGAACGAAGCCTGATCCATAAACGCTTCTCTGCTTCAGTTGAGTTTTGCCGCAGTTTTTTAGAAACATCCGTTAATCGTTTAATCAATCAAATCCCCCTCCCTTTAATTCCCTCCCGCAAGGGGAGGGAAAACTATATAAAACCCCGGGCAGGCACAGGAACCTGCCCCTGTCAAACTCCGAACTCATTACTCTGAACCAAATCTGCGCCAAACTCGCAACTCCGTACTCCGAGCTACTCCGGGAACCGGTTCCAGGCCAGCCAGTAGTAGCCGAACGTTTCAAGCAGCTGGGTAAATTTCTCGAAATCAACCGGTTTTACCAGGTAGCTGCCTGCGCCGCATCCATACGCGCTTACCATGTCCGCCTCGGCTTCAGATGTTGTAAGCACAACGACCGGGATAAGCCGCAGCTTTTCATCGCTTTTTATGCTGCGCAGCACATCGAGGCCGTCAACCTTGGGCAGGCGCAGATCAAGGAGAATAAGGCTCGGCCGCGGATATGCGGACGCGTCGACAAATCCATTGCGCAGGAAAAGATAATCAAGCGCTGCCTGACCGTCACTTACATGGACAAGTTTATTCGCCACCCTGAAATCCTCAAGATTGCGGCGCACGATTTCAGCATGGGCCATGTCGTCTTCCACCAGCAGAATCGTAATGGGCTCTCCTTTTACCATGGCGTCCTCCTCTGAAAAGAAAGTTTAAGGTACAAAGTTCAAGGTTCAAGGCAAAGACAACTGTTCAAAATTTAAGGTTTAACTTGGAACCTTAAACTGTTTCTCGATGTTCGGAACATTGAACCTGCTCCTGTGGCAGCGCCACCCAAAAGCACGATCCCCTGCCGGGGCCGTCGGATTCGACCCATACGCGTCCGCCGTGAACCTCGATAATGCGTTTCGCCAGCGCAAGTCCCATACCCGCGCCTTCGGTATTGCGGTCGAGTTTTTCAAAAACGTCGAACAGCCTGTCGGAATCCTGCGGGTCAATGCCGATGCCGTTATCACGCACACCAATTTGAATCTCTTCACAGCTCAGCTGCGCAGTGATTTCGATCCTCGGAGCCGGCTGATCACCCATGAACTTAACGGCATTATCGACAAGATTTTGAAAAACCTGAAGCAGACGCGCGCGCTCGCCCCGCACGATCAGACTGGTGCGTGGGAAATCAACCCTGACGCCGCGATGGTCGATGCGGCCGGCCACAAGCGCCAGGGCATCCGTAATAACATCCTGCAACGGAACTGCTTCCGGAACCAGTACGCCCCGGCCGGCACGCGAGAGCATGAGCAATTCCTCAAGCAATGCGTGCATTTTTTCAGCGGCTGTATTGATCAGCGCAAGATCCTGCTTTGCATTGGCACTGTTATCCTTAGCCAGATCATCCACAAGATGCGGCAGAAACGTACGGATAGTCACCAACGGACTGCGCAGATCATGCGACACCGCATAGGTAAAACGCTCAAGCTCTCTGTTTTTCACGCGCAGCTCTTCTTCAGCCTTCTGGCGTTGGGCAATTTCGCGCTGCAGGCACTCATTGGCCGCCTGGAGGTTTGAAGCCTGCTGCTGCAGACTGACGCGCAGGCGTTGCAGTTCGAGATGCGTGCGCACCCGGGCCAGCAGCTCGGCATTATGAAACGGCTTTGTAATGAAATCCACAGCACCAAGCGTCAAACCCTGCGTGCGCTGCTGGACCTCGGTGGCTGCGCTGAGAAAAATTATCGGAATGTCCCGGCTTTCTGGTGAGGATTTGAGACGGCGCAGAACTTCAAAGCCATCGATCCCCCCCATGTACACATCAAGCAGAATAAGGTCGGCGGAATGCGCCGATTCGATACAGCCTTCTCCACTGTCCACGGTGCTTACGCGGTATCCCTCGCCCGATAGAACGACCTCGATCATCGCGCGAATTGACGCGTCATCGTCGACGATCAAAATGTGGTCTGTTGTGGCCATATGAAAAAGACCGTGCAAGGTTCAAGGTTGATAGATTGGAGTTCGGAGTTGGGCGTGTGGAGTTAACCCCTTCAATAAATACATTCAATTCCTCCGAACTACAAACTCTTTACTCCCTACTCATTGCTCCGAACTTCCTTAATGTCTTTACTCCGAACCCCCACCTCCGGGCTCCATACTATCAACGGGCAGCGTAAAGTTAAAGCACGCTCCCTTGCCGGGGCCGTCGGACTCGGCCCAGATGCGGCCGCCGTGTGACTCTACGATTTTCTTCGCCAAAGCAAGGCCGATGCCCGATCCTTCCGCCGATGCATCAAATTTCTCGAACATGACGAACATCTTCTCAAGGTATCCGGGTTCAATGCCTCCGCCGTTGTCCCGGACAAAAAAAACAGTTTCATCACCACTGCATCGCGCGCCTATGCTAATACGGGGATCACACTGCGCGCCCATAAACTTTACGGCATTGTCGATCAGGTTCTGGAACAGACACACGAGCTCAGCACGATTGCCCTGAAGCGCAAGCTGTTCATCGGGCACATGCACGTGTACCCCGCGCCGTGCAATACTGCCCGCTAACGCGGTAAGGGCTTGATGTGCGATCTCCTGCAGCGTAAAGGTTTCGCGAGCCTCTGGAGCATGCCCGGCGCGTGACACATTAAGCAGGCTCTCTACAAGATGCTGCATCCTTTGCGTCGCCGTTCGTATATGCTCGATGTCGGACATCGCCCTGTCAATGTGCTGTCTGCCGATATCGCGCTCAAGATAGCCAAGGAAAACCTGTATCGTAGTAAGCGGAACTTTCAAATCATGTGTGACCATGCTGTTCATGCGGTCCATCTCATCGGCCCTCGCCCTGAGGTCGAGATCACGCTGCATCAAAACGAGTTCAGCCTGTTTTTTATACACGGCAAACCGTATGGCATGCATGAGTGAATCAGTGGTAAGAGTATCCTTGCGAAGATAATCCTGCACACCGGTCCTGAAGGCGTGCACGGCAAGCGGCTCGGATCCGAAGGCCGTAACAAGGATAACCGGCACGTGCGCAAGACCTTCATGCTGCAGTTTTTTTAAAAAAATAATACCGTCCATGTCGGGCATCTGATAGTCAAGCAAGATGCAGTCAGGAACATGGTCGCGGCATATTGCAAGCGCCTCAGCGCAAGTGTGCGCTTCTAGGCAGCTATACTGTCCGTCCGGTGCGCGCAGTAAAAGCGCGCGCAGCATCTTCCTGTCGGCAACGCCGTCATCTACCAGCAGTATGGTGAGTTGTTGTGCATCCTGCATACAGCACATATTGAAAATTCAAGGTTCAGAGTTGAATGGCATTCGCGCTGTTGCCCGGAGTCTGGAATTCGGAGTTGGGAGTAGAAAACAACACATAGAATCTGTCTCCTAACTCACAGCTCTGAACTCCGAACTCTTTACGGGCAGCGCAAACTTGAAACATGCTCCTGTGCCGGGCCCGCCGGATTCAGCCCAAATACGGCCGCCATGAGCCTCAACGATTTTTTTCGCGATGGCAAGCCCGAGCCCGGTGCTTGTCTCACTGCCTGTTGCCCGGACACTTGCGCGGCCGAAGGGTTGAAACAACAGCTTCATTTCATGCGTGGCTATGCCCTGCCCGTAATCACGGACCGCAACGGCCAGTCCGCCCTCGGGTTTTTCGAGCAGAATGTCAATGCGCGATCCCGGCGCGGAATATTTTACCGCGTTCGAAATCAGGTTATCCAGAACCTGGCAGATTTTCACCTCATCACACACACAGGCAACAGGCGTGCCGTCATCGTCCCAGTGAAGGCTGATGTCCTTCTTCTGCGCGGCATGCAGGTTGAGCCGCAGCGATTTTCTCAGGCAGCCGGCAAAATCACAGGGGGCGGTTTCCAGCTCAAACCTGCCGGCCTCGATCCTGGAGACATCGAGAAAATCGTTGACCACTGCCAGTGCCGATCGGGCCGTGTCCCTGATAATGCCGATCATTTCCAGATGATCAGGGCCAAGACTTCCGGCTGCATCCTGCTGCACGATCTCGCCGAACGTCGCGATAACAGCCAACGGCTTTCGTATATCATGCGAGGCCATGCCGACGAAACGGTTTTTTTCCTCGCCAAGCAGCCGCAGGCGTTCATTCATTTCCTCCAACGCGGCGTTTTTGCGACCGAGTTCGCGGTGCATGTCGGCAAGCTCATTATTTACACGCGAAAGTTCCTCCAGCAGTTCAATGCCCGCGGAGCCTGATTTCGGATCGATAATTCTTGCGGCGGTCATAGAAAAGGTTCAAGGGCTAAAAAGATTGTTCAAGGTCAAAAGTTCAAGGTTCAACGTTAATAGCGTCGTAAAAAGTCATTTTCCCCTCCCCTGGCGGGAGGGGATTAAGGGTGGGGGTTATAACATAATCTCATTGATTTTAAATCACCCTCACCCCGACCCTCTCCCCTCAAGGGAGAGGGTATTTTTAGACTTTTTGCGACTTCATCAACGTTAACAGCAGAAAAGCTTGTTCCTGGTTCTCAACATTGCACTTTTGAACCTGGAACTTAAACTCACCCTGCCAGGCGCAAGGCATCTGGCCCCGTAGATGCATAATGATCTGCTCCCACAAGCTTCCACAGGTTTTTATCCCGGTTGAACCCATAGCCGCCCACGAGTATGCGCGTGGAAGAGGCCGGCGACTGCCTGACCGCTTGTATCACCGCGGCAGCGCGATTGACGCTGGATGCCATGGCCGCGGATATGCCGAGCACCTGCGCCTTTCTATCGATCAGCGTATCGATGACGTTATAGGCCGGCATGTTGGCGCCGAGATACACCACGTTCCATCCCTCCATCTCGAACAGGTCGGCAACCATACGCATGCCGATTTCATGCAACTCGCCGCTGACGCACAAGGCCACGAATGTGCCGCGTTTTTTTTCGCCGCTGCAAATATGCGGATAATACAGCTGCGACATGATCAGCTGAGTAACTGCGCTGCAAAAATGCTCCTGCGCGACGGTGATTTTATTGGTCTGCCACAGCCGGCCTATTTCATACTGCACGGGCTGCAGCACATTCAGATAAATATCGCCGATGCCCAGCCCGGCCGTGAAGCTGTCCAACACGAGCGCCGCCGCACGGGAACGGTCGCCGGCGAGCACCGCATCGAGATAGTCGCGGGCCAAGCCGGCCCGCGGATTGCCCGCGTCGATAAAGGAAGACGGTTCACCGGACGGACCGCTGACTTCTTCGCCTGCTGCCCTTATGAAACGCTCGATCTGGGCGTGGCATTCGGGCGGCAGGGCCGCAATCAGCCCGGCGCGCACGACATCAATGTTTTTCGCAAGCACGTCCATGCCGATACCGTAACTGCTGAACATGGATTTCGTCCAGTCGACATACTGGGTGAAGAGACCGGCATTGTCCTCCTCGATCGCATTGGCCAGATAGGAAAGCTCATAATGGGTATATTCCCTGAGTTTTTCCGGCTCGACGCCGAAGCGGTCGAACATGGGCTGCAATGCCGCGTAGCGTTTCCGGGCGATATCACCCGCCAGTTCATCCTGCGCGGCGTATATCGCCGCGGCGGCTTTTTTCGTGTCCGCTGCATCGCTCATGACAGGTTATCCTTTCAAGGTTCAAGATTGATAGCTCGAAGTTGGGCGTTTGGAGTTAAACCATTTAATAAATGCATTCAATTACTCCAAACTACGAACTCTTTACTGCCAACTATGCCTGCTCCGGACTCTTCACAGGCAGCGTAAACTTGAAACACGTTCCTTTTCCGGGGCCGTCGGACTCAGCCCAGATGCGGCCGCCGTGCACCTCAATAATACGTTTCACAATCACAAGCCCTATGCCGGTACCCGGCTCATTCGAACCCAGCCGTTCAAAAACGAGAAACAGTTTCTCAAAAGCTCCCCGCTCTATGCCCTTGCCGTTATCGCGAACCGACACGAAAACGGTGCCGTTGCGTTCTTCGGCGACTATTTCAATTTTCGGATCTGGCTGACCACCCATATACTTAGCAGCGTTATCTATTAAATTCTGAAGGACCTGTACCAGCCTCGCACGGTCGCCGTAGAGCAGCACAGGCGCTTCGCAGACATGTACCCTGACCCCGCGCTTCTCGATCTGGCCGGCAACCAGCGCCAGCGCATCCCGCGCGAGGTCCTGTATGGATACTGCAGCCGATTGACCTGTTATGCGTCCGATACGCGACAATTGCAGCAGCTCCTCAAGCATGGCATTCATCGAGTATGAAGCATTCTGAATGAAAGCAACATCCTGCGCAATGCGCGTGTCGTCTCCGCTGGCGATATCCTGCACAAGGTGCCCGAGATATGTCCTGATGGTTATCAGGGGGCTGCGCAGATCATGCGACACGGTGTATACAAAATTTTCAAGCTCGCGATTTTTTTCCTCAAGCAGATTTTGCATCTGCTTTTGGATGGTGATGTCGCGTGCGGTTGACAACACTCCCCTGACTGTACCATCAGTATCCCTCAACACATGGCACCACCACCCGAGCAGACGTTTATATCCGTCGCGGCGCCGCTGCCAGCTCTCTATATATACTGTCCGATCATCGCCATCGAAAAGACGCTGCACCTGCTCATACGTATCCTGCTCTCCTGCAAAATAAAATGAGGCCTCTTTGCCCAGAACATCATCACCGAAAAAATCTACGCCGGGCCGGTTTACCCATATATATCTTTTATTGCTGTCAACCTCCGCAATAATATCAGGAATTGCGGCAAGCAGGGCGTTCTGCCGCGCGCCATAGACGCGCATTTCATTCTCGGCCCTCTTCAGGCGTGTTATATCAAAAAACACGGCAACCGAGCCGCAGATGCGGCCTGATTCGTCAAACAGCGGCACGGCATTTCCGGACACGAAAAACCTGCGCCCGTTGGAAAACACATATTCGAACTCTTCGTTCATTACCGGCATACCCGTAGCTACTGCCCGCTGCATGGGAAGCTCGTCAGGCCGGTATTCAGTGCCGTCACTGCGCAGATGTTTAAAAGCCGGGGCATTGTCGCTTTGAGCAGCTGTTTGAGAAAGGTTAGCGCCCGCGGGCGCACCAATAATTTCATTGACATAGCGATTGCCGGTTATTACACGGCAGTCAGGATCAAGGCCGACCCACACAAACGCCGGAATTGCATCAAGTATTTTCATGAGCTCGGTATTCTTGCGAGACAGTTCCTGTTCGGCATGCCTGCGCCAGGTGACATCCCGAATAATATGAACAATACCGTCAAGCGATCCTTCGTCATTAAAAACAGGATCAGCTGCTATAAATAGATATCTGCCGCCGATTTGCGTTTCCCAGGTTTCACGCTTCAATGTTGCACGCGTTCGCACAACCGGACACTCCCCCGGCGGATCGTGCGGGCCATGTACCAGCGTGCAGCACCTGCAGCCGATTACCTCATGGAAATTGAGCCCCAGAAATTGAGTGAATGCGCGATTACACTGCTGGATAGTGGCGTCAACGGCAAGCAGCGCAATCGGATCAAGCATGGCATCGAACGTAGCGCGCCACTTTTGACTGGAGCGGCGCAGGTCTTCAGAGGCCTTGTTTCGCTCGTTGATTTCCCGGGCAAGCCGCCTGTTGCCGACCAGAATCATCAGCGTTGCATACCACAACAGCAGTCCAACAAAAAGACCGATACCGGCAACCGCAATGCGGCGTCTTTTTTCAACTCCGGCCGCAGAATGCGGCAGGGCGGTGAAACGCAGCGTCCACTTCCGGCCAAAATACTCAATTTTGTTCTGCACAGTTAAATCCGCAGCACCGGCCTTTGCTGAGCCGGCAGCCGGATTCGGCGAGCGGTACAGCAGGGCGTTCGGAACAGACCCCTGTTCGTCACGCATTTCCATGCCGATATCAGTCGGCAGCCCTGTGAGCGCAGACTCGATAAAATCGGCAAGCCTCAATGCTACATACACATAACCATAGATCGCACGCCGCCGCTCCGCCTGCGTGGACGGAGAGTCCTTCCCCATATACACCGGCGCGACAAGCAGTATGCCCGGGCAGGGGCGTTGACCGTCAAACTGCATAAGCATGACACGATCTGAAACCACCGATTCACCAGTGTCGCGCGCCCGTTCAAATGCATCACGCCGGGCTGGTTCAGAATAGGCATCAAAGCCGAGAGCACGCGTATTCAGACCCGAACAGGGAGCGATAAACATAACCGGGCAGTATGAACTGCGCTGCCCTGCTGGAAATACTGAAAAATTTGCATTGCCGTCCGCTGCCTGCCGCTCGCTATAAGCAGCAAGGTCAGCAGCCCGCACATGCCTGCAGAACCCGACCGCCTGAACACCTGGACAGCACTCATCTAAACTCAGTGAGGCAACATAATCTTGAAATTCAGCCCGTTCAACTGTTTCCGAGGCATTAAACAGACCCCGCAGCCCCTGCAGAAGGAGTTTATAGCGATGCATGCGCCGGGCAAGCGTATATGTTATATGTTCAGCAACATTGGCAAACCGCAGCTCATGTTGCCTGACCGCTGAGCGTTCCTCGGACTGCCAGTACTGGCCGACGGCCGCAACACTGAGACCCAGCACAAGCCAGGGCAGGAAAGCGGATTTAAAATGGCGCGACATGGTGTTCATGACTATCCCCAGTGCGGAGGCCGGAGTTGGGAGATTGGAGCACGATCCGTTTGGAGTATGGAGTTCGGTGTCCTGAGATATTCAATAAACTTATTCAAGATTTTAACTCCCAGCTCCTTACTCCGGACTCCATACTCCTTACGCCAGTCCCTCATTCTTCAGGCAGGCCTGCAGTTCTTCAAACTTCCCTGCCAGTTCCGGAAACAACACACGCACCTGTTCGATGTCGCCTGCTTTGCCGGCTTTTTCGAACTCAGCGGCCGCTGCGCACAGCGATTGGGCCCCAAGATTGGCTGCCGCGCCTTTGATTTTATGGCCGAGCTGCCAGACCGCAGCCGTATCGCCCGCGACGACTGCACATTCAAGTTGCTTGAGCTCTTCAGGAAATTCGGATAAAAATTTTCCAATCACAAGCTTCATTATCTCCTCATCACCCATGAGCCGGTCACAAAACTCCCTGCGTGCAAACACCGGCACTCCGGCAAAAGATGCCTTGCTGGACGCGGAATGCGCTTTTGAAGTAGCCGCATTTTCGAACACGCCGCCTGTATCGTCCAGCCAGCGCTCAAGCACCGCCGCAAGAGCTGACGGGTCAACAGGTTTGCTCAGATAATCGTCCATGCCGGCTTCAAGGCACCTCTCGCGGTCGCCGTGCATGGCATGCGCGGTCATGGCAATAACCGGAACGCGCCTGTTGAGCACGCCGTTTTTCTTCCCTCGTATGCGGCGCGTAGCCTCAAAGCCGTCAACACCCGGCATCTGGCAGTCCATCAGCACCACGTCATAGGGGATGGCACACAGGGCCTCGATGGCTTCAGCACCGCTGGAAACGGCATCAGCCCGATACCCCAGTTTTTCGAGTATTTTCAAGGCCACAAGCTGATTTGTCGTGTTATCCTCGACAACAAGTATGCGCACCCGCTGTTTGCGCGCCTCGCTGATCGTGTGCCGGGTGACCAGCTCAACCGCCTCGCCCGCGCGAGCCTGTGCCTTGCCCAGTACCATGGCAATGCAGTCGCGCAGCTGGGCCTGCCGCAGCGGTTTATTCAGATAGCCCTCAAATCCTTCTGCCCTGAACCGAGCTGCATCTCCTCGCTGCCCCAGAGAGGTCATCATGATAAGATGCGTCTGCGCGATATCCTGGGTTTGTTTGATGCGCCTGCCCAGTTCGGCGCCGTTCATACCGGCCATCTGCATGTCAAGCAGCACTATGCGGTACGGGTCACCCTGAGCAACGGCGCCGTGCAGCCGCTCAAGAGCCGTCGCTGCGTCCGGGGCTTCAGCAAAGCGACACCCCCAGCCCTGCAGCAGCGTTGTCACCAGCAGTCGATTGGTCGCATGGTCATCGACAACAAGCACGCGCACCCCGGCCAGTTCGGCCATGGGAGGCGGTTCAGACATCCGGCCGGACTGCTGTTTTGCGAACACGGCCGTAAACCAGAACGTTGAGCCGTAACCCGGCCGGCTTTCAAGGCCTATCTCTCCGCCCATGAGCTCAGCCAGGTTCTTGGAAATCGTAAGCCCAAGACCGGTTCCGCCGTATTTGCGCGTCGTGGACCCGTCAACCTGGGTAAACGGGCTGAAAATAATCTGCTGCTTGTCCTGCGGGATACCGATGCCGGTGTCGGTGACTGTAAGTCGAACGGTGACTCGATCATCTTCTTCGCGCTCAAGCATCGCACGCAGCGTCACCGAGCCGCGCTCGGTAAACTTGATCGCGTTGCCGCCGAGGTTGATAAACATCTGACGCAGCCTGCCCGGATCACCCTGCAGCAGAACCGGCACATCCGGATCGACCATGCATACCAGCTCGATTTCCTTCTCAGCCGCCTTGACCCAGAGCAGTTCAGCCGTATCCTCCATGGTTGCGCGCAGATCAAAGTCAAGCAGGTCAAGATCGAACTTGCCGGCTTCGATTTTGGAAAGGTCGAGTATTTCATTAATCAGGGTCAGCAGCGAATCTCCGCAGGAGCGCACGATCTGGGCGTACTGGCGCTGTTCGGCCGTCAGTTCGGAATCGAGCAGCAGCGCGGTCATGCCGATAACGCCGTTCATGGGCGTTCGGATTTCATGGCTCATATTGGCCAGAAACTCGCTCTTGGTCATATTGGCGATTTCGGCCTGAACGGCCATTTCGTTGGCGCGGGTTATGGCCTCTTCAAGATTGCGGTTGGCGGCTTTCAGGTCCTCTTCGGCGCGTTTACGCTCGGTTATATCCTCCTTAATCGCGATAAAGCTGCTGATTTCGCCGCGCGATTCTCGAATTGACGAAATGGTAGCGCCCTCCCAGTAGAGCGTGCCGTCCTTCCTCCGGTTGTGAAACTCACCACGCCATTGACCGCCTGACGTGATGGTTGACCACAGGTCGACATACACCTCGGGAGGCGTCTCGCCCGATTTGAGTATGCGAGGATTCGTGCCGATAACTTCTTCGGCGGCATAGCCGGTTGTTGTACAGAACTTCGGATTGACATACTGAATAGTGCCGGCCGTATCGGTGATGACGATCAGAGCCGGACTCTGCTCAACCGCAAGGGAGAGTCTGCGAAGCTGCTGATCGGCCAGCATGCGATCGGTAACATCCTGCAACAGGGCGGCCGATTGCATAACACTGCCGTCGTCGTCGCAGCGGTGAATCACATACTCATGAATATAGCGCACTTCACCGTCGGGCCGGATAATCCGGTAGTCACTTTCCATGGCCACGGTTTCACCGGCCACAGCAGCCCATTGCTCCGCAACAATCTCATAATCATCCGGATGCACAAGCCGGCTGAAATCGGTGTAGCCGAGCGGCGTGCCCTGCGGAATCCCCAAAATGCGGTACGACTCTTTCGACCAGGTGAAGTTCTGGGTGTTAATATCAAAAATCCACATACCTATATGGGCAAGCTGCTGGGCTTCCTCAAGCAGATTCTTATTTGAAATCAGCTCGGCCTGAACCCTGCAGCGTTCGGCAAGTTCGTGAGAAAGAGCGCTCTCCATCTCCCGACGCTCGGTAACATCCTCAGCGCATACAAGCAACGCCGTGCGCTCC
>CAIRTM010000143.1 GCA_903881505.1 uncultured delta proteobacterium | reverse complement strand
TCACGAAGAAGTCGTTGGTGAGCGTTTCCGGTCGCTTGGTGAAGACGCCATGCTGGGACTGCCCGAAGTTGGCATTCAGGACGCGCATCCCGCCCATGAGAACCGTCATCTCGGGGGCGGTCAGCGTCAGCAGCTGCGCACGATCAACCAGCAGCTCCTCGGCCGGCACGGCGTACTTGGCTTTGAGGTAGTTGCGGAACCCGTCGGCGGCCGGTTCGAGCACGGCGAATGACTGCACGTCGGTTTGCTCCTGCGACGCATCCATGCGTCCCGGTGTGAAGGGGACCGTCACATCGTAACCGGCATTCTTCGCAGCTTGCTCGACCCCGGCGCATCCACCGAGGACAATCAGGTCGGCCAGCGAAACCTTCTTGCCGCCTGACTGCGCGCTGTTGAACTCCTTCTGGATTCCTTCCAGGGTCTGCAACACCGTCTTCAGCTGGCCGGGCTGGTTCACCTCCCAATCCTTCTGCGGCGCGAGGCGAATGCGGGCGCCGTTGGCGCCGCCGCGCTTGTCCGAGCCGCGGAAGGTGGACGCCGACGCCCAGGCGGTGGATACCAGATCCGACACCGACAGGCCGGAAGCCAGGACCTTGGCCTTGAGCGAGGCGATGTCGCGCGCGCCGATCAGCTTGTGATCGACGGCGGGGATGGGGTCTTGCCAGATGAGCTCCTCGGCCGGAACCTCGGGGCCCAGGTAACGCGCGCGCGGGCCCATGTCGCGGTGGGTCAGCTTGAACCACGCCCGGGCGAAGGCGTCGGCGAACACGGCGGGGTTCTTCAGGTAGCGACGCGCGATCGGCTCATAGATCGGATCGAAGCGCAGGGAGAGGTCCGCCGTGGTCATCATGGGGCGCCGCTTTTTTGCCGGGTCGTGCGCGTCAACAATCATGTCGTGTTCGGCCACGTCTTTTGCAAGCCACTGGCTGGCGCCGGCAGGACTCTTGACCAGTTCCCATTCGTAGGTGAACAGTATCCGTAGATAGCCCATGTCAAATTTTGTCGGATTCGGCTTCCAGGCGCCCTCGAGGCCGCTGCTGATCGTATCGCCGCCTTTGCCGCTTCCGAAGCTGCTCTTCCAGCCGAGTCCCTGCTCTTCGATCGGGGCGCCTTCGGGTTCGGGGCCGACATGCGATGCGGGGCCGGCGCCGTGGCATTTGCCGAAGGTATGGCCGCCGGCGACCAGCGCAACGGTCTCTTCGTCGTTCATGGCCATGCGTGCGAAGGTCTCCCGGACGTCGCGGCCTGATGCCACCGGATCCGGGTTGCCGTTAGGGCCTTCCGGGTTCACATAGATAAGGCCCATCTGTACGGCGGCAAGAGGGTTTTCAAGGTCGCGTTCACCGCTGAAGCGCTTGTCGCCAAGCCAGGTGTCCTCGCTGCCCCAGTAGATGTCCTCTTCCGGTTCCCAGACGTCCTCGCGCCCGCCGCCGAAACCGAAGGTTGCAAAACCCATCGACTCAAGCGCGCAGTTGCCGGCCAGGATCATCAGGTCGGCCCAGGAGATTTTTCGGCCGTATTTCTGCTTGATGGGCCAGAGCAGGCGGCGGGCCTTGTCGAGGTTGACGTTGTCGGGCCAGCTGTTCAGCGGCGCAAGGCGCTGTGACCCGGATCCCGCTCCGCCGCGGCCGTCGCCCATGCGGTAGGTGCCGGCGCTGTGCCAGGCCATCCTGATGAAGAGCCCGCCGTAATGACCCCAGTCGGCAGGCCACCACTCCTGCGAGTCGGTCATGAGCGCATAGAGGTCCTGTTTCACGGCGGCAAGGTCGAGCGTTTTAAATTCCTCGGCGTAATTGAAGTCACCGTCCATTGGGCTGGACTTGGATGAGTGCTGGTGAAGAATGCGAAGGTTCAGCTGGTTCGGCCACCAGTCGCGGTTCGAGGTGCCGCCGCCTGCCGACTGCCTGCCCGTTACCGGGCACGTTCCGCTGTCTGCCATACCGATTCCCTCCCTGTAGGATGTGAAGTATTGAGCAGAACTGATTGTCAAAACTTGCTTTTTTGCGAAATTACGGATGGCGCTTCAGTCCGTCGCAACGTGACGGGGCCCGGGTTTTTATCCACGTTTTTAAAAACTATTTAGCATGTGCGAAATGAAAATGCAACGGCTACCCCCGCGTGCTGAACTGGTGCGATACAATGGTCGGTTTAACTCCGTGTGTTTTTTCGCAGGACCGCAGTGCACTGGCTTTCAAAAAAACAATATCCACCGCAGGCCGGTAAACCTTTTACTTTCCCGGTCGTCTAACATGGCAGAAGACCCTGAAAGGAGACGGCAATGAAAGACCTGTGTGTAAAAAATTGGCTGGCGGCAGCAGTAACTCTCGTGTTTGCCTTGTGTTCGCATACGGCCCTTGCGCAGGAAGTGGATACTGACGGCAGCGTCGGCCTGGTCGGCCGCATTGCGCATATCGAAGGGCAGCTGTTGCGCTATGTGCCTGATGAGGATGACTGGGTGCTGACGGATGCCGACACCCCGTTCGGTCAATATGACAGCCTGTTTTCATCCGAAGATGGAAAAGCCGAGATCATCATGCCGAACAATACCATGGTCCGCATCGGCGGCGATACCCAGGTGCAGCTGATCGAGCTCACCGGAGATGCCGCCGAGATACAGGTCTCTTCCGGCATTGCCCGGCTGTATAACAAAAGTTCTTCCGCCGAGATCAGGGCAGCAATGCCGTTCGGTGAGGCGCTTATCCCTCCGGGGGCGGTTTGCGATCTCGTCGTGCGTGAAACTCAGGCAGAGATTGCATCCGTCACAGGATCGTGCGAAGTCAGCCGGGCCGATACCGGCACCCGGCATGAAGTGAATGCCGGGTCTGCATGTATCATTACAACCGACACGATCGTTGCATCGGCCAATAATGTCCCCCGGGAATGGGACCGCTGGAATGCGGACAGGGATGACCGGCAGACGCGGCGCTTGCAGGCACGCGGCGATTCCGGAAAATACCTGCCGGATACCCTGCAGGACCACGCCGCAGAACTTGATGACAACGGACGCTGGGAACGCGTCTACTATGAGGGGGACTACCGGTACGTCTGGCGGCCGGTTTACGTGGGCGCGGGATGGACACCGTTTTCAGCAGGCCGCTGGATTATCTGGCACGGGGAACAGACCTGGGTGCCCTGCGAGCCGTTCGGCTACGTGACCCATCATTACGGCAACTGGATCTACGCCGGCTCGTGCTGGTACTGGGCGCCGCCGGTCAGCGGCGTGATGATCAGCGCCGGGCTTCCGCTGCTGAATGTCGGTTTCAACTGGTATCCCGGCCGGGTTGCCTGGGTCAGCTCGGGCTTCAGTATCGGCTGGTTCCCCCTGGCTCCGTTTGAAATGTATTACTGCCATGGCTACTGGGGCCCCTGGTCACGGGTATCGCACTATAACCATCACTATGACTGCCATAAACACAGGCATTACCGGCATGCCCGCTTCATCGATCACCACCGTTTCTACGGTTCAAAAGACTACCGGCATGCCGGGCTGCGGGGCTTGCGCCGCGATGAAAAATTCAGGGGAACGGCGTTTATCCCGGACAGGATACGGAAAGACTATAAAAACAACAACAGGCACCAGTTCGCATCCACGATGCCCGGATTCAGGGAAAAAGTGAAAAAGATCGATGCGCGCAGGGACAAGCGGGACACCCGGTTTGCAGGGAACGGACTGGGCGCGAATCCGTTCAAGCGCGAGTTCGGGAAAAGGGCTGATGGTAACCAAAGGCCGGAAACAGGTGCGAATAAAACGTTAACGAAGAACATGAATACCGCCGCACGTCTCCGGAGCAGTCTTGAGACGGCAGGCAGGAATGTGCCCAATCCGCGCCTGGAAAACAGGCAGAGAACTCTCAGAAGCGCTGCGGTACCAACGCAAACCGGCAAACAGGGTGATCGTACGGTTCCGCGCTCACTGCAGCGGTCCGGCAGCACAGCGGAAAAGCGCACACTGCGCCCCGCGCAGGTAAAGAAACCGGATGCATTTATGCCTGGTACAACAGCGTACAGCCGGCGGACCCTTCAATTTTCACCTGCACCGAGGGTGAGTTCCCCTCGGGCGACGGGGACCCCGCGGCAGCCCGTATCAAACGGGAGTCATGCCGTGACCGGTAATGCATCCGCCGGGAATTCGGCGCATGCGTTTTCCGCACGCAGCTCCGGCTCCGGCATGAGCGGCTCAGACTATGCCCGGCCGGGAGCGTCTGTTTCACCGGGCCGCTCATACAGCGGCACAAGCGGCTCCGCCCGCAGCGGGTACGGGAATCAGCGCATGCAGGGCGGCGGTGGGATTTCGCGGGGTTCAGGAGCCTATGGCGGGCGCTGATGCCTGCTGACTGAAAGGCTTGAAGCCCCGTGCATTATGTAGTACAAACGCAGATGCAGGAGGGAACACGACAGCCGGCACACAGGCGCACGCCCGGGCAACGCATATGCAGGAACATGACATTGCTAAAATCCGCGCTCATGACAGGGATGCGCTTGACGACCTGTTCAGCCGCTACATGCAGAAGGTCTACGCGATTTCCTTCCACCTGTGCGCGGGCGACCGGGAGCAGGCCCGCGACCTGGCCCAGGAGGCATTGCTGAAGGCCGTGCGCACGATTGACTCGTTCAGGGGGGCAGCGGCATTTTCAACCTGGCTGTACCGTATTATTTATACAACGTATCTGGACAGCAGAAAACAGGCCGGCCGCTGGGCGGCTGTTTTTTCGTTCCTGCGGCGGGCGCGGCTGCACGACGAAGCCGGGGGCGATGGCGCGGATGAAACTCCGGACTGGGATGCGAAAAAAAATCCCCTCGCCATGCTGCGGGAAAATCAGCTCGGCATGGATGTGCGCAAGGCCCTGCAGGGCCTGCCGGACAAACAGCGCATTGTTTTCCAGCTTAAGGTCCTTGAAGATATGAGTATTAAAGAGATCGCGCACGTACTGAGCTGTGCGGAAGGCACGGTAAAGTCGCATCTGTTCCGGGCCACGCGCCAGCTGCAGAAGGACCTGCGCGACTGGGCATAAGGAGGATGTCAACAATGGCGGCATGCACCCGGCATAACGAAACACTGCTTCTGGACGTATACGGTGAACTCTCTCCGCGGGCGCAGGCCCACTGGCAGCGTCACCTCGATGAATGCGCAGGCTGCCGGCGGGAGAAAGAGCGGCTTATCGCGGTTATCCGGAATGCGAAAGAGGAGTTCCTCGTTCCCGTCCTCGGCCCGGTTGAAGCGCAGCATCTGTCGGCGCAGGTTCAGCGCAGGCTGAGGATGTGCATCAACGATGTCCGGCCGAAACGGGCGGGCTGGTGGCTGGCCCCGGCATTGGCGGCCTGCATGGTCCTTGCTGTCGCCGGCTGGTTCGGACTGCAGGAGAAGGCCGGGCCTGATGTCTCCGCTGTGAATACCCGGAGCGCTTCTGATACCGCCCCTGGTAATGCCGGACGTGTTCCTGATGGCGCAGCGTTCGATTCCCGCCGTGTTGCTGATGCGGGCCCTGCCGATGCCGGGCGCGCTTCAGATACGGCTGTCGTCAATGCCGGCCGCGATCCGGAAGAGCAGATCATAAACAATGATGAGGAACTGCTTGAGAATATGGGCATGCTTGAGGAAATGGATTCGCTGGATCAGCTGGCCAGGCTGCTGGACGAACAGGGCCGGGAGACTTCCCGGCTGGAGAGGGGGGCTGATGAAGAATATGTGCGCAGCCTTGTGTAACATCATGCGGGCCCTGAGCGTCATGATTGCGGCCGCTTGTGTGCTGGCGCTGGCTGGTGCGGTACCGTGCCTGGGCGGGTCGCACGGGGACTGGAACAGCCAGGAAACCGTCCGCGGCCGCGGGGGTTCACATGCGAGCCGGCGGAGCCTGCCGGACGGATGGTCTGAAAAATCGGGCGGGCGTGAAAGCTCACGATCCGGCAGCAGGTCTGACCTCAGGAATAAAACACGGCAATGGGAGCAACTGGATCCTGAGCAGCAGGATGAACTGCGCCAGCGCATGGACAGGTACAAGAGCATGCCGACGGAAGAACGCAGGCTGTACCGGAAACGCTATGAGCAGATGCGGGAACTCCCCCCTGAGCAGCAGGACGAAATCCGGACCAAGCTGAGAAAAATGGACCGCCTGTCGCCTGAAGAAAAAGAAGAAATCCGCAAAAAGTTCAACTAATGCGGCAGGGCCGCTTCTTCTTGAAATCTTGAAGCGCTATGCCGCGGCATACTGTTCCCGCATGTATTAGTTTAAAAAGCCCGTAAATTTTATTAATTTTAAAATCTAAAATTAATTAGTTATTTCATATAGTTATATTTTTTTATTCTTTTTTTACTTGAATATTTAAGCGCCGCTGCCCGTCGTGGCACAATCCTCCGTCTGACGGCGATGCATGCGGTAATTCACCTTGAAACACCTGTTTTCCTGTGCTACATCTCTAGCCATATCACGTTATATCCCTTTATAAATAAAACGGTTGCGCAGGGCGGTACAGGTACTCGAAAAATACAGGGCTGTGTGTTCCCTGTTGAATATATGGTCTGAGATCTGCAGTGCACTGTACATGACCCACACGAAGGAGGACTGTCATGAACAAACGTAACGGATTTGTTGTGTTGATCGCATTGGGCTGTTTCGCGATGCTGCCCGCCTCAATGGCCGGGGCCGCCAAGATCGGCAAAAATTCCTGCGGCGGCACGGCTGTGCCGAATGCCTACTGCAGCTTTGAGGGCACCGGCGACGTCACAATCGGAAGCGATTCCTGCAACGTTCCGACCGCCTGCACAAACCTTGGCGACGGGGTAAAGATCGGCAACAATGCATGTAACGGCGACGATGCCTGCGATCGCCTCGGGTTCGCAGGCGGTGCAGCTTCTGTCGGAAATGATTCCTGCAATTCTTACGAGGCCTGTGAATGGGCAGGTTACAATATTGGCTACGCGATGATCAGCAGCAATTCATGCAACAGCTACGCGGCTTGTTACTTAGCCGGCGCTGACGGCAGGGCCGTAATCGCCAAGAACGCATGCGCGGGCACGTATGCCTGTTACGGGGCCGGCTACAGCGGGGGAGAGATTACGGTCGGCGACGGATCATGCATGGATTACGAAGCCTGCTATTATACCGGATATGACGGCGGTCAGGCCGTAATCGGCAAGGGAGCGTGCCAGGGCTACGAAGCCTGTTATGAGGCCGCTTATCAAAATGACACCACCCTTGAGATCGGCCAGGGTTCATGCCTCGGCATGTATGCCTGTTCATACGCTGCCTATTACAGCGGCGGGCGGGTCTCGATCGGCAAGGGCTCGTGTAACGGAGGCTACGAAGCCTGTTATGAAGCCGGCTGCAGCGGGCAGGCCGTGATTGCCGATAAATCATGTAAGGGCGACTATGCCTGTGATGAAGTCGCGTATGAATCCAACACCGATTTTGCGGTCGGCATGGGATCGTGTATCGGCTACTGCGCCTGTGAATACGCCGCATTCTACAGCGGCGCGCAGGCCGTGATCGGCAAGGGATCGTGTAACGGCAACGATTATTCTTGTTATTATGCCGGTTATTATGGTTCGGCCACGATAGGCGACAAATCATGCAACGGCTACGAGGCCTGTCAGGATGTCGCCGACACAGCCGGTATTACCACAACCATCGGTAAGCAATCCTGCAACGGAACCTATTCCTGTTATTATGTTGGAGACAAGTTCAGTTCTTCAATTGGAGCGGGCGCATGCAATAACTATGAATCCTGCTACGAAGTCGGCCACTCGGTATCGGAAAACGTCGGTGACAAGCAGTGCAACGATCCGCAGGAATGCTCAAATGAACCGTAAATAAAGATCAACATATATTGATGGTAAGAATGCACCACACCGTATGCAACACACAAAAAGGAGGAAAACATGAACAGACGTAACAGATGTGTTGTGTTGATCGCGCTGGCCTGTTTTGCGTTCCTGCCGGTTTCAGCGGTTCGGGCCGCCAAGATCGGCAAGAATTCCTGCGGCGGAACGGCGGTGCCGAATGCCTACTGCAGCTTCGAGGGCACGGGCGACGTTTCGATTGGAAACGATTCCTGCAATGTCCCGGGCGCCTGCAATAACCTTGCTGACGGGGTAAGGATCGGCAGCAATGCATGCAACGGCGATGACGCGTGCGATAGCCTTGGAGCATCGGGAGGTGAGGCTTCTGTTGGGAATGACTCGTGCAACTCTTATGAAGCCTGTGAATATGTCGGTTACAATTCAGGCTACGCGACGATCAGCAGCAATTCATGCAACAGCTACGAGGCCTGCTACGAAGCCGGTTCCGGCGGCAGGGCCGTGATCGGCAAGAACGCATGCGCGGGCACGTATGCCTGCTATGAGGCCGGCTACAGCGGGGGCGAAATTACGGTCGGCGACGGATCATGCATAGATTACGAATCCTGCTGCTATGCCGCCGGATACGGCACCGGGCAGGCCGTAATCGGCAAGGGGGCGTGCCTTGGTTATGAATCCTGTTATGAGCTTGCCCCGTACAACGGCAGCTACGCGTCTGTCGGCCAGGGATCGTGTATCGGCATGTACGCCTGTTACGAAACCGCCTACGAGTCAAACGCCCGGGCCGTGATCGGCAAGGGCTCGTGTATTGGCGGCTACGAAGCCTGCTGTTACACTCCTGCTTACGGTGAAGCCGAGATCGGGGACAAATCATGCAAGGGCGACTATGCCTGCTATCAGGCCGCACATGAAAGCGACACCACCTTTATGGTCGACAAAGGTTCGTGCACCGGTTACGAGGCCTGTTGGGAGGTCGCCTATTACAGCGGCGCACAGGCCGTGATCGGCAAGGGCTCGTGTAACGGCAGCGACTATTCCTGCTATTATCTCGCTGTGTACGGGTCGGCCACAATCGGTGACAAATCGTGTAACGGCTACGAGGCATGCCAGGATGTCGGCTATACCGACGGTGTCACCTCAACTATCGGCAAACAATCCTGCAACGGGACCTATGCCTGTTATGAAACCGGTGATGACTTCAACGCCTCTGTCGGCGCAGGTTCATGCAACAACTATGAATCCTGCTACCAGGTCGGCCACACGAGTTCAGAAAACGTCGGCGACAAGCAGTGCAACGAGGCGCAGGAATGCTCGAATGAAACATAAATGAAGGCTGTCTAAGAAAAGAAGCAAACCGGCGCCGTGTTTATAATGGATGGAGCGTGCCGGGCGGACTCGTCAATCGTGTCCGCCCGGCACGTTTTTTTTGCAACCCCCTTTGGCAACGGTTTATTAAAGGGGGAAGTATGTGGCGGAACCGCAAAGCGTGTCCGCCATGATTGAATAATTGGCGGGTGTTCTGCGCACGCCGACAGTGCCTCCTGCGCATTATTATTCATGTTGTTTCATTTTTCCCCGTATGCTATAGCTCGACGTATGTGAACTCAGGTTTCTGCGGCACTATATGGCAGGCGTTGAGCAGCCGCTGCGTAACGTAGAGCCCCTGAGCTCTATTGCTATATATATCTGTTCAGTTGAACAATGTAACAAACCACGGAAATGGAGGACTGCTATGAACAAACGCACCGGTAACGGGATCATCGTAGTGATCGCATTATGTTGTATCGGGTTACTGCCCGTCTCAGCTGTTCAGGCCGCCAAGATCGGCAAGAAGTCCTGC
Organism: uncultured delta proteobacterium; assembly: GCA_903881505.1. GTDB lineage: Bacteria > Desulfobacterota > WTBG01 > CAIYCZ01 > CAIRTM01 > CAIRTM01. Next base: position 45 of record CAIRTM010000143.1, on the reverse strand, counting down.
GGAGGGACAGCAGTGCCGAATGCCTTTTGCAGCTTCGAGGGCACC
>CAIRTM010000142.1 GCA_903881505.1 uncultured delta proteobacterium | reverse complement strand
TGATGTCGAAGCGGCTGGAGCCGAACGGAGAGACGCCGCCAGGCATGGGGAATTCCGCGGCCGGCAGCGGGGAGCCGTCTTTCCATATGAATTCAAAAGCGGTGCCGGCAAACGGGCTGTACGTGCCGGGTTTGATGCCCAGCAGCACAAGGCTGTCCCCGGAAGGATATGTGTGCAGGAGCCACGGGATGTTTTCGGCGATGCGCGGGTATGCCTTGTCATTATATTCGGCAATAAATGAGTTTGCCGTCCGGGGATTGTGGGAGTCGACGTAGATTTCCGCACGGTTGTTTTTGTTCAGGTCGAATGTGTCGACATGCACGATGTATTCGCCGTGTTTTGTCGGAATCGTTCCCGAGGAAACGAGTTCTTCCGGAGTCGGGTCGTAGACGCTGACGTCGAGATGATCGGCGAGCAGCAGATGCGGACGGCCCCGGCCGGTAACATCGCCTGTGGCCATGCACACGAAGGGCGCGTGCGTGATAACGTATTCACGGTAGGGCTCGGACGTAAAAACCGGTGCGGCCGGTTGAAATACCGGTGCGGGCGCCTGTGCGGGTTTCAGGGTGCGCGCAGGCGGAAATGCCGCTTCTGCCGGTGCGGTCGCGTCGGCAGGGGAGGGCGCAGCGACCCGATCCGGGTCGGCACCGTAGATAATGCGCCGCTGCAGCCTTACAGCGAGTTCCTGCACTTTTTCGATCATGCTGTCAATGCTTGTGCAGTTGACGGTCAGGGGCGTTGATTTCTCGGGGCTCGAGGCGTCGTACAGAAAAGCATCGATGCTGACGGCATCGCCGATTTTCGTCAGGCTGCCGGTCAACAGGTAATCGATCTTAAGTGTGCGCGCCAGCTGTGCTTTTTTTTCCGTGCTGTAATCGGACTGGGGCGGGCTGAGGGCCCGGCGTACATCAGCGTTGTCGATGACGACTATTTTGCCCGGCACACTGATGCGCGGGGGAAGAAGCGAACTGAGACCTGCCTGGAGATAGCCCAGATCTTCGCGGGAGTTGACTTGAAAGACGCTGATGCCGATGCGGGCTTCTTCCGCAAAAACCGGTACGGTGAAAATAAAAAGCAGGGTTGCCAGTGCAGTCAGGGATTTTTTTGTCAGCATAGTTGTTTATTCCATTACGTGGGGATTTTATTCTACGGTTCGACACATTACATGCGGCAGGAGCGCTGCTCCGGTCTGCATGTCCATTTAAGTTGCCTACCCTAGAACAGGCCGGGGTAAAAGTACAGGTTTTTTTGTTACGCGGCGGCTGCGCCCCGGCTGTCATCGTTGTTGACTTGTACGAAAAATAAAACTATAATTGGCCGTTTTTTTAAATGGCTGTTGCGGTGTGAAAATCATGCAGGGGACCATGCCATGAAGTTTACTGGAGTGTATACCGCCCTGATTACGCCTTTTACCCCGGGCGGCGCCGTTGACGAAGACGCCCTCAAGCGCCTGATCGAGTTTCAGCTCAAAAACGCAGTCGACGGCCTGATTCCCTGCGGCACAACCGGCGAAAGCCCCACGCTCAGCCACGATGAACATGACCGGGTGATCGAGCTGACGGTTGAGTTTGTCAAGGGCCAGGTGCCGGTGGTTGCCGGCACGGGCAGCAATGCAACCGCCGAGGCCATACGCCTGACCCGGCATGCCCGCGATGCGGGCGCCGACGGCGTATTGCTGGTGAATCCTTACTACAACAAGCCGACCCAGAAGGGGCTGTACCTGCATTTCAAGGCGATAGCCGATGCGGTTGATATTGCCTGCATGCTCTACAACATCAAGGGCCGCACGGCCGTAAACCTGGAAACCGACACGCTGGTGCGCCTGATGCATGAATGCCCCAACATTACGGCCATGAAAGAAGCCTCCGGCGATCTTGAGCAGATGAAGGCGGTCATCGCGCGGCGCACGCCGCAGTTTTGCGTGCTCTCGGGCGACGACAACATGGCGCTGCGTTTAATCGAGGCCGGCGGGCACGGCGTCGTGTCGGTGGCTTCGAATATCGTTCCCGACCGCATGGCCGCCATGATTCACGCGGGCCTGCAGGGTGATTTCGAGCGTGCCCGTGCTCTTGAGGCGGAACTGGACCCCCTGTTCCGGGTTGAATTTATCGAGACCAACCCGATTCCGATTAAAACCGCGCTTGCCATGCGGGGCATGTGCGCCGAGGTGTTCCGGCTGCCCCTGTGTGAGCTTGAACGCGCAGAGCACCGCACCGAGCTTGCCAGGGTTCTGCGCAGCATGAATATTATTTCTTAGACAACAGGAGACAGTGGCATGGCATTACGGGTTGCAATCTTCGGCGCGACCGGCATGGTCGGCCGTGAAGTGACAAAGGTGCTGCACAAGCGGGCGTTCCCGTTCGCTTCCCTGCGCTTTTTTGCATCGGAGCGCTCAGCCGGCAGGCAGCTGGAAACGCCCTGGGGCTCAAAGACGATCGAGCTTGCCGACACGGCCGATTTCAGTGAATTCGATCTTGCTTTTTTCGCCATCGGCGGCGGCTGGCCCAAACAGTTCGCGCCCCGGGCCGTTGCGGCAGGCTGCACGGTCATCGATAACTCTTCCACCTTCCGCTACGACGACGGCGTGCCCCTGGTTATTCCTGAGATCAATCCCGGTGCGATCGGCAGCGCGAAGCTGATTGCCAATCCGAACTGCACGACAGCGATCGCAGCCATTCCGCTGTGGAACATTTATACGCGCTACGGGCTGCGCAAAGTGATTATTTCAACCTATCAGGCTACCAGCGGCGCGGGCAACGGCGGCATGGCCGAGCTTGAGCATGCGACGCGCCGCGCACTGGCCGGCGAGGCGCCTGGATGCAAGGTCTTCAAGCACCCGATTGCCTTTAACCTGATACCGCACATCGATGCGTTTCAGGACAATCTGTATACCCGTGAAGAGATGAAGGTCGTCTGGGAAACACGGAAAATCTTCGGCGATAACAGCATCCCGGTTTCCTGCACCTGTGTTCGCATACCGACCATGCGAGCGCATTCCGAGAGCATCGTGGTTGAAACGCGCGATCCTGTTGATCCGTCAGCTGTGCGCGAACTGTTCCGCAGCACGCCCGGAATTGTCGTGAAGGATGACATCTCCGGGTGCGTGTATCCCATGCCGCTGACCGCCAGCGAACAGTTCGATGTCGAAGTCGGGCGTATCCGCCGCAACCTTGTGTTCGGCGACCACGGGCTTGAATTTTTTGTGTGCGGCGACCAGATACTCAAAGGCGCGGCCCTGAACGCCGTGCAAATCGGCGAGCTTTTGCTGAAAAAAAATTGACCTCTGCGGCGCGCCTGCCGCGAGAGCGCGGGCGCGTTTCCGACGCTACGCCATGGTCCGGTGCGGCTCTTTCGGCATGACCTTTGTAACGCGCGCAGCGAGCGCAACCCGGCGCTGGCTGCTCGTGCCGGCTGCGGCAGCCTTTCTTTACGCATGCGCGACCGCCCCGCCCCCTCCGATGCCTCCCGTGCCGGATGCCGCCCTGCCGCCGACACAGCGGCCCTACAAGGTATTCGGCGTCTGGTATTATCCGATTCCCAGCGCGCACGGTTTTGTTGAAGAGGGCTATGCAAGCTGGTACGGCCCCGGCTTCCACGGCAAGCTGACCTCCAGCGGCGAGGTCTACGACATGCACTCCATGACCGCCGCACACAAGACACTGCCGCTCGGAACGGCGGTGAAGGTTACGCGCACCGATACAGGCACCAGCATCGTTGTGCGGCTCAATGACCGCGGTCCGTTCGTGGCCGGCAGGATCATCGACCTCAGCTACAGCGCCGCGCACGGCCTCGGCATGGTCGGCCCCGGTACTGTGCCGGTGCGCATCGAGGCCCTGCAGCGCGCAACCGAGCACCGGCAGGACGGGCAGATCAGCCTGACGCCCGAGCCGATCCCCGACTTTCGCTCGGGAACCTTCACCATACCCGTCGGCGCCTACGACACCGGTTCGGCTGCCCAGGCAGTGCGCGAGCGTCTGATCCGGCAGGGCTACAGCGCGCGCGTCGTGCGCTTTGAAACTTTCCAGGGGGCGCGCTACCGCGTGTGCGCCGAAACGTACCATGATCTGATCGAGGCGCAGATCAGCGCGGCGCATTTCCGCGATATCGGCTACGCCGATGCCTGCGTCGTGGCGCTTGACGGGCAGTGAGTGCGCAGTCGTGAACTCGGGGCGCCGGTCAAAAAGTCGTGTATGTGGTAACGGATTCAAGGCTTAAAAAATCGGTATCGGGGCCGGCATCGGGTTCGGAATCGCGGGGGGCCTGCGGCAGCCCCCGCGCCCTTCTGTGCCTCCCGCATTGACACGGCGCTTCCTCGGGAGTATCATTGCCGTGGATCAACCGGGCGTAGGCCCTGAATAAAACTATACTAATGCAGTGTTTGCAAGGAGATGCCATGAAAAAAATATGTGCCATGTCGATCGCGGTCCTGCTGGCGGCCTTCGCTTCCGGGGCTGCTGCTGAAGAAAAACCCTGGACGCCGGGCGGCCCTGATTACCTGTATGTGAAGCCATTGAAAAAACCGGAGCATCACGGGGTGTTTGATGAGGGCATGAAATGCCTCGACTGCCACCGCTATGACGGCGTGGATGCCTACACTTCCGCAACCATGGCGCTCAAAAAGACCGTGAAGGGAAGGGCCCCCCGTGATATGGTGCAGCAGGAGATCCTCTCCGCACTGAAGGGCAAGGGGGATTACCGTGAAATTTTCGTCATGGCCACATCGTTTGACAATAAGCCGCTGGCGACGGTGATCGAATTCGTCCTTGATCCGAAAACCATGAACCTGTACGCGATGTCGGAAAAACAGACCGAAAAGCTTTTCCACATCGCTGCCAACCCGAACGTGTCCCTGGCCTATGTCAAGCAGCGCGAAGATTATAATTATTTCAGCGGAGCGCTCGGCGTGCAGATCGTGGGCAGGGCTGAGCAGCTCAAGGGCACCGATCCCGGGTTTGACGCCGCCGCTGCGATTTATATCGCGACACTGCCCATGCCGAAGCCAAATCCGATGGTGCCGCAGCCGCCGGACATGGATGCTTTGATCGGGGTGGTCCGCTCCAGTAAAATCATCACCAGGGTTATTCCCGAGCGCATTTCGATCCTCAACCGGGCCTTCAAGGAACAGGGATACCATGCCATGCAGCTGTGGTACCCTTCCGAGGATTCAAAGGAAAAGAAGTAGCGCTCGGCCCGGGATACCCGTCGCGTGCCGAAAAAAAACAATGCGCAGGGTGGACATCGCTGGGCGGCCCCCTGTGGCCGCCCAGTGGTTTTGATGGTTGATTCGTGAGGGCGGCAGGGGCGAACAGTTTTGCGTCCCTGTTGCTTCAGGGCGCCTGCATGTTTTCGCGCAGCTGCGCAATAATTCCGGGAAGATTCCTGAAATCATCTATAAGATGATCGGGGCCGGCCGGGAGCAGTTTTTCGGCAGGCTCAAAGCCGGCTGAGTAGGCGATTGTCGTCGCCCCGATCGCCTGCCCGCAGCGGATGTCGCTGACCGTGTCGCCGATGATGACAATGCGGCGCGGATCGAGAGGCCCATTGTTCGCCGTGATGATCCGGCGGGCTTCCCGGGACAGGTCACTGCGGTCTTCTGAAATATCACCGTATACACCCCAGCTAAAATAGTGCCATAGCCCGGCATGCTCGAGCTTCAGCCGGGCTCCCCGCTCAAGGTTGCCGGTCAGAAGGGCAATTTCGTTGCCAGGGGTTTTGCTGAGCTGCTCCAGCATCTCGGGAATATGGGGGTAGACAAAAAAATTGTCGGCCCCTTCCAGCGACGGCCCGAGCAGTTGAATATAGCGCGTGGAAATCTGACGGGCTTTGCCTTCAAGACCGGGCCCTACGCCCGACCGCCGGATCAGGTCATGGATAATCTGGCGGTCGGTCTTTCCGGCAAACGAGCATCCCTCCAGCAGGCCGCCGTCGCCAAGGCATTCCGTCATAGCGGTTTTCATTGCCCGCAGGCCGGCCCCGCCGGTGTTTACCAGGGTGCCGTCGATATCGAAAAGCAGATAGAGTTTCATGATTCGATCTGAGAAATAATTCGGTACCGAACAGTTGTACTGTATCGCAGGTGCGGAGTCAAAGGCTTTGTTAAAGGGCACTGAAAAGATGAACAAAGAGGGCAGATGTATTTTATTGGACAGCAGCGTGTGAATACTCTTGACAAAAAAACTCCTGCATTTATGATGGTTTAATTATTAATACGTAGAACCGCAGTTAATCAATCCCGGCAGGGCGCAGGGCGTCCGCGGGAAGCACGCGGCGAGGAAAAGGACATGGGACGGCGGGTATTTACTCCGAGGAAAAAGCCGCGTGTGAGCACGGAGAATGCGGATAAAGTGTTTGACGGCGTGCGTGCTGCCAGGCTCGGAACGGCGAAGAATCCCGCGCGGGTGCGTGTGCAAAGCCCTGAGCGGGAGTCAGAGGTCAGGGCCGTATTCGAAAAAAATGGCTGGGAGTGCCTGGTAATGGTTGATTCCGCTCAGCCCGAAGATACTGCCGAACTTGATCGGCTGCTCAACCCGCCAAGGCCGGTTGTTGCCGACAGCCGGACCGGCCGCAACGAGGCCTGCCCGTGCGGCAGCGGGAAAAAGTATAAAAAATGCTGTGCACCGTAGGCCGCCCTGTTTGTGCGGCTGCTGAGATAACGGATTGATATGGCTTCAACACGGAAAAAGAAAGCTGCTTCGCGTGCGCCGCGCATGCATCCCGCCCGCGAGGCCTCAGGCATTGTCCTGATCGCGCTCGCTTTTTTTATCGGCTGCTGTCTTTTCAGCTATCATCCCGATGATCCCTCGTTTACCGTGCAGTACAGCGAGCGGCCCGATATTATTTACAACATGGGCGGTTTGATCGGCTCCTATTGCGCCGGTTTCCTGTTCGAGGTCCTGCTGGGGCTGGGCGCCTTCATTGTGCCGGTGGTGATGCTGTGGCTGGCGTTCAAGCTTCTTTTTAAATTCGGCTTTGACCGCTGGTTCTGGTTCCGCACCGCGTTGTGCCTGCTGCTTTTTATGATTGTTGAAGTGCTCCTGAGCCTGGTGCTTGGCGACCTTGAGGGCGCACGCTTCCGCTTCCATGCCGGTGGTGAGCTTTTTGGCGGGCTGATGGCCCGGCTGCTGGACAGCACCATCGGACGTGTCGGCTCATACCTGCTGATCGTACTGCTGGCCCTGATCGTGACAATGGTGTTGACCCGCGTATCGTTTGTCGTGCTCTCCGGCAGGATAGTTGACGGCCTGCGCGAGCGCGTGCTGCAGCCGCTGGTCGACATGGCGGCGCGCATTCGCGCCGACCGTGCCGCACGGATCGTGTCCGAGCGGCAGTCCCGGCAGGCCTATGCGCGCAGCGTCCAGCCGCCGCTTTTCCCGGCGGCTGAGGCACCTGCCAGGGCTGAAGATCCGGTGCCGAAGCCGGCTGAAGATTTCAGCGTGCCGGAGGACATACCGATTCACATCTACCTTGAAAAAGACCATGCCCCGGCCGCCTCCGGACGCCAGGAAGCCGAAGCGTTTACCCCGAAGCGGGCCGCATCCTATGCGTCCTACATGCTGCCGTCGCTTGCGCTGCTGGATCCCGCCGATGACGCCGGCATAGAGTTCGACCGCGAGCGCCTGCGCGATGACGCTGAAGTGCTTTTGCAGAAGCTTGCTGATTTCGGGGTCCGCGGCCGGGTTGTTGAAATAGGCCCCGGCCCGGTGATAACACGTTTTGAATTCGAGCCGGCCTCAGGGGTCAAGCTTAACAAGATCGTAAACCTGGCAGATGACCTTGCGCTGGCGCTCAAGGCCGTCAGCGTGCGCATCGCCCCGATTCCGGGCAAGTCGGTCGTGGGTATCGAACTGCCCAGCAAGAAGCGCAAAACCGTCTCTTTCCGCGAGATCGTGGCGCGTGATGAGTTCCAGCAGTCGCGCTCGCTTCTGACCATGGGCCTGGGCAAGGATATCGGCGGCGGCACGGTTATCAATGACCTGGCGCGCATGCCGCACCTTCTGGTCGCGGGAACGACCGGATCGGGCAAGAGCGTGTTCGTCAACACGGTGATCTGCAGCATCCTGTTCAAGGCGACGCCCGACCAGGTCCGGTTCCTTATGATCGACCCCAAGCGGCTCGAACTGTTTCCCTATGACGGCATACCGCACCTGCTGCATCCGGTCGTGGTCAACCCCAAAAAGGCCGCTGTCGCGCTGCAGTGGGCGGTTGAGGAAATGGAGCGGCGCTACCGCGTTCTGGCTGAAAAAGGCACCCGCGACATCGTACAGTACAATAAAAAAATCGAGCAGGACCGGATGAACTGGAAGAGCGGCACGTCAGAGGAGCCGCCGGCGCTCATGCCCTACATTGTGGTTGTGATCGACGAGCTCGCCGACCTGATGATGATCGCCGCGCGCGATGTCGAACAGTTTATCGCCCGGCTGGCCCAGATGGCGCGCGCTTCCGGCATTCACCTTCTGATCGCAACCCAGCGGCCCTCGGTCGACATCCTGACCGGCGTGATCAAGGCCAATTTCCCGAGCCGTATTTCATTCAAGGTCTCGTCCAAAGTCGATTCGCGCACCATCCTCGACACGATGGGCGCCGAGAAGCTGCTCGGCATGGGCGACATGCTGTTCATTCCGCCCGGCACCTCGCGCCTGCAGCGTATTCACGGCGCTTTTATTTCCGAGCAGGAAATCACCCGGGTGACCGAGTTCATCAAGAAGCAGGCCCAGCCTTCCTACGACGAGACGATCCTGGCCGCGCGCGAGGAGGAGTCAGCCGCTGAAGAGGAGGACGATTATGATGAGCTCTATGACAAGGCGGTCGCGCTGGTGACGGAAACGCGGCAGGCCTCAATATCAAACCTGCAGCGCCGCATGCGCATCGGCTATAACCGGGCCGCGCGCATGATCGAGCGCATGGAGCGCGAGGGCGTCGTGGGCCAGAGCGACGGGGTGAAGCCCAGGGACGTGCTGGTCAATAAACTGTAGAAAAGCTGCTGCTGAAAGGATCCAGGATGAAACTGAGAATCACCGCGTGTGCGGCTTTGCTGATTGCGTGTATGCCTCCGGGAGCGTTCGGAGCTTCCGCCGACGTCGCGCAGGAGGTCAAAAAACTCGAGCGGGCCTATGAGTCTTTGAAAGACATGCAGGCCGCTTTTCAGCAGCAGACCAGTTCCGGCGCCGTCGCTGTTGTGCAGAAGGCCACCGGCAGGGTATATTTCAAGAAGCAGGGCAAGATGCTCTGGAAGTATGAATCGCCGGAAGAGCAGCATATTATCCTTGACGGAAAAACCCTGTGGGTCTATCTGCCGGAAGACAGACAGGCCATGAAAAATAATTTTACCACGGTCCCGCAGCACATTGTCATTGACCTGTTCCGCGGCAGGATCGATGTCCTTGCACGATACAGGGCGGCGTTCGTTGAGAACGCCCCGGGCGCTGACGGTTCGCTGACCGTGATCGAGCTCATTCCCATCGAGCCTGATCCGACGCTTGCCAGCCTTGTGCTCTGGCTTGACCGGGCGACCTCGGTGGTGAGGAAATCCTGCCTGACGGATGCGTTCGGCAACCGGACCGAGTTGCGGTTCGAGGACATCAGGGTTGACCAGGGTCTGTCAGATTCGCTGTTTGAATTTACGCCGCCGCCTGGGGTTGATATTTTCGAGCCGCCGCAGCCGTAGCCGCATGCACGTATGCCTGTATGCGCCCGGGCGGTTGTGTGCGCGGCGCGTGCTCCGGACGGCGCTGAGCGTGCCGGGGCAGCCTTCGAACGTATCCCATGCTTTTGACCGTCAAGCAGTTTTGCCCTTTCCATGTCCATAGCCGGTTCAGCATTTTTCAGTGAGAAGACATCAGGCCGTGCGCTGCTGGACGCGATCCGGCAGGGCGCCTGCCCGCTGTTCGCATCCGGCATCAGGGGCTCTTCCGGCGCATTGGCGGCCTCGCTTCTTTTTGATGCGCTCCGTCGCCCGATCTGCCTTATTACGCCGACGCGTGAGGAGGCGCTTGAGCTCTATGCCGACATTCTGTTTTTCCGCAGCCAGAAAGACGGCCCCGACAGCGATGTATGCCTGTTTCCCCCGCCCGATACGCGCCCCTATGAGCAGGTGCTGATTCACTGCGACGTGAGCGCGCGGCGCCTGTGGACGCTCTACCGGCTCTGTGAAATGAGCGCTCCGCTGATTACGGTCACCTGCGTACGGGCCCTGATGCAGCGCGTTGTGCCGCCCGAGATACTGATTGACGCCTGCCGCGACATCGTCCGCGGCGGCACGGTGGACCGCGACGCCCTGCTGGCATCTCTGGTCGCCTGCGGCTACACGCGCGTGAGCCTTGTCGAGGACCGCGGCGACATCAGCGTGCGCGGCGACATCATCGATGTGTATCCTCCCGGCTATCAGAGTCCGGTGCGCATTGATCTGTTCGGCGACACGGTTGAGTCCCTGCGCCTGTTCGACCCCGGCACCCAGCGTTCCTGCGGCGATATCGATTGCATGCATATCGTGCCGGTGCGCGAACTGATCGTCAGCCCTCCTGTTGTGGCCGGATGTATTGAGCGCGCGCGGGAAAACCCGCAATCGTTTGCGGGCTCGAGGCGCCGTGCGTTTGTTGAAAATCTGGCAGGCGGTTTTCTGCCCGCGGGTTCGGACTACTGCCTGCCGCTGGTGTACGGACACGGTGCTGCCCTGAACGACTATCTCGGCAGCGATACGCTCGCAATCTGGTGCGATCCGGATGAATCCGCCCGGCGCATTGCCGCGCTCGGGCAGGACGTTACAGGCGCGTATCAGGCAGCCTGCGAAGAGCGCCGCGCAGCTTCAGGGCCGGCCGAGATGTTCCTGCCGTTTGAGCCGCCGGACCAGGCTCCCGTATGCGGCCAGACGGTTTACTTTGAGAGCTGGACGGCCCGGCGGACCGAAGCCCAGGTCATATTCGCGACACAGGCAAACGAGGATATCCGTCAGGAGCTGCGTGCGGCCGACAGCCGTGACGGCGTTTTGACACAACTTGCCGCTCGCATGGAGCGCTGGATCGAGGACGGTTTCCGCGTGCTTGTGGCATGCAGCGGCGCCGGGCAGTGCGAGCGCCTTGCAGGACTGTTTTGCGACTACGGCCTGAAGGCCGCGTACGTGCCGGATGTTTCGTTTGAGGCGCTGCTTGAACGGCCCCTGTCAGGCGCCGTTGAGCTGTTTGCCGGTGAGATTGCGCGCGGCTTTCGCACCGAGGCCGGGCGGCTGGTCCTGCTGACCGAGCAGGAGATGTTCGGTGAAAAAAAACGCCGCTCGCGCGCGGCGCGGCTGCGCACGGGGACCGCGCTTTCGGACTTCAGCGACCTCAAGCCCGGCGACTATATCGTACACCGCGACAGCGGCATCGGCATATACCGCGGACTTGAAACGCTTACTGCCGGCGGCGTTCGGGCCGATTACCTGCGCCTGGAATACCTGGGCGGAGACCGGCTGTTCCTGCCGGTTGACCGCATCACGCTCATCAATAAATATGAATGCGCCGAGGATACCCCCCCGAAGCTTGACCGTCTCGGCGGCACCGGCTGGCAGCGCACCAAGAGCAAAGTCCGCGAGTCGGTTGAAAAAATCGCCCGCGAGCTGCTTGAGCTCTATTCAGTCCGCAAGGTCGCTCTCGGCCACGCGTTCGCCCCCGAGGACCACTACTACCGCGAGTTCGAGGCATCGTTTGCGTTCGAGGAGACGCCCGACCAGGCCGCCGCCATACGGGATGTAATGCAGGACATGTCGTCGGATCGTCCGATGGACCGTCTCATATGCGGCGACGTCGGCTATGGTAAAACCGAGGTGGCCCTGCGGGCCGCGTTCCGTGCCGCCATGAACGGCAAACAGACGGCCGTTTTCGTGCCGACGACCATCCTTGCCCAGCAGCACTACCAGACGTTTCGCGACCGTTTCGCCCCCTATCCGGTGCGGGTCGAGATCATCAGCCGGTTCCGCAGCCCCAAAGACCAGCGCCGGATTATCGCGGAACTTTCCCGGGGCGACATCGACGTTATTATCGGAACGCACCGGCTTGTCAGCAGGGATGTCGTTTTCAGGGATCTGGGCCTGCTGGTTATCGACGAGGAGCATCGCTTCGGGGTAAGGCAGAAGGAGAAGATCAAACAGCTCAAAAGCATGGTTGATGTCCTGACCCTGACCGCAACCCCGATTCCGCGCACCCTGCAGCTGTCGCTGTTCGGCGTGCGCGATTTTTCGACGATTGAAACGCCCCCGCAGGACCGATTGTCGATCCGGACAGTGGTCGCGCATTTCGACGAAGCCCTGATCCGCGAGGCGATCATGCGTGAGCTCACGCGCGGAGGGCAGGTATTCTTCGTGCATGACAGGGTCCGCTCGATTGAGTCGATGGCCGCGTACCTGCGACGCCTTGTGCCGGAAATGCGCCTGGGCGTCGCGCACGGCCAGATGAATGAGCACGAGCTTGAGGACGTCATGCTGCGTTTTGTGCGCGCCGACATCAATGTGCTGCTGTGCACCACGATCATCGAATCGGGCCTTGATTTCCCGAGCGCAAACACGATCATCATCAATAACGCCCACCGGCTCGGCCTGGCACAGATGTATCAGCTGAGAGGACGTGTGGGCCGCGGCAGGATGCGGGCCTATGCCTGTCTGCTGGTGCCGGCCTCGAGCACCATGAGTCCCGAGGCTGCCAAGCGTCTGGAAGCGCTCAGCGAATTTACCGAACTCGGTTCAGGCTACCGGCTGGCGACCCGTGATCTGCAGATACGCGGGGCCGGCAATATACTCGGACACGCCCAGTCGGGCCACATGGCAGCGGTCGGCATGGATATGTATCTTGAGCTGCTTGCCGGCACCATCGCAGCGATGAAGGGCGAGCAGGAGCGCCCACGCATCGACCCGGAGGTCAATCTGCAGCTGCAGGCCTATATTCCCGAGGACTACGTAAGCGACGTGAACCAGCGTCTCGTGCTGTACCGCCGCATAGCAGCCGTGCTTGCCGAGGAGGAAACGTTCGACTTGGAATCCGAGATGCGCGACCGCTACGGTGTTCTGCCGCCGCAGGCCGCCTTGCTGCTCGAGGTGGCGCGGCTGCGTGTTGCACTGCGCGGCCTGCTGATCACTGCGGTTGATTATTATAAGGGCTGCCTTGTGTTCAGCTTTCACGATGACGCCGCCGAACAGCTTGACCATATCGTGAGAACCGTGAGCGCCGATCCGGGCCGTTACCAGTTCACGCCGCAGCTGAAGCTGCATGTGCGTGTCGCCCCCGGGGCGGACCTTGCGGCCGAGGCGCGCACCGTGCTGAACCGGTTGCAATCATCCGCGTAAGAGAGTATAATCGCTCCCGGTCACAACCGAAACGGCGCATGCCGTTATTTTTTTTACAGAAGGTGGATGTATGCTCAGATCACTATGCGCCGCCGGCCTGCTCGTGGCACTGTGCGCCCCGGCCTGCAGCAGTGCCGAGACGTTCGACCGGATTCTGGCCGTCGTGAACGACGAGATCATAACCCAGTCCGAATTCGACAGGTACATTGTGCTTGCCAGTATGGGCGGAGAACAGAAGAAGCCCGGCCGCGAAATGGAGCGGCAGCTGCTTGAGCAGCTCGTTGAGCGCAAGCTCATGGTGCAGGAAGCCAACCGCCTGAAAATCACGGCCAAGGATAAGGACCTCGAAAAGGCGATGCAGGAGATTCTTGCCCGCAACAAGATGACGCATAAGGAACTCAAGGCCCAGCTTGCGAAGGCAGGCTTGACGATTGAAGACGTGCGGTCCGCCGTGCGCGCCGAGCTTATGACTTCTGAGCTTATCGGGCGCGAGGTCAACGCCAAGGTCGTTGTCAGCGATGTCGACATGGAGAAATATTACAATGAAAACATCCGGCCCAACGAGCGCCCGGGCGCACGCGTGCGGCTGAAGCAGATTTTGCTGCGGATCGACAAGGAATTTACACCTGAACAGATTAGCGCTCTGCAGGAGCGGGCCGAGTCGATCAGGGCGCAGCTTGAAGCCGGCGCCTCGTTTGAGAAGCTGGCCGCGGCCTATTCCCAGTGCCCGTCGGCCGATCGCGGGGGGGACCTCGGTTTTTTCTATAAAGGCCAGCTGCTTCCTGAAGTCGAAGAGGCCGCTTTCGGGCTGGCAGAAAACACGCTGAGCCCGGTGATCAGGTCCCCGATCGGTTTTCACATCGTCGTGGTTACCGTGCGTGAAGACGGCGCAGCCGAACCCGGCTGGAAAAACCACGTGCGCGACATACGGCCGGTTCTGTACAATCGCGAATTTGAGAAATTGTATGTGAAGTGGTACTCAGAACTGCGCGCGAATGCCCACATCGTTATCAAGTTTTAAGATGACCCGGCCTGCGTACTTTTTTTGATGCGGTGTGTTTTTCACTTGTTTGCGTATTGATTTAGTAGTACTGTTGTCGCCGAAATTTGAAACACTGCCCGCGCAGCCATGTTTTAGGCCCTGCCGGGTATTCCCTCCGCATTAACGTGGCATTATTGCTGTATCCCGGTTTTTGTGGAACGCGGGCAGACGGTGGGGGCAGCCACTATACTTCATACAGGAGAGCATGTATGTCAAACATTGTCAAAGTGTTGAGGGCCGAGATCCAGCGTATCGTGCGCCGTGAAATTGTACAGCTTGCAGCTGCCCAGAAAAAGGGCCTGTCGGCCGTGAAAAAAGCACAGGTTGAGTCAAAAAAGCGCATTGCCGGGATTGAAAGGCTGGTGAAGGCAGGTGTGAAGGCCGCGCAGCGCAGTGCTGCGGCTCCGGCTGTTGAGGCGCCTGATGACCTGCGCGTGAACGCCAAGTCGCTCAGGAGCATGCGCAACCGCCTTGGAATCACGCAGGGCGAACTGGCAGAGCTGCTGGGCGTGAGCGTGCAGATCGTATCCGTGTGGGAGACTAAAAAGGGACGGGTGCATATACGCAACAGCGCTGTCCGCGCGGCACTGGCTGAACTGAAGCAGCAGAAAAAGGCTGATGTGTACGGGCGGCTGGGCAAACAGACAAAACCCTCAAAAAAAACCAGGGGGAAATCGTCAGGCACCGGCCCGGGGAAACTCGTCGCCGGATTTGACAGCGCGCACATCATAAAGCTGCGCACGCGGCTGGGCGTTTCACAGCATCAATTTGCCGCCCTTGCCGGGGTCAGCAATCAGCTGGTTTCGGTCTGGGAGCGCAAGCAGGGGCCGCTGGCCCTGCGTGCCGCAACCGCTCGAAGGCTCAGCGAGGTGATGGCAATGAAAAAGGCCGATGCCAGGAAGCTGCTGGGGTAGGGCCTTTTTCTCCGGGCATTTTTTAATACGAGCATAGTTAACCCGTTCGTGCTGAACCTTTCAAGCCATGAACGGGTTTTTTTGTGTATGGAATGCGCGGTCCGTTTACCCCTCGACAGTCTCAGCCTAAACGGTAGGGGCTATGTGATGTTTCCACCCGCCCTGGCTGTCACCGGCAGGGTCGGCTTCGGCATCAATGTGTTCGGCAACCTTCTGCAGTCTTCCGGCGGGATAGCGCTGCCGGCGGGGTTTTAAGCATCAACGGCAGGCAATAAAATCTGCAACACCATGGGCAGGGCCTTTACAGGGCCCTGCCTTTTTTTACAGGAAATTCTGTATTGTGATCGAAATTGACAATTGACGTTTGAGGCGTACACTGCGGCCGGGGCAGGGCAGTCGGGTAAACCGGGCGTCAGGCTCAATCGCCATTGTCCGCCAGTTCAGCCACAACCGTGAGCCCGATTGGCAGTTTTTCATTGACCGGTGTCACTTCCAGGATGACTTCCTGAAACTTGGTGTCGAAGCGTTCCTGCATGTCTTCGGTGCGGAAATCACGCCGGCCCATGTACGGGATCCGTTTCAGAAACCGGCCGGTGCCGATCTTCTCGCGCGTTTCACTGTCGTAGAGATCATACTGCGTTCCGGGTTTCACGCGCTCGCGCCAGAACGATTCAACCCACATGCGCGCCCAGTATCCCTGTTCTCCCAGCACGATGCGGCTGTTGTCGCCGGAGGCCAGGGTCTCGCCCAGCCGAAGGTCGAATTTATATATGATGCCGTCAATCGGGGATCGAAGCAGTGTCTGCTCGAGCTGGGCCTGAGCGTGCCTGAGTTCATCGCTGGCGACGGCAAGCCGTTTTTCCTCCAGCTCCTTGCGCAGGCGCGCCTGCGTGTAGGTGTATTCCGAGTCGATGTTTTTGGTGTACAGCTGCCGGGACCGTTTCATGTTATCATCTTCGAGCTCGATGGCCTTGCGGGCAAGCTCTATTTTTGCCTCGTTGAGCGTGACCTGCGCGCGCTCAACGAGGTTCTCCAACTCTGCAAGCAGCTGTCCGCGCACGACCGTGTCGCCTTCGGAGGCGTGCAGGCTGATAATTCTGCGCGAGAGAGGCGGGCTGACAAAGACCTCACGGCCGGACGGCTCGATCACGCCGTAGACCCTGACCGGCGCCTGTGCGATAACCGGCGGCTGGGCGGCCTGGGGAGGGCGGGAGGCTTTTAAAAAACTTGTAACGATAAACATGCTGCCGGCGATGACGGCGGTGATCAGAATACCTGTTTTAAACAGCTTTTTCATCAGTGCGTTTCTCCGGGTAAGGGTTGGCCGATGGTTCGTGTGTCCGAGACAATCGCGCCGTTCTCTATTTTAATCAGCCGGTCGGCAAAGGGAAATACGCGCGGGTCATGGGTTACCATGATCATGGCGCGGTTTGTGTCGCGGGAGAGCTTTTTCAGTACGTCGAGCACGATGGCGCTTGATTCCGAGTCGAGCGCCGAGGTCGGCTCATCGCACAGCAGCACGGCCGGCTCGTTGACCAGGGCGCGCGCAATGGCCACGCGCTGCTTCTGGCCGCCGGAAAGCTGCAGGGGACGCAGGTTGATACAGTCGGCCAAACCGAAGCCATCAAGCAGCTCTTCGGCGCGGCGGCGCAGCGCAGCCGGAACCCGGCGGCCCTGGATGCCGCTGGCCACGATGATGTTTTCCATGACGCTCAGGGCCGGCAGCAGCTCCGCCAGCTGGAACACAAAACCGTAATTGTGCAGCCGCAGCGATGCCAGCGCGCTCTCGGACATTTTCGTAATCGCCCGTCCCCGAATTGCGATTGAGCCCTCCGATGGTTTCAGTATCAGCCCCATGATGGTCAAAAGGGTCGTCTTGCCGCTGCCCGAGGGTCCTGCCAGGATGGTGAATTCGCCCGGGTAGATATCCAGGTCGGTTTTTTCCAGCACGCGGCGCAGGTTGCGTCCGTCGTAGAAGTCGCGCGCAATGCCGGCAAGCTGCAGTATGGGTTCAGGCATGGTCGGGCCGTTCCTTGTTGGGCCTATGTCTGTGTCAGTATGAGGCCGCAGGCACCATCTCGTTCGCGCGGGCTATCTGAATACGGAAGCCGGCTCCACGCTGATCGCCTTGCGGACTGCAAGCAGGGACCCCAGCATGCACAGCAGCAGCGTTCCCAGTGCCAGCATCGGCGCAATCCGGCGCGGCATGTACACCGGCAGGTTTGTATCAACGGTTCCGTTTAGAAATGAGCCCAGCAGCAAAAATCCGATAAAAATTCCCACCAGGGCGATGATCAGCGACTGGCACAGCACGATTACGAAAATATCGCTTTTGCGGGCTCCCAGGGCGCGCAGCACGGCGAAGTCCTTCTGGCGCTGCAGCACGCCCGTGTACATCGTGAGCGTGATGATAATGATGCCGACCAGGGCCCCGATCATGGTTGAAAATCCGAAGCTGCCGCCCATGCCGGTGTTTTTTACATAGTAGATGCGCGTGCGGGCGGACAGCTGGGCGCTTGACATGACTTCCGTGTCCGGCAGCACGGCCTGTATGCCGGCAATGGCCTCTTCAAGCGGCACGCCCGGCTTCAGCTTCACCACGACCGCCTTGCAGCGCCCGGGCGTTGTTTTGAGTATTTTGCGGGCTTTCACAACGTTGGTAAAGGCCATCCGGCCGGAAAAGCCCTTGATGCTCTGGGTGATTGCGCTGATGCGCATCCGGACATCGTTGACCTCGAACACGTCGCCTATTTTGGGATCGCCGTACACTCCCAGATCAAGCCGTTCCAACGTCAGGCCTTCGTCCTCCAGCATGTCCTCCACGCTGCCCTCATGAAAGCGCCAGGGCCACAGCGCGCGGCTGGACGGCTGCAGGCCGACCACCTGCAGCGATTCGGCCTTGCCGTCGCGGGTAATAAAGGTCGCATTGCCGAACAGCACCGGCTCAGCCCAGGCAATGAACGGCAAGCCGCTGATGCGGTCGGCATAGCGCTCCGGCAGGGTGTCGGTGGCATTGATGTTGAGGGTATTTTTACTGCATATCCAGATGTCGGCGCCGCTGTGGTCGACAAGCACCGACATGTAGGTAAAAAGTCCGAACAGCACCGCCAGCTGCTGGCCCACCAGAAACACGATGGCGATAACGCCTATCAGTGAGCCGGCCGTGGTTGCCTTGTCGTAGAGCAGGATTTTCAGGGCGACGATGCTTCGCATGATCAGCACTGTCCCCCGTTCTGCCGCTGTGACGGTGCGCCGAGCAGGTGCAGCAGTGTCTGGTGCCCTTTTTCAAAACCGCTGATAACGGCGTCGGCGCGTCTGCCGAGCTGTTCGCGGGCAAGCAGCGCTGCGCGGCCCTCGAGCGCCACGCGGGTCTGCGGGCGGGTCTGCCTGATGAGCGCTGCCAGTTCGACGGCAGCCGGCAGACTCTGGATCGAGGAGGCCGACAGCAGCGCGATATGGGGTTCGAACTCCGCCGCAGCCTGCGTGATTTCATCGAGCGTGTAGGACTCGCGCATGAAAATCACCTGCCAGCCCTGTATCTCAAGATAGTTGACGAAAAGCTCCATGCCCAGCTGGTCTGTCTCGCCGGGCATGCAGGAGGCCAGCATTTTGAGCGGCAGATGCTGCCCGTTCTCAATGCTGTCAAGAACACGGTACATGATATAGCGGCAGATGTCCGCGGCCGCCTGTGCGTGCGCCGTGCTGAGTGAGCCCTGGCGCTGCCTGAGCAGGATGCTGAGCAGCGCCGGCAGCAGTGTGCGCTGATATGCCTGCTCGATGGTTGCCCCCTCCCGCAGCAGCGCAAGCACGGCTTCAGCGGCCCCCCGGCGGTTGCGCTTCAAAAGAAAATCATGCAGCCGCAGGGCGTCGCCGTCAAGCGGCGGCGGGGGTACGGCCGCGCGGGACCACAGGCCGCCGAAGGACTTCAGCAGGCTGATCAGCGGCGCAGTCAGCTCATCGGACTCTGGCCTCTTGACCAGCGTCTGAAGGGCCATGATCCAGGACTTCAGCCCGGCCTCAATCACCGCGCGGCCTGCTCCGTGGGAGGTCAGTATGCCTGCAAGGCGCATGAATTCGCCGTCAAGATTATTAAACAGCGAGAATTCATAGACTCCCGCCAGCAGTCCTGCCAGGTCATGGTTGAACTGCTCGATCCGGGCCGGGCTGGCCGGGCGCGCGTCATGGCCTGCATAGGCGCTCTCGAGCTTGAATTTTTCATTGGTAAATACAAGCAGCTGGGGAACCGCAGTGCGGAAAAGCGTGAGTGCATTGGCGGTAATCGACGGGGCGTCGGTCATGAATGAGACGGTTCTTTAAGATTGTTGCGGCTGTCTTTAAACCGCACGGTCTGCAAAAGACTGCAAAGACTCCCAGGGACAGCGAAGAGTTTTACAAATGCATTAATTATGATTGGTAATTATAACCATAGGTGCTATAACAAAGTCAATTAAATCGAAGCCTGTCTTGCATCCCGTGCAACGTACCGCAGCGCCGCCATGAGCCAGTTAGCATCTGCAATTGAAAAACTCCAGTCAGCGCTGCCCGGCCGCGTCGTCGTCGACCCTGACGTGCTTGAAACCTATGCCCGGGATGAGACCGTTGACCTGTATGCGCTGCCCGCGTGCGTTGTGCGCGCACAGTCTGCCATCGATGTTTCCACTGTTTTAAAAATTTGCAACGATTACGGGGTTGCGGTAACACCGCGCGGTGCCGGAACGGGCGTGACCGGGGGATCGGTAGCGGTCAACGGCGGGATCGTGCTTTCACTCGAGAAGATGAACCGCGTTCTCGAGATCGACGCCCGCAACATGAGCGCGGTTGTTGAGCCCGGCGCCATTACCGCCGACATTCAAACGGCTGCCCTGCGCCACCGGCTTATGTATCCGCCGGACCCGGCCAGCCTTGATACCTGCTCAATCGGCGGCAATGTCGCGGAAAACGCGGGCGGCCCGCGGGCGGTAAAGTACGGCATAACGGGCCATTACGTCACCGGACTTGAGTGTGTCCTGGCGGACGGCAGCGTCATCACAAGCGGGGGCAAATATGTCAAGAACGCTACCGGCTACAGCATCTGCGGCATGCTGATCGGATCCGAAGGGACTCTGGCGGTCATTACCAGAATCTATCTGCGGCTGGTGCCTGCGGCCCCGCACAGCATCGACCTTTTGATGCCATTTGAGGACATGAACGCTGCAGTTTCCGCGGCGGGAGCTCTTTTGCAGGGCGGTATCGTTCCATCGACCCTTGAATTCATGGAGCAGGATGCCATTGCTTTTGTTACCGCGCATCTGGGGCAGGATTTGATGGCCTGCACTGATGCAGGAGCGCACCTGCTGTTGCAGCTCGAAGGCTCATCGCAGCAGGCCTGCCTTGAAAGCCTTGAGGCAGCTGCCGCGGCCTGCGCCATCGAGCCGAGGAGGATTTTTGTTGCCCAGACATCGGCACAGCAGGAGCGGCTGTGGAAGGGCCGCCGGTCGATCCGTGAGGCCCTTCGCGCGCACAGCCCGGTGTTCCTGGCCGAAGACTGCGTTGTGCCTCGCGGCGAGGTCGCTGTGTTCCTGGCAGGGCTCAAGGCGCATCTGCGCACGTTGTCGCTTCGCTCCGTGATGTTCGGCCATGCCGGGGACGGTAACGTGCATATCGATGTTTTGAAGGACAGCATGCCGGATGACAGGTGGCGGGCCATGCTGCCTGAACTGAAGCGCGAAATATACCGCCGCGCGATCGGCCACGGCGGCACCATTACCGGCGAGCACGGCATCGGCTGCATTCGACGCGACTATCTCGGCATGGCCAAGAGTCCAGAGGAAATCGAACTGTACCGTCGAATCAAGCATGCTTTTGATCCTAAGGGCATACTCAACCCGGGCAAAATCATATGACGCGCTGATTGCATTGTCCGCTGCGTTCGGCCTCAATGTGGCGCAAAGTGAACGGGACAGCATTTTTTGCCTTGACGGGCAGTCGTTATGCGGTTAGTATTTAAACTAATGACGCGGATACCTTCGATAAAGCGAGGTGCAGCTTGACGGGACCGGTAGAGTTTCTGCGTGGAAATTTCGAAAAAATTTTCATAAGCGTCAGCATAATAGCAGCCGCCCTCATTACCTATTTTATCCCCAACAATATATCGTTTCTGAATTTCTTTTTTCTGCCTGTCATACTGGCCGGATATTATGTCGGCATCCGGCTGTCGGTTCCCGGCGCAGTCTTTTGCGTATGCCTTGTCGTATTTTACGCTATCGTATCGCCGGTTCAGTTGCAGCAGCCGCATGATACCGTGCAGGTGGTTCTTTTTGTGCTTACCTGGGGATGCTTTTTGATCCTTGCGGGCGCGCTGGTCGGCAACCAGCAGGAGAAAATCAGGCTTGAACGATCAAAACTCGTGGAGCTGAATTCTGAAATATCCTCTTCGTTTGAGAAGCTGAAAAAGGCGCGCGTTGAAACCGTGATCGGCATGGCAACGCTGTCCGAGTGCCGTGATTTCCGTACCGGGCTGCACCTGCAACGGGTCAGCAGGCTGTGTAAGCTTCTCGCCGAGGAGCTTCGCAGCAAGCCCGAGTTTGAAGGCTATATTACCGATGAGTATGTCAATGATCTTGTGCTGTCTTCCGTGCTGCACGATATCGGCAAGGTGGGTACGCCCGATTCGGTCCTGCTGAAACCCGGGCCGCTTACCGAGGATGAATTCGAGCTTGCCAAAGCCCACACCCTGATTGGCGGCAACGCGCTTGATGAGGTCGAAAAGCGCATGGGCGGCCGATCTTTCTTCACGCTTGGCAAGCAGATCGCCTACTCCCACCATGAGCGCTGGGACGGCACTGGCTATCCGCGCGGTTTGAGCGGAAACGATATTCCGCTGTCGGCCCGTATCGTTGCCGTTGCTGATACCTATGATGCCATTACCATGGACAGGGTTTACCGCAAGGGTATGCCGCATGAAGAGGCGATGCGCAGGATCCGTGAGGCAAGCGGCACGCAGTTTGATCCGCGCGTGGTTGAAGCGCTGGATTCCTGCCAGGAGAGCGTGAAGCTTTCCCTGGACGCTGTTCCGGCAAACGGCATGTACACCATCCCTGTCTGATCGCAATCCCGGGGGCCGGCACCAGCATTCCCCCGGCAGATTCATACCCCTGGCGTCCCGCAGGATTTCCGGTGCTGCGCCATCCCGGCGATCAGCCTTGCGAACCACCATCCGCTTTGACCCATGTCCTGCCGCACTACCGCAGCGCGTGCGTGATGCAGCACCAAGCCGCAGTATGCTTTCTCACAGCTATGGCGCTTTTTATCATTTGACAGATGCTATCGGTCAGTGCGCCTGCAGGGCGATGCCGTGAAGGTCTATCCGGCAGGAGGACGGCGCGAAACGCTTGAGCAGGGCCGTTGCTTGCGCAAGCTCGTCATAGCAGGTAAAGACCGAGCGGGGCACAACGAGCCTGGTTGATAATGTTGTAAACACCAGATGGTTATCCGGCGCCGCATGGATTGACAATACGTCGGCGAACTTGACTAATTTTGATGCAAACGGCTCTTTGTAGATAATAAAATCTTTGGAAATTGTCAGAGAATACCTGCGGCCCAGCTCTTTGATCTGTCTGGCGGCCAGAAGACCGGCAATCGTAACGAGCCAGTAAAAAAATATCGCCGTGCAACTTTTGTGGCTGCTAAACATGCTGCTCAGGCCGCACAGGGCAAAAGGTGAAACCGAAGCTGCAACTATGCACGCTGCTGTATTGTTAAATTTTTTTAGGTTCTTTTGCGTGGTTTTCATGGCCTTTATATTTTCAATATATCGCAATGCTTATTTTTGTTAGCACAGTATATAAAAGACATATTTTTGTCAATATTGTTTTTTTAGTGTTTATTATGTTTGGCAAATATTAAATAAATTAATTAATATTGGGGACT
>CAIRTM010000141.1 GCA_903881505.1 uncultured delta proteobacterium | reverse complement strand
TTCATTATTTTCAAAAACTAAAGTTTTGATCTTTTCTGATCTTTTAATAATTTGAAATATTCTTCCATGCTTTGATTTGAACAATGCCAACCCATAGCCATTAGTGTTATCCTCTTTAGGTTTAAGACGCCACATTAATTCGGTGATTAAATGAGTGGGATTATCGGGTTGCAAGAACATTAAGGATTTATCATCTGAACTGTTATTGTATGAATCTAAGTTGTAAAGGGCATTTTCCCATTCTTCTAACCTTTGAACATCTGGTCCACAAAACGGAATACGTATACGGCTGTTTGTGAAAAATGAGTTAATGTGAATTATTCCTATTGTGATTTTATAGTTTTCATCACTTAGCGTTTTACCTATTGTTTTAAGGAACGATTTGATATTTGTTGTAATAAATTTTTCGTATTTTAGAGGGTTATTTTGAATTTCTTCAAGGTCAGTTTGTTGAAAATTTTTTGTTAGCTGGCTCCATGTATTTAAATAACCATCACGGATATCATTATTAAAATTAAATTTTTCATTTGGCATTGTTTCACTCCGTTATTGTAAAATTTCAAATTTTTGTTCCCGGACAATTTTCAAGCAACATTCTTTTTCAGCATCACCAGACTGTAGCATATTGGTTGTGCCACTAGCACCAATGTAATTTTTTAAACCCATTAAGCCCATTTGTATCGAATCCGGTTTGTCGCCATATTTACAGATTGTGTTCCAAGCAATATGTAAGGCATCGTAACCAAGCGCAGAACCAATAGTAGGGTCTGCGTTATATTTGGAGGAGTAATCATTTATGAATTTTTTTGAAATTGGTATCGATGTGAAAACAAAGCCCTCAGCAGCATTGCCAGCAATTTTAAGGAGTTCTTGTCCCTCTGCACCATAATTTCCTATAAATTTAGCATCAATCCCTAGTTCTTTTGCTTGTCGAAGGATAAGGCCTGTTGAATTTGGAGTTCCTGGTATAAATATGACTCCGGCATTTTGGATTTTTATCTTGACTAATTGTGTGCGAAAATCAGAATTATTTTTTTCATAAGAATCAATGAACGTAATTGTTCCACCAAGGGATGTAAAGTTTTTTTGAAAGGCATTTTTATATGCAATTCCGGTATCGTCATTAAGATATAGAATAGCGGCTTTGTTAGTTTTTAATTTAGATTTACAATACTCGGCGAGTATTTCTCCCTGTTGACTAGCTAACAAAGATATTCGAAAAACATATCTGCTGGAATTTGATATCTTTGGGCTTGATGCCGCAGGCGAAAGGAGAACAACTTTTTCTTTTTCTACAATTGGAATCATCGCCAGCATGATTGAACTCGCAACAGGCCCAATTATAATTGAAGGGTGTTCTGACCCAATTATTTTTTTTATAGCAAAAACACCATGCTTTGGGTCAGAAAAATCATCCTCAATTAATAGTTTTGGTTTAGGGGCACCGGGGCCTAATGACTGGAGAATTTCCAGATATGCCATTTTGATACCATTTGTAATGTCTTTGCCATGCACTGCCGATGGCCCTGTTAACGGTAAGATAACGCCTATTTTAATTTGGGAGTTGTTTCCTTTCTTCGCAATGAAGAAGCCGATAAATATAACGGCAATGATCAGTATGATTAAATAATATTTTTTATGCATCGCGAATCTCGGTTATGTTGGAAATAATTTTTGGTGTGAATTAGGAGACAATTATAAATAAATATTTTCTCCCCCTAGTCCTTTGGATCCGTTTTAACAAAAAAAGGAGGGGGTGGCTGCCCTTTCTTATTCTTGCTGGCCCTATTCGTCTGTTGTAGATTCCACAACTGACAATAATGCCTCGACACTAACCACTTGTTGCCCTTCTGGTCCACTGCTCGAACGAAGGGGAATAAAGGGGACAGCGCACTTTATTCGCCTTCATTCGATACTTATAAATCAAGGCCTATGACGTAGATTGGCACTTGAATCGCACTTTTAAAATGCGGTAAATATCTTACAACCTTTTCGTAATTTAAACTTCCTTCCCAGTTTTGAGCAAACTCCTTTTTCATTACTTTCTGGAACTCTTTTGTCGTAGTAATATAAACGCCAACATCAATTTTATCCAAACCCGAATAGGACGATACCTGAAACTTTAGCAAATCGATTCCGATAAAAGACGAATGACCAAACTCCACTTCTATGCCAACGCGTTCTTTTAGGAAATCCATCTTAGCCGCAGGATCTCCGGTTTCGTCGAATACAGCAGGCTGACTTGTCCACCCTTTTGCAGAAAACAAATCGTCGAGAACCTCGTTGAACTTAGGCCTCGATAAGTCCTGTAGCTTTATACTTGTATCAAGCAGGATGCTTTCAATTTCCTGTTTTATGGCAAGCTTGCTGTTGAGTACTTGCTCTGCGAAGCGAAATGAAAAAGTCTGAAGGCGTATTCTCATCTATTCACCTTAAAAAAGGGGGAATAGACAGTTGTTGCACTAAGCCAAATTTTATTATTGATGAATTTAACCGGAACCGGTTGGTGTGAACACCCCATGAAGCCCGCCTGTTTTGAAACAAAGCACGTCTTTGAAATGTTTTGCCCGCGTTTTATTTTGCCTGCTAAATTTTTATACGAAAAATGGCACAATTTTTTATAAACCTATTAAAAATCCCTCCAAGTGTCAAATAAAATCTTTGAACAAAGGAGCAGGCCCCTTCGTTCAAAGCTCATGGGTTCAAAGTTCAAAATTTCTCGCACCCGTTCTTTGCCGCCCAAAGAAGCGGTGCCCCCAAGAAAGGACGCCCAGCAACTCGGCCTTCGGCTTCCCTCACAAACACCATGTTCACGGCGGCGGCACTGTACGGGCGATCGGCCGATCGCCCCTACGAGGGCGGCCACGGGGGGGGACCGCCCCTACATTTTTTTTGTGCAGACCGGCACCCGTGCCCATGCCTTTTGCTCGGCGTCGTTGCAACGGGGTTTTTAGAACATAGAATCTCAAACATAAAGAATGGATGCCGCATCAAGTGCGGCATGACAATTAATGGTTGGGTCTTCGGTTTACGGGCTTAGGTTTTAAATCCCCATCGGGGCGCAGCCGAAACGGGTGCGCGAGAGCGGGGCTGGGTCGCCATGCTGTCTGAGCGCCCAGATGTGCGAGTTCATGGCGACCCCGCTATCGTGCGCCCGCCGAGGGAAGTCAGCCGCAGGCGGACCGCGAAACGCAGGGGCGGCTTTCTTGGGGGCACCCTTTCTTTGCCGCCAAAGAAAGGGTGCGAAAAAAATTTCTTTTATGGTGCGCACGGCGCACCCTGCATTCTGGATGCCGGATCGGGGTTTGACGCGCCTTTGGGAACCGTGCAGCTACTAGGGGACGTCCATGAATTAATGAATTCAGACTTTCAAAGCGGTCTGATTTGGGGCCATAGCCTAAAACCCAAGGTCCAAAGTCCGGGGTCTAAAGTCCAATGAAGAAAAGAGGCAGGCACAATACGTGCCTGCAAGCCGCAGCTGCGCCTTGACATGAAGGCCTCTTTTGCTGTATTGAAGCCTGGACATCGGTTGCCGGCTTCATGCGGCAGGTAACCCGCACACAGTCAAGGGGGCTATCATGGCTACTACCAAAAAGACCGTGCAGGAGCTTGGGGCTGAACTGGAGGCATTGGAGCGCAGGGTCGCAAAGGTCAAGAAGCGCATTGCCGAAGTCCAGGAGCAGTCCGGCGCGCTGAGCGCAGCGCAGGTCCGGGAAAAAATCAATGCCGGGATAGAGTTTATCGCCGATTTTGACCTGCTCAAGGCAAAGGCCGTCAATATTTCCACCGGCGGCATCTGTTTCGAAACCTCCTCAGACCTGCCGTTTGAAATGCGCTTTCAGCACAACGGCAAAACCGTCAGCCGCCGGGCGAAACTGATCTGGCTCAAGCGCAAGGAGAAAAGCGGCTACATGTTCGGCTTGAAATTCATAAGCCGGCATAAAAAGCCGGGGCGTGAGATGATGGGATAGTGCGCTGCCTGCTGCCCGGGCCGTACCGTGGAAACCTGAAATAGCCTGCCGATAAACCGTTTCAGTCTAAAACTTAAAGTCCAAAGTCTTAGGTCCAAGGTCCAAAGT
The DNA here is from genome assembly GCA_903881505.1 of uncultured delta proteobacterium. Lineage (GTDB taxonomy): Bacteria > Desulfobacterota > WTBG01 > CAIYCZ01 > CAIRTM01 > CAIRTM01. The sequence goes on along the minus strand of CAIRTM010000141.1, from coordinate 10,806 downwards.
CTAAAGTCCTGCCGCGATAAAGCGCGGCCCGTTCAAAAAAAATGGATGCCGGATCGGAGTCCGGCATGACAAATCATGAACATGCCAGCTTGCATTTGCTCTGACAGGCACCCCGTTAAAACCGGTGCCTGTCAGAGCACATTGAGACTGCTACACATTAAATGATCAAAGAAAACAGTCCAGCCGGAAAGAAAAGTACCATCCCTTTGCTATTGTTGAAAACAATATATGTGCAGCGGAGTGTCACACGAAAAGAGATCCGCACTTCCATAGACGCCGGACCAGTTTCCATCTGTTTCGCTGGAGCTGCCGCAGTATCCATCTTGCTCTATCGAAGTCCAATCGCTGCAATTCGGCCCTGAGCCTTCATAGGCGGATAACAACTCCCCATCCGCTCCGGTGCCTGTCCAGACCCTGACAGTGATTCCCAAATCATATCCTCTCTCGTCGACATGTATCGGGGCGTCCAGGGAACCATCCGTCAGGTCGGACCAGTTATCAGCTATTTTCGTGCCGTCCGTTAACACATAGGGCGCTGTCCAACGAGTGAATGAGGTCGACGGAGAATCTTTTGTACTGCTTATCCAGGCCTTGAAGGTCCCCTCCAGGTTGGCACTTATTGCAAGATTTTGGCATACTGTATCCGCGGCCTTCAAGCTTCCGAACTTTCCTCCTTGAACCGTGGTGCTTGAAACGAAAACAGTTTTTACATTGCACTTGATGTTGCCCGAAGCGTCAATCCCCACCATGTAAGCACCTTCCGGGCATTCCTGGTTTGGCGCTACGCCTGGAGGCCCCTCGGGTCCCTCAGGCCCTGCCGGCCCCTCAGGCCCTGCCGGTCCCACCGGTCCAGCCGGCCCGGGCGCTCCTGTATCACTCCATGACATTTCGGTTTCGGTCGCCTTGCATAGGCCGCTGCCTTGTACCAGGCGGAGACTCTTTCCATTTTTAGTTTTGTAACAGGCATAGTACGTTGCCGCATCAACCGGGCTGGAAAGTCCTGCAAGCAGCAGAAGCATTGTAAAAGAAGTGAATATGGCCAAGGCATATACTCTTGATTTTTTCATATGATCCCCCCACATTAAAAGATGTACCTGTTCTCATGCACATTCTCTTCGTCTTTACGCACTCCCTTAAAGCCACCTCCTTTCATGGAGAAAACATCTCCGTCCAGTCATTCAGTCCCGTATCGGTTCCCTTTTCTCATACTCTATGGCTTCTGAAACGGTAAAAGGCCATCCACATAACAACAGCCACTGCCCGTGCTCTCTGCGTCACCTCCCCGGCTCTTAATCTTTCGCTGATTATGCTCAATATATATATGATTCTAACATCAAAAGTCCATAGTAAAAGGAAAGACCGGGACAGGCACACTATGCGACCGGCACGGGGATAGCGCAGGGGGAGAAAAAACAATCCAAAGTTCAAGGTTTAAAGTTTTACATCCCCATCGTTTCGCTGCCGGCGAGGGGATCCGCCGCAGGCGGGGAGCCTGACCTGAGCGTGCCGAAGGGCGAAACGCCGGGGTGCCTTTTTTGGGGCACGCAAAAAAGGTGTACAAAAAAGAGGTTAAAAATTTTTGTTCGTACTTTTCTTTTCGGACAAAGAAAAGTACCAAAAGAAAGGCCGCCCAGCAACTCGTCCCGACTTCAGTCGGGGCGCGAAACGCCGGGGCGTCGTTTCTTGGGTATCACCTTTCTTTAGACGAGTAAAGAAAGGTGATGGCAATTTGCATTGACAGCTCAGCTCTGCGCGGCCTATACTTTGGCCGCCTGAATACAGGCTGTTGCACGCACGGGGGATGATATATATCAGCCCCTTTTTTTATTATTTCACAGCAGGCCGCTGCCGCGTATGAGTCTGAAAAAGAAAATTTTCTGGGCCCTTCTTTCCTGCCTGTGCGCCTGTGCCTTTGCAATGGCGACAAGCATTTTCAACCCGTCGGAAAAGATATCGGCCATCTGGCTGATTGTGGCCTCGGCCTGCTTTTTCGTGATCGCCTACCGCTTCTACGGCGCATTTCTGGCCGCAAAGATCGCCGTGCTCGACGACAGCCGGGTGACCCCCGCCCATCGCCTCAACGACGGCAAAAACTATTACCCCACCAACAAATGGGTGCTGTTCGGGCACCACTTCGCGGCCATCGCCGGCGCCGGCCCCCTGATCGGGCCCGTGCTGGCGGCCCAGTACGGCTATCTGCCCGGCTTTCTCTGGATCGTCATCGGCACCGTGCTTGCCGGCGGCGTGCATGACTTCATCATCCTGTTCGCCTCCGTGCGGCAGGACGGCCAGTCCATGGCGCAGATCGTGCGCAGGCAGGTCGGAGCGCTCTCGGGCGGGGCCGCGCTGTTCATGCTGCTGTTTGTCATGATCATCGCCATTGCCGGGCTCGGCCTGGCATTCATCAACTCCCTGTATAACAACCCCTGGGGGGTGTTCATCATCGGCATGACCATCCCGATCGCCCTGTGCATGGGCGTGTACATGAAAGCGATCGGCCCCGGCAGCATCGCCGGCGTCTCCATTGCCGGCGCCGCCGCCCTGGTGCTGACCGTGGTACTCGGCCACGGCATTCCCGCGACCGCGCTGGGCCGAATGCTCACCCTTGACAAAAACGAGCTGTCCATCCTGCTTGCCGCCTACGGTTTCGTGGCCTCGGCCCTGCCTGTCTGGCTGCTGCTTGCGCCGCGCGACTACCTGTCCTCGTTTTTGAAGATCGGGGTCATCGTCCTGCTTGCCGCCGGCGTCATGCTGCTGGCCCCGGAGCTGAACATGCCGCCCCTCACCCGGTTCGCACGCGGCGGCGGCCCCGTCATACCGGGCGCGCTGTTTCCGTTCCTGTTCATCACCATCGCCTGCGGAGCGGTCTCGGGCGGCCATGCACTGTTCGCCTCGGGCACCACGTCGAAGATGATCGAGAAGGAGAGCTACATCCTGCCCATCGGCTACGGCGCCATGCTGACCGAGGGGTTCGTGTCGGTCATGGCCCTGATCGCCGCATCGGTCCTGATGCCCGGCGACTACTTCGCCATCAACGCGAAGCTGCCCTTCGATGCGCTGGCCGCGATGGGGTTCCCGGTTGCGGAGGTCGAGCGGCTCTCGGCCCTCATCGGGGTGGAGCTGGCGGGCCGTCCCGGCGGCGCCGTATCGCTTGCCGTGGGGATGACGAAGATTTTCTCGTCGCTTCCGCTGCTGAAGGACCTGATGGCCTACCTGTTCCAGTTCATACTGATGTTCGAGGCTTTTTTCATCCTCACGACCATCGATGCGGGCACGCGGGTCTGCCGCTATATCGTGCAGGAGCTGGGGGGCTATGTGTACCGGCCGTTCGGCGATCTCACGTCGACGGCAGGCGCGGTCGCGGCAAGCCTTGCTGTCGTGCTGTGCTGGGCCTTCTTCCTCTACAACGGGTCGCTCAGCGCCGTATGGCCCCTGTTCGGCACGGCCAACCAGCTGCTTGCCATGATGGCCCTGTGCCTGGGCACGACGATTATCATCAAGGCCGGCAAGCTCAGGTATGCATGGGTGACCTTCATTCCCATGCTCTTCATGGCCGCCAGCACCTTTACGGCCGCTGCATCGCTGCTGCAGACATTCATGGAAGAGATCCGCGCGGGAGCGGACGGCACGGCGTCCGCCGCTGTCAGCGCGGCGCTCGTGGGCATTATTTTCATCCTGGCCATTGTGATTTTGATCGATTCGGCGGTTGCGTGGTGCAGGTATCTGCGGGGACGCCCCGGCGGACGCTGCTGATTGAGACTATGTTTTCGGGCTGTGCATGGCCCCTGTTCGTATTTTTCTTTGGGACCGAACAAAGAAAAATACGAACAAAAAATCTTTATATCCTTTTTGTACCCTTTCTTTGGTGGCAAAGAAAGGGTACCCCCAAGAAAGCCGCCCCTGCGTTTCGCGTCCGCCTATGGCGGATTCCCTCGCCGGGCGCATTCTCAAGGGGTCGTTATGAACTCGCACATTCGGGCGCTCAGACAGCATAACGACCGTGTCCTTGATAATGCACCCGGCTCGGCAGCGAAACGATGGGGTTAGAAAATCGAAACTAAAACCTGCAAAGCGACAAGCCAGTCATACTGTATGTGATGCGGCATCAAGATTTTTATGTTTACGGTTCTGTGTTTTAAAAACCCGTTAGCAGCGAAGCCGAACAAAAGGCATGGTCGCGGGTGCCGGCGGCACGCTGTTTGAGCGCCCGGATGTGCGAGTTCGTGCCGCCGCCGCGAACATGCCTTTTGTGAGGGCATCCGCCACAGGCGGACGAGTTGCTGGGCGCCCTTTCTTGGGGGCACCGCTTCTTTGGGCGGCAAAGAAGGGGTGCAGAAAAGGCTTTTTGATTTCTGGATGCCGCATCACGCGCGGCATGGCAGGCAGGGGATGCGCCGGCGCTACGTCGCGGCGCCGGCCGGCGGGACTGCGTCCATCATGGCCCGGGTCTGGCCGATGAAGGGCCGCATGTCGCGCATGAGCACGGCATCGGGGTTGCAGCGCAGCACCATGCCGTCAAGGTACATCAGGCTCTTGATGATGGCGAAAATACCGCGCTCGAACACCATGCCGCTGTGCACGCCCAGCTTGATCGTCTCCATCATGCGCTGCGTCAGGCTTACCTGCGACACGGTGGTCTCCTTGAAATCGCCGTACAGCGCAACGAATTTATCCCGGAACGCATCGAATTTCGCGCCCGTGATGCCGGTCTCGGCCATGCGGTTCAGGCAGACAGCGCACTCGCCGTAATCCCAGTAGGCCAGGGCCGTGAAGAAGTCGAACAGCCCGCGCCTGATTTTGGGGCCCGTGCGGCTGATGGCGCTGGTGTCGACGAAATAGAGGTCGCCGTCCTTGAGGATGATGTTGCCGGGGTGGATGTCGCCGTGGAAGGTGCCGCTGACGAACATGTAAAACCCGTGCATGCGGAACAGCTCCAGCAGCTGATCATAGGGCATGCGGCCCTCTTCGAGCAGCTCGTCGAATGTTGCGCCCTCGATGAATTCCGCCACCAGCACGTTTTCATTGGAAAGCTCCCGGTACAGCTCGGCGAACTTGAGGTGCGAGAGGTCAAAGCGCTCACGGTTTTCAAGACAGATGTTTTTCAGGATGTCCTGGCCCCTGATTTCATTGAGCAGATTGAGCTCGGTCAGGGTGTAGTCCTCGATGTTTTCAAGGATGCCGACCGGGTCGGCCACTTTCTGCAGCTTGGGGTAGAACATGATCGCCAGCTGAAACAGGCGCTTGACGGAGCGCACGTCGCGCACGAACTGCTTCTTGCATTCCTTCTTGATCAGCTTGACGATCACCTCGGCGCCGCCCCTGAGGCGGGCGCGGTGCACCTGGCCGACCGATGCCGATGCCAGCGCTGAAGCCTTGATGGATTCAAAGTGCGCGGCAAAGGCCTCATCGGTATACTGCCGCAGCAGGCGGCGCATGTCTTCGGCGGGTATCGCAACCGTGTGGCGGTACAGGCGCGCAAGGTGCTGGCATTTCTCGCGGTTGAGAAAATCGATGCGCAGGGCGAACACCTGCGCGATCTTGACCGCCAGCAGGCCCTGGTCCTGGATTTTTTGCAGGTCGGGAAGGCCGCTGCCGTAAATGGAGCGCATGAGTCTGACAAATCCGAACCAGTTCATGGGATTCTCCTGCGTGGGAGGTGCATGGCGCGAAGCGTTGTGCTGCCGGCGGAGGATGCCACGGGGGGAGTATAACCACAAAAAAACAGCGCTGTCACGCGGACTTTTGCGGCAGGCGTCCGGCGCATGCCCTCAGCCCCCGATCAGCACGCCCAGCAGGAATGCGGTTTCAGCCAGAACGCACGCGGCCCCCAGCGTCTCGGCGGTATTGCCGCCGATGGCCGCGCGCGCGCAGCGGCGCAGCACATACACGGCAGCCAGGGCCAGGATGAGCCCGGTGGAAAAGCCGACCAGCAGCAGGGCGGGCACCATCAGCGCCGATGCCGCCAGCACGGCCATGACATCGGCCGCCCGGGCGAAATCGGATCCGGGCCTGTCAGGCCGGACATACGGGCTTGCCGAAAACATGAGCACCTGCATCCAGCGGCCAAGCGCGGGATAGACGGCAATCGCGCCGATCTGGCCGCGGCTGAGCACCTCCGAGAGCAGCATCAGCTTCATGAGCAGAACCAGCGCAAGCGCGACCGCGCCCATGGCGCCGATGCGGGGCTCCTCCATGAGGGCAAGCCTGCGCTCGGCCGGGGCCGGCGGTCCCAGGAATGCATCGGCAGTGGCGATCAGTCCGCCCAGATGCAGCTGGCGGTTCAGCAGGGTTTCAATGCAGATCAGAAGCGCCGCCAGGCACAGCGCGCTCGGCGCGGCCTTGAGCGGCAGCACCAGCCAGCAGCCGATCAGGATGAAACCGATCAGCCAGCCGCACAGCGGGAACAGCATCAGCGCTTTGCGGCAGGTGCCCGGTTCCGGCTCGCCGGCAGGGCGCAGCGGTATGCGGGTTAAAAACCGTACGGCAAACAGCAGCGCGCGCAGATACGAAAGCATGGCGACTCCGGCATAAGGGTTCACGGCGTATGATATCTGAAACACGCGGCCGAATTCAACAGGTATTGTTTGACCTATGGAAATCATGACAGCGCCTGCGGGCGTTCCTGCGCTTTCGCCGCCATTACTGCCGCGGCAGCGCCCATGCGGACGGCATCCGCTTTGAGCCGGGCGTCCGGTTTGATGGTTGCGCTGATTCGAGCCTGGGCCCGGGTGCCGATTGCGTCCGAAGTCTTTTAAAAACACACACCGCGCGCGCCGGCATATCAGCGTCAGGCGGAGGCTTGGCTGCATGGCTCACGCTTGCGCTGCCCGCGCCAGGAGCATCAGCGCCAAGAGGGCGTGATTCCGCAAATCCCGCGCGGAAATCGGGAATTTATATTTTCTGATTCTCGGGCGCGGCAGAAGGCAGCTTTGCGATCGTGCGGGCGTAGCGCTTGATACCGGGCATGGCGCTCAGGCCGTGGGCGAAAATGCTCAGCAGTACGGTAGCCATGACGGCAACCCTGATGGTCGCTTCTCCGGGATTGCGCATCTCCCGCTCCAGGTACACCAGGCCCAGCACGATGGAGGCCAGGCCTCTCGGCCCGAACCAGCCCATGAACAGCACGGTTGCGCGCGAAAGGCCCGTGCCCGCAAGCGCCAGCCAGACCGGCAGCATGCGCACCACGGTCAGGCTCAGGGCGGCATAGATGATGCTGGCGGCTGTGAACCGGCCGGCAGCCCGCGCCGCGAGAAGGCCGAAAAGAAAAAATACGGCAAGGTTGAGCAGCTGCCCCCACTCTTCGGCAAACTCGACGCTGTGCCTGCCCGCTTCCCTGAAGCCGACCTGCACGGCAAGTCCCGCAAGAAAGGCGGCAATGAACATGCTGGCCCCGACGGCTTCAGAGGCCAGGATGCACAGCAGCGGCAGCGCTATGACTCCAAGGGTTTCGAGCGGTTCCGCCATCCACTGTTTTCGATGGGCAAGCCCCAGCAGCAGGCCTCCGGCAAGGCCGATGCCGATGCCGGCAAGGGCTCCGTAGCCGAGCTGCTGCATGATGAAACGGCCAAGCACACCCTGCTGGCCTGAGGAGCCTGCTTCGGCAAGGGCGATAAAGAACAGCATGAACGGAACCGACAGCCCGTCGTTCAAGCCCGCTTCGACATTGAGCGCCTGGCGGATGCGCATGGGCACGTGCGGGCTGCTGACGATGATCTGACCAAGCCCGGCATCTGTCGGGGCAAGGATTGCCCCCAGTATGCCCGCTTCCCAGACGGTGAGGTCCGGAAACACGCCCAGGGCGGCAAGGGCGCCGAGCACGATGGTCAGGAGCATTCCGGTGCTCAAAAGCCGGATGGGCAGCGCCCGGATGCTTTTTAAGATTGCGAGATCGGTTCGGCTGGCATCGGTGAAGAGCAGAAGAACCAGGCCGATCTCAGCCATCTGCAGCAGAAGCATGAAATTGTAGTCGCGGTCCCTCAGCTCGGGTACAAGAACAAGCGCCGCGCCGCCCGCGGCAGTGAAAAGGATGGGTGCGGTGATGACCGTGCGCTCAAGGCGCCCGGATGCAAGGCTGTATATAAAGATCAGGGTACAGTAAATACCTATGAGCATCATGGTCCTGGTATCATACCTGCACGGGCGGGACTCGTTCCTCTCCCCTGTGTGCCTTTCGTGCGCGCAACCCGTGCAATCAACACGGGCAGAACCGCAATGGCGCTGCTGGTGCCGGCTGCCGCGCGGCTGTTTTCAGGGCAGCCTGAGCGGGCGCAGAAATACCTGATGCAAGCAGCAGCAATAAGGAAATGTGCCGGTCGTTATGTTTATAGGGCCTCGGGTAATGGTGATGTAAGCCGTTCGTAATCTATGCGATTTTTTAGCGGGGAGGTCAATGGTTTTTTTCGTGCCGCATGCGTATGCCCTCCCGTTCCGGCTTGGTATGCTGCGCCCGGGCCCGGCAGGAGCATGCCTTCGATTCGGGCGGGTCTGCTGCGTGAGCTTTCAATAACAATAAAGCCGGCCCGGTCGGCGGGTCGGCTTTATTGTTATTTGATTTTTGCGCGGCTGTCTGCTTATCCCAGCTCTTTTTCGACCAGCGCGATGACATCGTTGAACGTCGAGACTTCATCGGTGTCGTCTTCGCTCAGCATCAGGTCCCATTCGTCCTCGATCATGGAGAACAGCTCGAGGCGGCCGGAAGAGTTCAGGCCCATGTCAACAAGCTTGGCATCCCGGTCGATCTCAAGATTCGGCTTGGCGGTTGCCTTGCGCAGAAAGCCGGATACTTTTTCAATTATTTCCTGTTTGTCCATTGCAATGTCTCCTTGTCCGATGGCGTTAGTGAAAGCGCTTATTTGCCGTGGGCATTCCAGAAGGCGCCGAACAGCTTCTCCTCGTCGGGCTTATTCTCCGGGATCGGCCGGGATACCCAGGTATAGTTGACCCAGTTGCGCCAGGTTATGTTGTCGTTGGAGCTGTTGTTGCCCCAGGTGCCGCAGGCAAGGGTCATGGTGTAGGGCATGCCGTTGGTGAAGGCGCCGCTGTTGGCAAGGCACTGCGGCTGGTTGACCATCAGGCGGCTGACCTGGGCCTGCTCGGCAAGTTCCCTGATGCGGTCCTCACTGGTTGTATGAATGCCGCAGCAGTGCCCGCGGCCCTTGATTGCATGGATGCGCTTGACGTACTCGATGGCGTCATTGAAGGTTTTGTATTTCCAGACGGTCATGACCGGGGAGAGCTTTTCGTCGGCGAACTTGTCGCTTTCCACCGGATCATCGCCGAGCACCATGATGAACCTGGTGTCCTCGGGCACGTTCAGCCCGGCTATCTTGTTGGCGATGCGCACGGCCGGGCGGGCCACCACCTTGGCTTCGATATGCTCGCCGTCGGGCCACATGGCGGCCTTGAGTTTCGCCTTTTCCTCGGCGCTGCACAGGTAGCCGCCCTTTTCCTTCAGCGCCGCAAGGCACTTCTCGTAGACCGATTCCTGGATGACGACGTTATTCTCGGCCGAGCAGGACGTGGCGTTGTCGAAGGTCTTGCTGGCAACGATCTTGGCCGCGGCCGCGACCGGATCAGCGGTCTCATCCACGATCATGACCGAGTTGCCGGCTCCCACGCCGAGCGCGGGCTTGCCGCTGGAGTACGCGGCCTTGACCGACTGGGTGCCGCCGGTGGAAACCACAAGGTCGCACATGGACATCATCTTCTGGATGTCCTCGATATAGGGTTTCTCCATGATCTGGATCAGGTCTTCGGGGGCGCCCACTTTTTTGAGGCCGGCGCGGGCGAACTCGACCGTTTTGCCGCTGCAGCGGCGGGCAAGCATGTGGGGCGCGAAGATAATGGCGTTGCGCGATTTCAGCGCAAAAACGGTTTTGACCGCAGGCGTGGCCGTCGGGTTCGTGCAGGGCGTGGGCGCAAAGATGACGCCGATGGGCTTGATGACCTTGAAAATGCCTTTTTCCCTGTTTTCCTCAACGATGCCGGTTGACTGCTCGCCCTCCATGTCCCGCAGGGCGCCCAGCACTTTGTTGCGGTGCTTGGCGTACTTGTCTTCGTAGACGCCCATTTTGGTTTCCTGTGCGGCCAGCTTGGCGCATTCTTCGGCATGCTCAGGCTTGATCATTTCCCAGGCAGCGGCTTTCACCATCTCGTCGACCTTGTCCTGCGGCCAGTGCTCGACAACCGCCTGCGCTTTCCTGGCTTTGTCAATCATTTCCTGTAATTCGTCACTCATGATTCCTCCAATAGGTAGTGCGTTCATTATGTTTCAAACCAGCCCCGGCTGCCGAGAGCCGCGGGGTCAGCAGGTGATACATTGAAGCGGCAATTGGTTTGCGCGCAAATTATTACTATACCAGTTTTCAGCCGCTGATGCAATGCTTTCCGGAAAAACCGCGGAAAGCGGCGCTTATGCGCTCCGGGCCGTGATAAATGCCCGCAGCGACCGGTCATAGGTCCGCTCGGCCGCGGCCGGGAAAAAACAGCCGGGCAGCTCGTTGCGGGAGCGGTGATAGGAGACGCAGGCGCAGCAGTTGCCCCGCCTGGTGCATTCGTATGTGCAGGTGCAGTTTTTTTTGTTGTCAGAAGCTTTGCATTCCATGATAGTTCCCCCCCGAAAAAACCGTTTGCGGAACCCTCGGGCAGAAGCCGTCCCCGGGGCGTACATGCGGCCGGGATGAATCAGGGGTACAGCGGCGCCATGTCCAGCGCGGTTGTTTCGGGCAGGCCGAGCATGATGTTCATGTTCTGCACGGCCTGGCCGGAAGCGCCCTTGACAAGATTATCGATGCAGGAAACCAGCAC
>CAIRTM010000140.1 GCA_903881505.1 uncultured delta proteobacterium | reverse complement strand
CGTCCTGCCGCGAGTATATAACGGTGGACCGCGACAAGTGCCTGGGCTGCGGCTCCTGCATGGAAAACTGCCCCGTAGGGGCTCTTGAACTCGACGACAAGGGCGGCTATGACAAGCGTGCACAGGTCTTTGAACAGAACTGCATGGCCTGCCACACCTGCCAAATTTACTGCCCGGTTGGGGCAATCAGCTGAGAGAAGGAGGAATCACATGTCCACCAAGTATGTCTATGATCTTGCAATCGTCGGCGCTGGCCCGGGCGGCCTCTACTCGGCCATTTGCGCCGCTAAAAAGGGCATGAAGGTCGTGCTCATTGAAAAACGCAAGGATATCTCCAAGATGACCCGCTACTGCAGCGAGCACATCATCCTTGAAGAAAACTACAACGGCGACACCATGATTCTGGACGTCGGCAAGCCGCTCAACAGCAAGGGCTGGGTCGATGCCGACAGCGTCAATACGCTGCGCTCCAAGAACAACGGCTGGGAAATCAGCTTCAAGGGCGCCCTGTGCCCGGTGCGCGACAAGTACTACTATTCGCGCAACCTGAAGCACAATGCCCACTATGCCTGGGAGGACCGTCATCCCTTCGCATGGAAGTACGACAAGGCTTATTACCTGCAGCAGCTGCTCGACAAGGTGCTGCCGCTTGGCGTTGAGTATCTTCCCGAAACTACCTGCTATGAAGCCATCGACAATCCCGAGGGCGTGACCCTGAAGTGCGTGAAAAAGGGCAAGCGCTTCCAGATGTTTGCCAAAAAGCTCATCTGCGCCGACGGGGCCAGCGCGCAGGTGCCCCAGTCGCTGGGCATGAACGAAGACCGAATCTACTTCGCTTCAGCCCTGACGCTTGCCGTGTACATGTCCAACGTCAGGGACTACAGCCCGGAGAACTGGTGCGGCTTCTGGGGCCTGTGCTACGGTTCGAACTTCGCGCCGCTGCTCGGGACCGGGCCTGCCGGCCACTTTGACTGGGCCGATGTCATTTTAATCGGACATCCGAAGCAGATGCCCGGCGAGTTGTTCGAGTTCTTCACCAAGAAGAGCCCCGTGGCCTACATGTTCGAGAACGCCAAGGTCGAGCAGATGCACTCCTGCATGACCAAGGCCTATGCTCCCATGAAGAAGCCCTACAAGGGCAATACGATCGTGATCGGCGATTCGGCCGCGTTCGTCGAAACGCAGATGCAGGGCGCCATCAACTGCGCTTTGTGGGCCGTCGACGCCATCGAGAAGGAGTTCAACGGCCAGCCCGGTTTTGAAGAGTATACGCAGAAATGGCTCCGCACGTTCGAATTCAACGACGACGGCATGCTGCAGGTGCAGGCCGGATATGCCCTCATTCCGTTTTACACCGACGAGGAAGTAGAGTACCTGTTCTCGCTGCTCGACGGCGTGACCATGCCGGGCAACTGGAGCCAGTATGCCTCCCCGCGCATGATGTGGCATGAAATCCACAAGCATGACGGCCGCATCCAGAAAGAGCGGCCCGAGATCTGGAAAAAGATCAACATGCAGCAGTCCAAGACCCTGAGCGACAGCATGTCGCAGTAACATCTGCTGCGGGTTATCATGTACGTCAAGCCGGCCGGAATTCTTTGATTCCGGCCGGCTTTTTTATTAGAATGGCGCTGGCGCGCTGGAAGTCCGGAACATCAGGCCCTGTCCACCGCGTCCACGTGGTCCATCTGAAACAGCCCGAAGGGCAATGCCAATGGATACCTTCGATACCCTGATCATCGGCGCCGGCGCGGTCGGTTTGGCTGTGGCGCGCGAACTGTGCGTGCGCTTCCCCGGCAGCAGCCTTGCCGTGCTTGAGCAGCACAGCCGCTTCGGGCAGGAAACCTCCAGCCGCAACAGCGAAGTCATCCATGCGGGCATGTACTACCCCTCAGGCAGCCTGAAGGCCCGGCTGTGCGTTGAGGGGAGCCCTCTGCTGTACGATTACTGCCGCGCGCATGGCGTGGCCCACGAGCGCACCGGCAAGCTGATCGTGGCGCACGATGATCGTGAAACCGCCCGGCTTGAAGCGATCCTTGAGCAGGGCAGGATTAACGGTGTCGCGGGTTTGAGGATGCTCGGCGAAGCGGACGTGCGCCGCATGGAGCCCGCTATCAGCGCATGCGCTGCGCTCTATTCGGAGGCAACCGGCGTTGTCGACAGCCACGGCCTGATGGCCAGCCTTGAGTCCGGAGCCGCGCGCGGGGGGGCAGTGCTCGCATACAGCCATCGCTTCGAGCAGCTTGAGGCCTGCAGCGGCGGCTACCTTGTGCGCTATTGCGTTGGGCGCGGCAGCTCCGCCGGTGAGTGCCGCGCCCGGCGCGTTATCAATTGCGCAGGGCTCGGCTGTGAGCAGGTTGCTGCGTCCATGGGTATTGATACGCGGGCCGCGGGCTACCGGCTGCACTTGTGCAAGGGCGAGTACTTCAGGCTTGCCCCGGCGCAGGCGCGCCGCATCCGCCATCTCGTGTACCCGCCGCCGTTTCATGACATGCGCGGCCTGGGCATACACGTTGTCAGGCGCCTTGACGGCTCGGTTTCGCTCGGCCCCAGCGCCGAGTATGTCGACACGCTCGACTACACGGTCGATCCGTCGCGTGCGCGCGAGTTCTTTGAAAGCGCGCGCAGGTATCTGCCGTTCATCCAATTGTCCGACCTGCAGCCCGACATGGCCGGCATCCGTCCCAAGCTGCAGGAGCCGGGCGGCCCGCCGCGCGATTTTCTTATCGCCGATGAGACCTCTCGCGGGCTGCCGGGCGTGATCAACCTGATAGGCATCGAGTCGCCGGGCCTGACGTCGTGCTTAAGCATTGCGCGCATGGTTGCCGATATGATTTCACATACCACAGGGGGCATCAGGACATGATTGCTGTGCCGCGCGATTTTGTACTCGTTGAAAAAGGCCCGCTTGCGCTTGTGATGCGAGCCGGCATGAGCGGGCAGCTTGTAGGCTGCGGCCTTGCCGATCCCGAGCGCCTGTGCAGCAGCCCTCAGGCCGTCAGCGCGCACGCCGGGCGCGGCAGCATGCCGGCTGTGGAGCTTGATCCCGGAGCGCATGAGCGTGTTCTGGTCAGGAAATACCGCCGGGGCGGGCTGCTGCGCCTGTTCTTGCCGGATGTGTTTTTCAGCTCCCGGCGCTCATTCGATGAGCTTGCCGTTACGCTGGCGGCGGCGCAGGCCGGCATTCCGGTGGCTGAGGTCGTCGCCGCAGCCAGGCTGCGCACCGCAGGCATTCTGTGGCGTCACTATCTTGTAACGCGCGAGCTGCCTGAGTGCTGCGACCTGCCGGCCTGGTTCCAGTCCGGCGCTGCCGATGAGGACGCCGCGTCCCTGGCGCGCCCGCTTGCCGATCTGGTCCGGCGCATGCATGACAGCGGCCTGTATCATGCTGACTTGAACCTGAAAAATATCCTCGTCAGCCGCGACGACGCGCGCCGCCTTTTTATTATCGACTGGGACAAGTCAACGCACGCGAGGGGCCTGCTCGGCCATGAGGCGCGCCAGCGCAACGTGCTGCGCCTGTGCCGGTCGGCCGCGAAGCTGCGCCTGCGGGGAATACCCGTTCCCGCACGGTTCGCCGACACGTTCCTTGAACAGTACTGGCAGAATCCTGAGGATGCGGATGCATGCCGCCGGGCACTGCGGCGCGTATTGAAGGGGCGGAAATTTTTCTGGAGGTTTATTGGATAATAATCGTTGTTTTTTAAAAAAGAATATTGTTTTGTAAATAATGCTTGATTTAATTCGGCAGACATTGTTTATTGCTAGCGGACAATGCTTCGCAGACTGTTGTTACACAAGCCGTGTTGTTACAGGGGAGTGCAGCGATGAGCGATACAGCGATAAGCTCTTTGTTCGGAATGTATCTGGTTAATAATAACCTGGCCACTCCTGATGATATTGTCCGCGCGCTTGACCGGCAGCGCGAGCTGCAGACACCGCTGGGCACGACAGCGCTGCGGAATCGCTACCTGAACATGAAACAGGTGTTTACCACGTTGAACCTGCAGGCTCAAACCGGCAGGCGCTTCGGCGATATCGCCGTTGAGCTCGGCTTTCTCACGCGGGACCAGCTGCAGGAACTGCTGATCATGCAGGCGCTGGAGCGGCCCAAGCTGGGGCAGCTTCTGGTCGAGATGGGCGTTTTCGATGAAGTCACCATGCAGTCCCATCATGAAGCCTATGTCCGTCAGCTGCAATTCGGCCCGAACAAGGAGGCGGCAGCTTCCTAGCTCGGAGTTTGGCGTCCGGGGCACAGGTGCACGGGGCCGAACCATTTTTTCTGTACTTTACATCCGCGTATCTCTCAGCCGCAACACAGCGCAATCAAACCTTCTGTCTGTGCCCATATAATCTGTCGTTACATCGGTATCGCTGTCGGAATTGCCATCGGTTGATTTTTGCAATGCCAGCCCCGGCCCCGGCAGAGATATTGAACAACAGCTCCTGCTAAGAGATTGTACTGAATGCAGTGAAGCAGGGGCTCTCGGGGAGCTCGTTTCATTTCATCTCAAAAATATTTTCACAATATTGAAATTTTTATTGACAGCCTTTCACGGTCTGGTATTTTCATATCATATCAAATCATATTATGGCTGTGCATTGTGTTGCGGGTTTGTACGGATTTACACTCTGGCTCGTGTATGCATGTGTCGGACTTTACGTGCTGCGTTGTCACACGTACAGTTGAGCAGACTTTAATGTTTATATGAACAGGCGCTGAAATCAAGGGAAGGGGAAAAACATGCTGAGGATGAAAAGGGGAGCAGTTGCAGCGGCGGTTGCGGCGGCGTGCGTGATGGTATGCATGGCTGTGCCGGGGGGTTCAGCCAGTGAGGCGCAAAGCCCGCAGGCCAAGGCAATACCCATGAATAAATTGGGCGCTGAGATTGACCAGAAATACGGCGCGAAAGAGTCAGGTCCGGTTGCAACCGCTACGGGATACAAACTCATTGCGAAGATGCAGGCCCTTGAGGCCGAGGTTAGCATCGCCGGGATGACTGTAACATCGCTTGCCAAGAAGGAAGGTGAAGGTAGCTTTTCTATAGTGCCAATAGCGCTCAACGGCAGGGCGCTTGCAACCACCACGAAAGAATCTGTCCGCTCCGAGGCGGACGGCTCGGTGGTTCTTGATCGGGGCCAGGTGAGCGAGCGTTTCATGGCTTCTTCAGACGGCATCCAGCAGGATTTTATTATCAATGCTGCCCCTGAAGCATCTCCGTCAGAGCTGGTCCTCGGCCTTGCCGTAAACAATGCAACCGTGTCAGCCAGCGAAAAGAATCCGGGCAGCATGGTTGTGAACTTGGAATCGGGCCGCAGGCTTGCCTACAGCCGCCTGCATGTCACGGATGCAACCGGCAAGGAATTACAAGCCCGGATGGAGATGCCGTCAACGAGCGGCAAAGAGTTGCGCATTGTCGTTGCCGCACGCGACGCCCACTACCCCGTCACCATCGACCCGACCATCACCGACGAAGATTGGGAATCAATGAACCCCAGCATACCGGGTGTGGACGATTCTGTATCCGCCCTTGCTGTTGATGCCACAGGCACCCTGTATGCGGGAGGGTATTTTACGGTCGCCGGGAACATGCGCGTATGCTTTATTGCCAAATGGGACGGCTCAAACTGGTCTGCACTGGGATCGGGGATGAACGGTAGTGTATCCGCCCTTGCTGTTGACGCTTCGGGCAATCTGTATGCGGGGGGGTATTTTACGGTCGCCGGGGGAGTGACGGTAAACAATATTGCCAAATGGGACGGTTCGTCATGGTCTGCACTGGGATCAGGGATGAATGGTTATGTAAAAGCTCTTGCCGTTGACGCTTCGGGCAATTTGTATGCGGGGGGATTGTTTACGGCCGCCGGGGGTGTGAGCGCAAAATATATCGCCAAATGGGACGGCTCAAACTGGTCTGCACTGGGATCGGGGATGAGTAGCAATGTCGAGGCCCTTGCTGTTGATGCATCGGGTAATCTGTATGCGGGGGGTGAGTTTACGATCGCCGGTGGCGTGAGCGCAAACCGCATAGCCAAATGGAACGGTTCGTCGTGGTCAGCCCTGGGATCGGGGATGAACGGTGGTGTATACTCCTTGGCCTTTGACAAATCTGGCAATCTCTATGCGGGAGGCGGTTTTTCGACCGCCGGTGGCAAGAGCGCGAATAATATTGCCAAATGGTGGAACGGCACGGCCTGGTCAGCCTTGGGATCGGGGATGGATAGTACTGTACGTGCTCTTGCCTTTGACGCTTTTGGCAATCTGTATGCGGGTGGATATTTCACGTCCGCCGGTGGGAAGAGCGCAAGCCGCATTGCCAAATGGAACGGCGCTGCCTGGTCTGCCTTGGGATCGGGGATCAACGGTGCTGTATTCGCCCTTGCCGTTGCAGCGTCGGGCAATTTGTATGCAGGGGGCGAGTTTACGACTGCAGGGGGCGTAGATGCAAGCGGCATTGCCAAATTGAACGGCTCGTCGTGGTCAGCCCTGAGACCGGGGATGAATGGTTATGTATACGTCCTTGCTGTTGACGCTTCGGGCAATCTGTATGCGGGGGGACGGTTTACGACCGCTGGAGACGTGAGCGCAAACCACGTTGCCCGCTGGGACGGCACGTCGTGGTCTGCCTTGGGATCGGGGTTTGATGATGATAGTGTGTACGCCCTTGCTGTTGACGCTTCGGGCAATTTGTATGCGGGGGGATCGTTTGCGACCGCCGGAGGCGTGAGCGCAAACAAAATTGCCAAATGGGACGGCACAGAATGGTCAGCCCTGGGATCGGGGATGAATGGTGACGTATACGACCTTGCCGTTGACTCCTTTGGCAATCTGTATGCAGGCGAAACTTTTACAGCCGTCGGGGGCGCGATCGTAAACCGCATTGCCAAATGGGACGGCACGTCGTGGTCTGCCCTCGGATCGGGGATGGGTAATAATTGGGTAAACGCCCTTGCCGTTGATTCCCTAGGCAATTTGTATGCAGGGGGGGCTTTTACGACCGTGGCGGGTGTGAGTGCAGACCGTATTGCCAAATGGGACGGCACAGAGTGGTCTGCCCTGGGATCGGGAATGGATGACGAGGTATACGACCTTGCCGTTGACTCCTCTGGCACCCTGTATGCAGGGGGGTTGTTTATAACCGCCGGGGGAGTGACAGCAAACCGCATTGCCAAATGGGACGGCACAGAGTGGTCTGCCTTGGGATCAGGGATGGGAGGTGGTGATCATCCTGATGTAAGCGCCCTTGCCTTTGACGCTTCGGGCAATCTGTATGCAGGGGGTGATTTTACGACCGTCGGGGGCGCGATCGTAAACCGCATTGCCAAATGGGACGGCACGTCGTGGTCTGCCCTCGGATCGGGGATGGGTAATAATTGGGTAAACGCCCTTGCCGTTGATTCCCTAGGCAATCTGTATGCGGGGGGTGCTTTTTTGACCGCCGGGGGCAAGGCCTCGCCCTACATTGCACGGTGTGTTGTCCCCGAGTGCGATTATGACAGCGAGTGCCGAGAGGGGTATCAATGCATAGATCGCATGTGCGAGCCCATCCCGGACGATCTTCCCGCGTTCGGCGACGGCCCGCATATAGCAGCCGGCTGGTGGCCGCTGCTGTCAGCATCACAGGCGAGCCCCACGTACCTGCGCCAGAACACAAGCCTGCTGTGGACCTTCAGCGATGATTTTGCCTCCTGCTCAGGCGAGTGTACGCACAGTGCCGAGTACCAGAAGGTAGGCGACAGCGAATGGACAGCCCTTTCAGTGTCAAGCGACGCGGCCCAGGGCTATGCCTGGGTTGAGCTGCCCGTTACCGGGCTGCAGAACGCCACGACCTATGCATTCCGGTTTGCGGTGACCGATTGCGCGTCCCAGACGGCGCAGTCTGCAACCTACTATTTCCG
>CAIRTM010000139.1 GCA_903881505.1 uncultured delta proteobacterium | reverse complement strand
GCCGTGCTGCTTACGGCCCTGCGCTCGGACGCCCGCGACCGGGTACTGTGCGACGGCCGCGACGTCGTGCCCGATGTCGTCAGCGTGCGCGATGCGTGCTGCCGCTTTGCCGAATCCGTGCGCAGCGGCGCTCGAAGAGGCTGCACGGGCAGGCCGTTTACCGACGTTGTCAACATCGGCATCGGCGGCTCGGATCTCGGGCCGGCCATGGCATGCGAAGCCCTGCGGCCGTTCGGCGCACCGCACCTGCGCATGCATTTTGTATCCAATGTCGACGGCACCCATATCGCCGAAACCCTGAAACTGCTTCAGCCGGAAACCACCCTGTTCATCATCGCCTCCAAGACCTTTACCACCCTTGAGACCATGACCAACGCGCAGACGGCCAGACAGTGGTTTATCGAAGCATCGGGCCGTGAGCATGTCGCCGCCCACTTCGCGGCCGTGTCCACCAACCGCGAGGCGGTGAGCGCGTTCGGCATTGACCCGGCCAGCATGTTCGGGTTCTGGGACTGGGTCGGCGGCCGCTACTCGGTCTGGTCCGCGATCGGGCTGCCGGTCATGCTGTCAATCGGGGAGCGCAATTTCCGGGACTTTCTGACCGGCGCGCGCGACATGGATGCCCATTTCCGCTCCGCCCCGTTCGCGCGCAACGTCCCGGTCCTGCTGGGTCTTATCGGCATTCTCTACCGCAACGGATTCGGCTGCCAGACCCATGCCATCCTGCCCTACGACCAGTACCTGCGCAGGCTGCCGGCCTACATTCAGCAGCTCGACATGGAATCAAACGGCAAGCATGTAACGCGCGCAGGAAGCCCCTGCGGCGCCGCAACCGGACCCGTTATCTGGGGAGCACCCGGCACGGACGGCCAGCACGCTTTTTTCCAGCTCATCCATCAGGGCTGCGCGCTGATCCCGGCCGACTTCCTGGCCCCGGCCGTGAGCCTCAACCCCCTGGGACAGCACCACAAACTGCTGATGGCAAACTTCTTTGCCCAGACCGAGGCCCTGATGAACGGCAAGACCGAAGACGAGGTGCACGCTGAACTTGCCGCCGGCGGCATGCGCCCGGCCGAGATTGAGTTCCAGGCCCCGCATCGCGTTTTCGAGGGCAACCGGCCCACCAACAGCATCATGTTCAGGCAGCTCGACCCGCGCACGCTCGGTGCGCTGATCGCCATGTACGAACACAAGGTCTTCACGCAGGGAATCATCTGGGATATCTGCTCGTTTGACCAGTGGGGCGTTGAACTGGGCAAGCAGCTCGCGCAGGCCATCACAGCCGAACTTGACGGGCCTGAACCGGTTAACACCCACGACAGTTCCACCCGCGGGCTGATCAACACCTGGAAGCGCTGGCGCAAGGGGTAGCGCCAGGCCGGGCGACCTTTTCAAGATTCAAGGTTTAAAATCGCTATCGCTATCGGGATCGAAATCGGTAGTGCACGTGAAACCAGCCGGAGCTGTATTCAGGCCACCCGGAAGCAATCCCGAAGACGATCCCGATAGCGATGCAGATACCAGGCGGAGGAACTCCAGCCGCTCTACCCGGCGCAGTCGCTGGGGTCGTCCTGTATTTTCGCGATTGCGTGGGCAAGGGAGGGAAGCACGGTCACGAGATTTTCGCGCGCGGCTTTGGGGCTGCCGGGCAGGTTGATGATCAGGCTGCGGCCGCGAATGCCGGCCATGGCGCGCGAGATCACGGCATGCGGCGTGATTTTCAGGCTTTCCATGCGCATGGCCTCCCCGAAGCCGGGCAGCTCGCGGTCGATCACGCTGCGGGTCGCCTCGGGGGTGACATCACGCGGGGCCACGCCGGTACCGCCGGTGGTGAGGACCAGGTCACAACCCACATCATCACAGCAGGCCACGACCCTCCGGGCGATTTCGCCGCGCTCGTCCGGAATGATCTCCATGTAGACAACCGCTATGCCGGCCTGTTCAAGCAGGGCCTGCACGGCCGGACCGCTCGTATCGGGGCGTTCTCCCCTGGAGCCCTTGTCGCTGATGGTAAGCACTGCGGCGCGTATGGTCATTGCATTGCCTGGAGTCCGGGGCCGGTATCAATGTTTGCCGCGCTGGGTCAAAAGCCGACGGGCCGTGGTTTTGACGATACCGGCAACGGCCGTGCTGCGGGCAAGGTCCTTTAATTCCTGTTCCGTCAGCGTCGGGATGAGTTTAATCACAGCCGGAACCGGGGTCTTGGGATTTCTGACCAGCGCGCACCTGATCTTGTAGGACTTCAGAAACTGTTTTTTGCCGGAAATGATGCGCGGAACCTCGCTGGAAAGATTTTTATTTCCAGCGTATGCTATGACCTCATCGTCGGTCAGCCGCGGATTTTCAAGCACGTTTTTCACCACGACCCTGTTGCTCTCCTTGATCAGCAGGCCGCGGGCCTCCTTATTGCCGATGAGAGCGAGCTTGATTTTATCGCTCACACCCATGCGGAGAACCATGGCGGTCATGGACTCGATTTTGATCGAATGATGAACGCTGTCCTCGCTCTCCCGGGTCAGTTCATCAGGGAAATCTCCGGGATCGACCTCCGTTTCATCGGGCCGCGTTTCGGGATCATCAGGCTCATCCATGCGGACATCCCTCCTCAAACACCTGCGTTCAGGCATTGGCAACAACGGCTTATTTCTCTTCCTTCTGGGAAGCGGCGATTACCTTTTCCGCCAGGTTGTGCGGCAGTTCCTCATAGTGATCGAACTGCATGGTGAACATGCCGCGGCCGCTGGTCATTGAGGTCAGCTCGGCCGAATACGTCAGCATCTCCGACTGCGGCACCAGCGCCCGTACCATCTGGCCGCCGACACCCTGCTCCATACCCAGCACGCGTCCCCGGCGGCTGTTGACATCGCCCATGACATCACCGGTCAAATCGTCGGGCACGGTCACTTCAACCAGCATGATCGGCTCAAGCAGAATGGGATTGCACTGCACAAAGCCGGCCTTGAAACCCTTGGAGCCCGCGATCTGGAACGCCATATCGGATGAATCGACGTCATGGTAGCCGCCGTCGACCAGCGATACGCGCACGTCCACAATCGGATAGCCGGCCAGGATGCCTTCTACCATCTGGTTCGCGATGCCTTTTTCAACCGCCGGAATGTAGTTGCGCGGTATTGCGCCGCCAACGATTTTATCGACGAACTCAAAACCTCCGCCGCTGGGCAGCGGCTCGATCTCGATCCACGTGTCGGCGAACTGGCCGCGTCCGCCGGACTGCTTCTTGTGCTTGCCCTGAATGCGCGTTTTGCCCTTGATGGTTTCCTTATAGGCAATCTTGGGCAGTTTCATTTCGATCTCGACCCCGAACTTGCGCTTCAGGCGCTGGGCGGTCACATCGATATGCACCTGGCCCACACCGGACAGGACAAACTCCTTGGTGGCCTCGTTTTTCTCAAGCAGCAGGGTCGGGTCCTCTTCCATCAGACGGTGCAGCGAACTGGCCATTTTATCTTCATCGGCCCTGGTTTTCGCCATAACCGCGTAGGACGTAACCGGTCGGGGATGCGTGATGCCCTTGAACTTGACGGCCGAGCCCGGTTCGCAGAATGTATCGCCTGTGGAGGTTTCCTTCAGCTTGGCGACCGCCACGATATCGCCGGCCACGGCCGCGTCGATGGCGGACTGGTTTTTGCCTTCAATGCGCAGGATGTTGCCGACCTTTTCCTTGGTGTCCCGGGTGGCGTTGTACACGGTCGAATCAGCCGCAAGCTCCCCGGAAAACACCCGGAACAGGGTCAGCTTGCCGGCATAGGGATCAGCGATGGTTTTGAACACATAGGCCAGCAGCGGCCCGCCTTCCGAGATGGCGACCGTGCGGGGCTCTCCGGTTTTGGGGTCAAGCACTTCCAGTTCGGCCCGGTCAACCGGTGAAGGGAAATACTGGACGATAAAATCCAGCAGCGGCTGCACGCCGTGATTTTTTACCGCGCAGCCGCACAGGACACCGACCAGGCTGGTGTCCTTGATGCCGGTTGTCATGGTTGCGCTGATTTCATCGACGGACAGCTCGCCGCCCTCGAGATACTTTTCAAGCAGGGACTCATCGGACTCTGCAATGTTTTCAATGAGCTGCTGGCGCAGCTCGTCCACACGGCCGCTCATGTCAGCCGGAATATCGCCTTCGCTCAGCGCACCCGAATCATCAGAGGCAAAGCGCAGGCCTTTCATTTTCACCAGGTCGACCACGCCGCCGAAACCCGACTCTTTGCCGATCGGGATGGTGACCGGCGTCAGGCTGACGCCCAGCGAATTTTTAATATTGTCCAGAATCGCATAAAAATCTGTATTTTCACGGTCGAGCTTATTGACGAAGATAACGGTGGGAATTTTACGGCTTTTGAGCACCTGCCAGATTTTCTCGGTGATGACCTGCACGCCGGAAGCGGCGTCGATAACCAGAACGGCCGCGTCTACCACCTGCAGGCTGTTGAAGGTGTCGGCAACGAAATTCGAGTCGCCGGGCGTGTCGATGATATTCACCGCGCATTTTTTCCAGGTGACATGGTGAAAACCGCTCATGATAGTCATGCGGCGGTCTTTTTCCTCGGGCTCCCAGTCCAGCACCGATTCGCCGTTGTCGACCCTGCACAGACGGTCGGTCGCCTTGCCGCTGAACAGCATTGCCTCTGCCAGGGATGTTTTGCCGGACTTGCCGTGACCGACAATCGCGATATTTCTGATTTTGCTGGGCTCGTTCTTCTTCATGATCATCCTTTCATGTCAAGAGCGTTGTCAGGCCGGACACCTGTACACGGAAGCCACGCAGATGGCTGTTTTTGTATTCTAACGTAAATTTTTACTATAAAAGACATGTTGTCATGCTGTCAACAGAAAAGATTGGCGGCACGGGCACGCGTTATCGTTTGACAGAATCAGGTCAGCTGTTACAATGATGCCTCTCGAATATCTGCCGCAGGCAACGGCGGCACCGACCGGCTGCAGGGCAGGAAAACGGCGATGGCGAAAGACAAAACAGTATATACGTGCTCGTTCTGCGGTTTTCAGTCGTCAAAATGGCTGGGCAAATGCCCGGACTGCGACCAGTGGAACACCTTTTACGAGGAAAAACGGCCTGCCCGCCGGAGCGCTGCGTGCGCCGCGCAGGGTTCGGAGCCGCTCGCGCTCAGCGCGATCGCCGCGCAGCAGGATGCCCGCACGCCTACCGGCATTGCAGAACTCGACCGGGTGCTGGGCGGCGGGCTGGTGCCGGGCGCCGTGGTGCTGATCGGCGGTGACCCGGGCATCGGCAAATCAACCCTGGTGCTGCAGGCGCTCACCAGGCTCTCCGAAGCCGGCCGCAAAGTCCTCTATGTTTCCGGTGAAGAGTCAGCGCGCCAGATCCGCATGCGCGCCGAGCGCCTCGGGCCCCTGCCTGACAATGTCCTGATCCTGGCGGAAACCTCCCTTGAACAGATCAGTGCGCACATCAGCGAATGCAAGCCCGACATGCTGGTCATTGATTCGGTCCAGACCGTGTACTCGGCCGACCTCGAGTCGGCTCCGGGCAGCGTCAGCCAGCTGCGCGAGGTTTCAGCGCGCATCATTCAGCAGGCCAAGCAGACCGACACGGCAACCTTCCTGATCGGGCACGTCACCAAGGACGGCGCCATTGCCGGTCCGCGCGTGCTTGAGCACATGGTCGACACGGTGCTGTATTTCGAAGGCGACCGAGGCCACAGCTACCGTATTCTGCGCGCGGTCAAAAACCGCTTCGGTTCAACCGATGAAATCGGCGTGTTTGAGATGAGCGCAGCAGGCCTGGTTGAGGTTGCCAGCCCGTCGGAACTGTTTTTGTCAGGCCGCAGAAATCAGACCCCGGGCTCGGCCGTGGTTCCCAGCATTGAAGGCACACGCCCGATCCTGATCGAGATCCAGGCCCTGGTCGCGCCAACGCCCCTGGCAATGCCTCGGCGCACAGCGATCGGCATCGACCAGAACAAGACCTCGCTCTTGATAGCAGTGCTTGAAAAAAAAATAGGCCTGAAACTGTTCAACCAGGACGTGTTCGTCAATGTTGCCGGCGGTGTGCGCGTGAATGAGCCGGCCGTGGATCTGGGCATTGTCGCCGCCATCATATCGAGCCGCCTTGACCAGCAGGTGCCCCCTGATATGGTGCTGTGCGGAGAGGTGGGCCTGACCGGCGAGGTGCGCGCTGTCAGCCAGATCGCCACGCGCATAAACGAGGCCGCGCGCCTCGGGTTCAAACGCTGTATTCTCCCGGAGAACAGCAAAAAGAATATGACCGACCGGCATGGCATTGAATGCATCTGCGCCGGATCAGTACAGGACATGGTTGATTGTATTTTCAAGCTGCGCTAGCATCACGCATCCGCAGAAAGCCTGCGCAATCATACTTTTGCCGAAAGGAACCATACGATGCAGCACCCGTTCATAGCCCGCGAGGGTTACCCTATTATCTACACCGTGTGCGCGGCCGCGGTCGTGTTTCTTGCAGGCGGCCGTCTCACCGGCGGAGTTGCCTCGGTATTCCTGAACGTGATGGGAATAATCACATGCCTGTTCCTGCTGTTCTGCCTGTATTTTTTCAGGGACCCGGAGCGCTCCGTGGTCCGTGATTCCAATGTCCTGATTTCACCGGCCGACGGCACGGTCATTGATGTCAAAACCGTTACGGAGGACCGCTACCTGCAGGCGCCCGCGCAGCGCATCAGCATTTTCATGTCGGTTTTCAATGTTCACGTCAACCGCACGCCGCTGAGCGGCACCATAGAGTATGTGCAATACAATCCCGGCAAATTCATCAACGCGTTCAAGGAAAAAGCATCCGAAGACAACGAGAACCTGCTGATCGGCATTCGCGCTCAGGAGGGAGATGTCAAAATAGCGGTACGCTTTATCGCCGGGCTGATTGCGCGCAGAATTGTGTTTTACAAAAGGAAGGATGACCGGGTCGAACAGGGCGAACGGATCAATATCATCCGTTTCGGGTCGCGCGTTGATCTGTTCTGCCCCCCCGGCAGTGAAATACTGGTGCGCAGCGGCCAGAAGGTCACGGCCGGCGCAACCGTTATGGCCAGGCTCCGCGCTAGGTAATTACCACTCTTGTGCCCCGGTCTTTTCTGCTTTCAACCGTGCCGATCACGCAGGCTTCCTCATTGAGCCCACGCAGGCGGATCAGTATATCCTCGGCTTCAGCCGCGCCGGCAATCAGCACCAGCCCGATTCCGCAGTTGAACGTCCTGTGCATTTCCGGCATCTCGATGCCGCCCCACTGCTGCAGCAGCTGAAAAATCGGCGGCACCTTCCAGCTGTTCATTGCGATAGTGACGCCGCAGCCCTTGGGCAGCACGCGTGCGATATTGTCAACCAGTCCGCCGCCGGTAATGTGGGCTATCGCGTGAATGCTGAAATCGCGCATAAGATTCATGACCGTCTTGACATAAATGCGCGTGGGGCGCAGCAGCTCCTCGCCGATTGAGCAGCCCAGCTCGTCAATATGGTCGCGGGGGGCGAGGCCTTTAATGTCAAACGCAACCTTGCGCGCGAGCGAAAGCCCGTTTGAATGCACGCCGCTGGAGGCAATACCGATCACGGCATCGCCGACCGCAACAGCTGAGCCGTCGATGATTTTTTCACGCTCCACAGCCCCTACGGCAAATCCGGCGACATCATACTCGCCGTCGGCATAAAACGAGGGCATCTCGGCGGTCTCGCCGCCGACCAGAGAGCAGCCGGCCTCCTCGCACCCTTTCGCAATGCCCTGGACGACATCAACCAGCACGGCCTTGTCAAGCCTGCCGGTCGCGAGGTAATCCAGCATGAACAGGGGTTCAGCGCCCTGAACGATAACGTCATTAACGCACATCGCGACCAGGTCAATGCCGATAGTGTCATGCCGGTTCATCATGAAGGCAACGCGCAGCTTAGTGCCCACACCGTCGGTCGAGGAGACCAGCACGGGCTCTTTATATTTCTGCATATTGAGCGCGAACTGGCTGCCGAACCCGCCGATGCCGGTCAAAACCTCGGGACGGAACGTGGGCTTGACGATGCGCTTGACTGAATCGATAAACTCATCCGCCGCATCGATATCCACGCCGGCATCCTTGTAGGTAATCTTTTTTTTCATACGTTCCGGGTCTTTCCATGCTGTCCGCGTTAACCATTCTCCGATGCCCGCACCCTGCACATCAGCGTGTAATAGTAGCACAGTCCGGACAAATGCAATATCAAAAAATTTGACGTCGAGAGCGAAGAGCCGCAAAGAAAAGCCGGCTTAAGTTTCAACTATCGCTATCGGGTCCGGTATCGACCGCGAAAGTACACGTAATATCCTCCGAATCGGGCCGGTGCCCGGGACGCCCCTCTGGCCTGAACAGCCCGCTATATCTTGAAGCGGCCGTTTTCGTAGATGACCTGCCGGCGGCCGCCGGCCAGATATGCAGTAACCATCTTTTTTTCCGTGTTCACCAGGTCCCAGTGCAGGGCCGAGTCGTTGAATCCGAGCTGCTGCTTGCGCCTTTTCGTCAGCTGGGCCGGCTTGCCGCGGAACGTATCGGAATAGGACGCACCCAGTGCGACGTGGCAGTTGCCGTAGCGGCCGCCGTAATTTTCATCAAACAGCGTGTCTGCCATGAAACGGTCTATTTTTGAAAAACGCGTGTCGGTGAGCGAAAACTCGCCCAGCCTGCCGGACCCGGCATCCATGCCGACCTGCTCCTGCACGAAAGCACGACCGCAGGCCGCGTCCAGCGCACGCACGCAGCCGTTTTTAAACTCAAGGCGCACGTCGCGCACCAGGTTGCCGTTGCGGTAGGAGGGCTGATCGGCGAAATACACGCCTTCGGTCCCGCGCCAGTCAGGCGACATGAACAGCTCAAAGCTCGGAATATTGTGGCCCGAGATGCCGATCCAGCGGCGCTGCTGCCCGTGGGCGATGCGCAAATCGGTGCGCGGCGACTCGATGTGGTAGGAAACAATGCGCATGCTGTTGAGCCACTGCTTGATTTCGCGGGCGCTGCTGAATATCTCATCCCATTTGACTGCAGCGTCGGCGGCATTGAGATAGCAGGCTTTAACGATCTGCTCTGTATAGAGTTTCTGAGATATACCGGCATGGCGCGCCAGTTGCGGCGTGGTCAGCGAACACAGCGTCCAGCCGAACAGCCCGTTTTCCTCCCTGCGGGTCAAAATGTCGCGCAGGGGCTTGCGGGCAATCATTGCCGCGGTGATTTTACGCGAGTCAACCCTCTGCAGATGCGTAAGGGACTCGGGCGCATTCAAAAAAATAGTCCCGTTGAGGTTGTTGACCATGTCCTTTTCGCCCGGCGCGATAAAAGACAGCTGATCGCCATCTGCATGTGAGAAAAAACCGTATTCCATCCGGTCGGTTGCCAGCATCCGCAGCATGGGGTGCAGGCGCCGGTCGAGCAGACGCACCTGCAGGAGCTCCGCCAGTTTAATGGCGCGCAGGTTGAAACGCACCAGCACGATGTCGCCTTTTTTAAACGCCCGCGTGCGGGCTTTCTGCATGCCCCACAGCAGAACATCCGCATAGCGCTCAAGCTGTTGCATAGTAAACATGGGCAGTAACTCCTGCGTACAATCATCGGACACAGGCTACCACTTAGTATAATTAAAGCCCGATGGCAAGCTTAAAAAAACGGTTCACGCCTCATGCAGCCGCCAACTTTTTTCGGGCGCCATTGCGGGAAGCACAGCGTCGCGGCGATCTCTTTTTTCAGACAGGCTGGAAACCGGAGATTGCTCCGCTTGGCCCGCGATGAGGATGTCGGGGACTTTTACAACGCCGTCAACGCTGAAGAAATCGTGACCGCAGGATCGCGGTCGCATGCGGCGGCAACTGGAAGCCGGCAGCTGCGATGCGAAAAACCATCGCCCCGCTCAACGTTCACAGCCGCACTCAGCAGGCTTAGAACTCGTAGAGGCGCTCATCGCGCTCAGGCTCATCGGAGGCGCGCGTCAGAGACTCAAGTTGTTCGATCTTCTGAGCGTCAGTCTCGCTGGATTCAAGCACGCGCTGCATGGCCCGTTTCCTGTCCTCCTCAAGGTGGACCCCCCCGAGCCAGCGGGAAAATTTCTTCATCATGGCCTCGGCGCGGGCCGGATTTTCGTCCCGCAGGCGCGCATGCTCGGCCCTGAATTTTTTCATCCCGTCGACGAGCCGCTGCTGGTTGAACGGCAGGTTTTCAAGGGATCGTTTGCTTCGGGATCGATCAACAACACTGAAGGCCGTTACGCGCTTGCGCAGGCAGCCGCCGCATCGCGGACACACCGGGCAGTCGGCGGAAGAGCGAACGGTTTTCGAATAAAAGCTGAAAAGCGTGTTGCAGGCCTCGCAGAAGAAATCATAAACAGGCACGGCCGTGCTCCTGTGTGTGCTGCTTTTCCCGGGATGTTCCGGATGCGGACCGGACGCCATGGTGCGCCCGAACAGACGGCGGCGTTTTCAAGGCACGGCCCAACGGAGCCAGCCTGGCGGAGCGCCGTACGGCTCAGCAGTAATAGAACTTGCGCAGCTTGCCGCGCAGGCGCAGCACCGCCTTGGTATGTATCTGTGAAACGCGCGATTCAGTCAGATTGAGGACTTTGCCGATTTCCTTCATGGTCATCTCGTTGTAGTAGTAAAGGGAAACCACCGTCTGCTCTTTTTCGGGCAGGCGCTCGACGGTTTCAGCCAGCACGTCGCGCATTTCCTCGACATCAAGCTTGTCAAACCCCGACGCATCATCGGGATTAATCAGGCGGTCGAGCAGACAGGGATGCGTGCTGTTTTTGTTGTCACGCTCGAGGCTGACCATGGAAACATGGCTGACGCGGCTCATGATTTTATGCAGCTTCTCGACTTCAACGTCCATGGCCTCGGCGACTTCCTCGTCCCGGGCAGGGCGTCCCAGCTTTTTTTCAAGCTCGGCATAGGTGTTTTCAAGCAGGGTGGCAACCTTGCGGACCGAGCGCGGAACCCAGTCCATGGCGCGCAGGCTGTCAAGAATCGCTCCCTTGATGCGGTACTCGGCATAGGTCTCGAACTTGACCCCCTTGTCAGGGTCGAATTTTTCGATTGCGTCCATCAGGCCCAGAACACCTGAATTGATCAGGTCCTGGATTTCAATATGCATGGGAAGGCGGGCGGCGATGCGGGTGGCGATATATTTGATAAGGGGCGCATATTTCATAATAAGCGCGTCCTTTTTTTTCTTTTTGCCCCGTCGGGCAATCACGCATATATCCGGAAACGATTCTGCGGCTAATCCTGCATTCGGCATGTGATGACCCTCCTCAAAGGTTGCATCCGTTTCCCGGCGGCCCTGCCTGTGTTTGTCGCCGCGCTCATGTGCACATCAGCCCTGATGCTTTTTCTTATGAACTATCCGCTATCACTGCCTTATATTTATGCTAATTATAGTTGTGAAATTTCAAATTGCAAGCAAAAAAAGATACTTCCGATTATTTTTATAATATTCGACTTCAAGGAATGTCAGATAACGGACAAATTTAACAGATGATTCTCATATTTTGTTGTTGCCTGCAGTCCTGCTACAATATCTTGCGCTAATCATGCAAAAATTTCAGCCGGCCTGAAAACAAAAAATACGCCCGGAATACTGCTGTTTCCGGGCGTTTGAGCTGTTTTTTCTAAAAATTTTTATTCGAGGCCGTTGCGGCGGTTGTCCTTCCAGCCCTGCTTGATGTCGGCCGCGTAAAACAGCTTCAGTTCCATATAGCTCATTTTCCATTTGCCGTCTTCGATACGGTACCTGTCATACTCCATGCCGGCCAGGAAGATATCCTTGCCGCTTGCCATGGTGCTGGTCTGCCACAGGTACCAGGCGCCCTCGGCTTCAGTGTCGCTCAGGATCGTAATGCGGGGCTGCAGGAACCAGTGCACGCCGAATTTCAGGCCGTTTTTGACCTCGCCCATGAACTTGCAGACGGCGTCGATGCCGACATGCTTGCCGAAGCCTTCCTTCTCGCCGTCCCAGACCGCATCCCTGGTAAAAAGCCCCGGCATGCGGGCCGGATTGTACATATCGTCACAGGCGTCCGCGTATTCGGCCTTGAGTTGTTTGATGGCTTCAATGGCTTCAAGCCGCTGTACCTTTTTGACAAGTTCGTTCATGTCCATGTTCGATCTCCTTCAGCATATGAAATGTTTGTGTACCATTGCGGCCGCGCCTGACGGGACGGCCGTTCAGTAACGCGTATACGGATTTATCAAGGTA
This sequence comes from uncultured delta proteobacterium, assembly GCA_903881505.1. Taxonomy (GTDB): domain Bacteria; phylum Desulfobacterota; class WTBG01; order CAIYCZ01; family CAIRTM01; genus CAIRTM01. Next base: position 35,903 of record CAIRTM010000139.1, on the reverse strand, counting down.
CTTGCCGGGTGCTTTTTTGTCAATAAAAAAATCGGGGAAAGCGGCTCCGTGCGCCCGTGCCGATGACCGCACTCCCTGAACCTTTTTTCAATTGACAAACGATGCCGGCTGTGGTGAAACCTCAATGCTGCCGCATATAAACCTCACACTGCTGCGCTGAAACGTATGGCTTTTCCAAAACGCCTGGCAAAATTCTGGAGGCTGATCGGGGATAACGCCGACGCCATGCTCGTCACCAGCCCCGAGAACGTGCGCTACCTGTGCGGGTTCAGCGGCACGGAGGGCACGCTGCTGCTGACGCGCGGCAGCGGATTTTTCCTGACCGACGGCCGCTATACCACCCAGGCGCGCAGGGAGGTTTCCGGGTTTCCCATTGTGACCTTCAAAAAAAAATGGGGGCACATCGGAAGCCTTGCGGCCCGGATGCGCATTAAACGGCTGGGATACGAGTCGCGCCACATAAGCGTTGCCATGCTGCAGGAGCTTGAAAAATATGTCGGCGCATGTGAGACCGCCCCCGTGTCCGCATCTATTGACAGCCTGCGCGCCTGCAAGGACGCGGGCGAAATCCGCCTGCTAAAAAAAGCGGCCCGCCTGGCGGCCGACAGCCTCGCGCAGATTCTGCCGCTGATAAAGCCGGGCGTACGCGAGGTAGAGCTTGCCGCCGAGCTGGACTACCGCATGCGCTGCAACGGCGGCCGGGGCAGCGCCTTTCCGACCATCGTGGCGTCCGGCGAGCGCAGCGCCTTGCCCCATGCCGCGCCAAGCGATAAAAAAATCAGGGCGGGGGATCTTCTGACCATCGACTACGGCACGCTGTATGAGGGCTACTGCTCGGATGAAACCTGCACGTTTGTCGTCGGGAAAGCCGGTGCCCGGCAGAAAAAACTCTACCGGCTCGTGCATCAGGCCCACGACCGGGCAATCGATGCGCTGGCCGCCGGCCGCACGGGACGTGACATTGACGCTGTCGCCCGCGATTATTTAAAAACAGCGGGCTGCGGGAAGTACTTTACCCACGGCACCGGCCACGGCGTCGGCATGGCCGTGCATGAATTCCCATCTATCTCCTCCGCATCCGACACGGTGCTTGAGCGCTCCATGGTGGTCACGGTCGAGCCCGGCCTCTACATACCCGGCTGGGGCGGCATACGCATCGAGGACACGGTCGCGGTAGGCAAGGACGGCTGTGAATACATTACCTGTACGAAGAAGGATTTAACCGTGCTGGGCTGATGTTCTGAACGTATTCGATACCGACAGCGATCCCGATTTCCTGAACCCTGAACGCTTGAACTTTGAACATTCCACTATGGCCCTCACCGTCTACATCGAAAGCCTCGGCTGCGCCAAGAATCAGGTCGACAGCGAAATCATGCTCGGCTGCCTTCAAAAGGAAGGCTTCACGCTGCATGACGACATCGGCTCGGCCGAGATCATCATCATCAACACCTGCGCCTTTATTGAAGAAGCGACCCGCGAGTCGATTGATACCATCCTTGAATACACGGCCCTGAAACGTACGGGTTCCTGCCGCGCTCTGATTGTATGCGGCTGCCTGCCGCAGCGCTACAGGCAGGAGATTGCGCGCGAACTGCCCGAGGTTGACCTGTTTCTGGGCAGCAGCGAATACGGCCATATTGCCGAACACATCACGTCGCTTGCAAAGGGCCCGTCCGCGGAACGGCTGATTATCGGCCGGCAGGCATTCCTGCAAACGGCCGGCACACCCCGCGTGATCTCCGCTCCCGGTTCATCGGCATACCTGAAAATCGCCGAGGGCTGCTCACACGGCTGCACCTACTGCGCGATTCCAGCCATAAAAGGACCGTTCCGCCAGAGATCACGCAGTTCAATACTGCATGAAGCCCGCACGCTGGCCCGTGCCGGCATTCAGGAAATCAACCTTGTCGCGCAGGATACGACCCGCTACAGCGGCCTTGCAGCGCTGCTGAGCGGCCTGTGCCGCGTGCGCGGCCTTGAGTGGCTGCGCCTTTTGTACTGCCATCCCGCGCATCTGCACACGGACATCATCACAATGATGGCATCGGAACCGAAACTGTGCCGCTACATCGACATACCGCTGCAGCATATCGCTGATCCGGTGCTGAAGCGCATGGGCCGCCGCGAAAGCCGCGGCCGGATCGAAGCCCTGATCGACAAGGCGCGTTCGGTCTGCCCCGAGATTGCCCTGCGCACCACCTTCATCGTCGGGTTCCCCGGCGAAACAGACCGCGATTTTCAGGACCTTCTGGGCTTCGTGCGCAGCGCGCGCTTTGACAACCTGGGGGCTTTCTGCTACAGGGCTGAAGAAGGCACGCCTGCGGCACGCATGCCCGACGCAGTGCCCGAGGACGTGAAGCGCGAGCGCTACGCCGCGCTCATGGGCCTGCAGAAACAAATTGCCCGGGAGAAAAACGCCGCCATGAAAGGCTGCAGGCTGCGGGTGCTTGTCGACGGCATATCGCCCCGCAAGGCTTACGCGCTGCAGGCGCGCACGGAATTCCAGGCCCCGGAGGTTGACGGCGTTGTATTTCTCAATGACGACATCCCGATCGGCGAGTTCGCCACGGTAACCGTCACGCGCAGCCTGACCTATGACCTTGTCGGCCGGGTGTGCGCATAGCACTGCGTCTGAACCGATGTTACCCTTGCAGGGGCACGGCATGCCGTGCCCCTACGGTACATTAACGGCAGGCCCGGTGGAAATGTTACATGATACGCCGCTTCGAAATAACAGTATCACTATGATATGGTTATTGCAGGCATATGCCTGCACACACGGGGAATCGCCATGAAAGAGCAGGACATCGCAAACATTCTGCAATCGGTCGCCGCGGGCGCGATGACAGCCGCCGCAGCGCTTGAGCGCCTGAAAACTTTGCCGTTCGAGGATCTGGGCTATGCCGCGGTCGACCATCACCGCACCATCCGCCAGGGCTTTCCCGAGGTCATCTACGGCGAGGGCAAAACCGCCGCACAGATCATCGGCATCATGGAAAAAATGGCGCCGCGCAAGCACCCCATCCTTGCAACGCGCATCGATGCAGACAAGGCCAAACAGATCAGGAAGCGCTTTCCAAAGGCGAAATACTATCCCGGCTCGCGCGTGCTCACGCTTACCTTCGGCAAAATCACCCTGCAGGGCAAAGGCCTGATACTGGTTGTGTCAGCGGGAACCTCCGACATCCCGGTAGCGGAAGAGGCCTTTCTGACCGCGCAGATCATGGGCAACCGGGTCGAGTATCTCTACGACGTGGGCGTGGCCGGCATTCACCGTCTCATGAGCCGCACCGACAAGATACGCGAGGCCAACGTGATCATCGTGGTGGCGGGCATGGAAGGCGCGCTGCCGAGCGTGGTCGGCGGGCTCGTGTCGCGCCCCGTCATCGCCGTGCCCACCAGCACGGGCTACGGGGCCAGCTTCGGCGGCATCGCGGCACTGCTCGGCATGCTCAACACCTGCGCCGCGGGCGTGACCGTGGTCAACATCGACAACGGCTTCGGCGCGGGCTATTTCGCCAGCCTGGTCAACCGCGAGACCTGATCAGAAGGGGGCTTTGAACTTAAAAAAAACAGGGTGCGGTTTAACCCCGATTTTCTCCATTTTCTGCAATTGTCTGTGCAGCGGGAGGCTGCTTCTTTGAGTGCAGATAAGAGTGTTGTCGGTATTGTCGGCACGGGTTTCACCGCCCGGGGTCTTGCCAGGGCACTCAGGCGTTCGGACGAATTCACGCCCGGTCCGGTATTGACCAGGCGCCGGGAAGCACACATACCCGGCTTTGACGACGGCGAGATCACTGTATCTCCCGATGACCTGATCGAGCGCTCCGGCATTATCGTCGAATGCTCGGGCGATCCCCTCTATGCCACTGACGTTATTGAACGCGCGGTTGCGGCCGGGCGCAGGGTGGTGACCATGAGCGCGGCCTGGCATGTTACAGCAGGCAGCCATTACCATGGCCGGGGCTACATCACGGAAGCCGAAGGCGATCAGCCCGGATCGCTTGCGGCCCTCGCCGAGGACAGCCGCGCGATGGGCTTCGAGCCCCTGGTGTATGTAAATGTGAAAAGGTTTCTGAACCACACCCCGACCTTTGACGAGATGAGCCATTTTTCAAAGCTGTACGGAATTTCGCTCCCGCAGGTGGTGTCATTCACCGACGGCACGAAGCTGCAGCTTGAGCAGGCCCTTGTGGCCAATGGTTTCGGTGCGGATATCCTCAGGCAGGGGATGATCGGCCCGGCACCCCCCCGTATCGAAGACGGCCTTGAGGTGCTGGCACGGGCTGCGCACGAACACGGCAGCCCGATCGTCGACTATGTCCTGACCGGAGAGGCATCCGGGGCGGTGATGATCCTGGCACGCCATGATGCGCAGGAGGCCGCTGCGCTGCAATGGTTTAAGATGGGCGACGGCCCGCTGTACCGGATGGTGAGGCCGTATCATCTCTGCCATCTCGAAATCCTGAAGACCCTGCGCCGTGCGGCCGCGGGAGGCCCTGTTCTGCTTGACAACGGTGCCCGGCCGACAATCAGCGTGGCAGCGGTAGCAAAGCACACCATCCGTGCGGGCGAGCGGATCGAGCAGGGCATCGGCAGCTTTTGCGTGCGGGGGGAGTGCGTGCGCATGCGCGAACATCCGGGCCATCTTCCCATCGCGCTTCTGCAAAGCGCTGTACTGACCCGCGATATTGACGCCGGCGGCATGATCATGCTCGATGATGTTGAGATCCCGGATTCCGCTGCCCTGAAGGCGTGGCGTGCGGTAGAACCGGCAACCCTTTCCGATGGAGTATGCACGTGCCGCCCCGCATAGCCGTCTGCCTGACCAGCCACGACCGCCTGGACTGCGCCCGCATCAATCAGGAAATTTTCAAGCTCAATTTCAAAAACCCCTATGTGGTCGTCCACGCATCCTCAGGCGCCGGTGCACAGGCGTATCTTGAGGACGCTTTTGTGCCCTGCCCTCCGCTGCCGCATTTTGCCGGGGCCCTTTCGCTCATGCGCAATGCGATCGGCGCGGCCGCGGCGTTTGCGCCGGACCTTCTCGTAGTGCTGGACGGCGATGTATGGCTGCTCAAAGAAGATATGCTGCTTGCCTACATTCGCCGCCTGCAGGAGGACCCCCGCAGCCTGATTGCCACCTGCGCATGGTCGACGCCGCCGCGCAGCCGTTTGCAGCGGCTTGCGCGGGAGGTTAAAGGCATCGTGCTCTCACCGGAGGACCGCCTCCGCCGGCTGGCATCAATTCCCCGGCGCATGCGCTATGACGCCGTTGATTTCTGCACCCAGTGCATCATTTTGCGCAATGACCGGTCCCTGCTGGAACTTTTTTGCGGAATGCGCCCTGATGGCCGCCGGCTGGTCGAGCGCCTGTGGTTCGACCGCTTCACGGCCTATTACGGCTTTGAACGGGTGGTGCGCATGCGCGAGCGCGAACCGGTGCATCCGCATCAGCGTTTTGCGTGCGAACAGCTCGGCCTGCATGGCGAGCATTGGCCGGCGGCAGGAACCTCCAGGGACCCGGGCGATGCCAGACTGATTGAATATATTCACCCGGATACGCCGGGCAAGCGCGAAGCCCTTGAGCGCTGCCCGCACATCCGCACAGGGGAATCCATCCAGCGTCTGTTGAATGCCGACAGCTTTGATTATTACAACCGGGGCGCGAAACGCTACTGAACATCGGCGCCGGGGCAATACATGTGCCTTCGCCCGCAACAATTCGTCCGGAAAGCCTGTGCGGCTAAAGTGCTTGACATCCGCGCAGGCTTTGATATACTTTATCCAACTGAAACGCGATAAGGACTTACACACAACATGAAACAAACTTCTATCAGCCGCTTTTTCTGGTTTTATTTTTTTAGGAGCCCTGCCAGTGGCGTCTGATAGCTAGTTTATTATCAGGTCATGGGCAGAGCAAAGGGTCCATGGCCGCGAGAAGCGCACGGCAAAGAGCCATGGACAGCACAGTCCATGGCTCTTTTTTTATCCGTGCGATTGAACAGGAGGCAGCAGCATGATTATCGTTTTAAAAAAAGACATTACACAACAGCAGTTGCAGAAAGTACTTGCCATGGTGCAGGAATTCGGCTTTCAGGCCCATATTATAAAGGGCTCGGAGCGCACGGTCATCGGCGCTGTCGGCAGCGGACGCGGCAAGGAAAAGCTGCAGGCCATGGAGAACATGCCGGGCGTGGAAAACGTGATGCCCATTTTGCAGCCGTTCAAGCTCGCCAGCCTTGAGGTGAAGCAGGAAAAAACCGTCATTACCCTGCGCAATGGCGCAACCGTGGGCGGTGACAGCCTGGCGGTGATTGCCGGGCCCTGTGCGGTCGAGAGCAGGGAGCAGGTCATCGAAACTGCCCGGGCCGTAAAGGCTGCCGGCGCTACCATGCTGCGGGGGGGCGCGTTCAAACCCCGGACATCGCCCTACAGCTTCCAGGGCATGGAGGAGGAAGGCCTCGTCCTGCTGAGCAGCGCGCGGGACGAAACCGGCCTGCCCATCGTGACCGAGGTGATGAACCCCTCCGATATCGAACGTATCTGCGCGTATGCCGATATACTGCAGGTGGGAGCACGCAACGTGCAGAACTTTGCCTTGTTGAAAGAGCTCGGCAAAATAAATACTCCCGTGATACTCAAGCGCGGCATGATGACCACGATCGAGGAATTCCTTATGAGCGCCGAGTATATCCTTGCGGGCGGCAACAGCAAGGTTATATTGTGCGAACGGGGTATCCGCACCTTCGAAACCGCGACGCGCAACACACTCGACCTGAGCAGTGTTCCCCTGCTCCGGCAGCGCACGCATCTGCCCGTCGTGGTGGACCCCAGTCACGGAACGGGGCACTGGAAACTCGTGGCGCCCATGTGCTACGCCGCTGTGGCGGCAGGGGCCGACGGCCTTATGGTGGAAGTGCACCCCAATCCGGAGCAGGCAGTCTGTGACGGCGTTCAATCGCTTACCCCGGAGAAGTTCGCCGCCATGATGAAAAAGCTTGCCTGTTTTGCCGCGGCCGCAGACAGAAAGCTCGACAACCCGGCTGCGTTTACGCGGGCAGCCTAGCCGGCGGGCATGCCGTCGCCGGGAACGCCCGGATCGGCCGCCTCATCCGGACGGCTTCTTCGCGCTGCATGTAACCGCCGAACGCGCGGGCAGTAAAGAGGACAGCAGCGCCCCACCAGGCTGCCTTCGATCCGTTTCTTTTTTTGCGCCCCGTTCCGTATCCATGGTATAGTGGCGGCCGGCCGCGCGGCCGCTGTTGTGCGCGCCGGCGGCCGTGTTTTCGGGAGCTGGAGCGCCATGCGCGCGGTTGATGTCGCCATTCAATCCTATAACAAGCCCGAATCGCTGCTCTACACGCTCATGTGCCTGAAGCAGTGCTGCGGGGACAGAATCCACACGGTCTACATCAACGACGACTGCAGCTCGCCTGATGCCGCGCCTGTTTTTACCGGCGCAAAGGTGCAGGCCTATTTTCCTGACTGGACCATACGTTTCCGGCGCAACACGCGCCCGGCTCGCACAAAGCGGCTCATCGTGCACGGCTACCGGCCCGCATACATGCCCCGCTGGTATTATGTGCTGACGATAGGTTCGTGCCTGGCGCGCCAACGGCGCTATTTTCCTCCGCAGGATGATATCCGGTTCCAGTGGGCCCTGAACTCAACCGACAAGGAGTTTGTATTTTTGACGCATGATGATGTTGATTTTTCGGGCGACATCATCGGGGTGTATCTCGGCTGCATGACCCCTGAAACCGCGATTGCCGGCGACCTGGGCCAGTGCTGGCGCTGCCGTTTCGGCGCCGGTTCCAACGCGTGCTCGCCCGCACGGATCATGCGCGGCGAGCGTCCCTGGCAGCGCTGGCCGCTCACGGACAGCGCACCCGGACCGCACATGTACGACTGCCGGATCAATGAGTGGTGCTGCCTGATCAGGACATCGGCCGCGCGTGACATGGCGCGCAGAGCACGCTGTTTTTTCGGCAATTACGACAACGGCGGTGATGTGGGCGCGTACTGGTTCGCGCAGGCCGTCGGATACGGATACCGCTTCTGCGACCCGCTGCCGGACATGCAGCTTCGCAATGCCTGGTACCGGCACTGCTGGCAGGGCCATGCGGGCCACCAGGTATGGCTTGGGACAGCCAGCTACGATCCCGAAGCCGTACGCAAGCGCACGCGGGAGCGGTTCGGGTGCACATTGTGGGAATCTTGAACACGTATACTGAAATATCCCCTGAGCAGCTGCTGCCGTACCTTGATGCCGGCGGCGAAGACGCACGCGCCCGGCTGAGAGCCTTTATCCGGCAGCAGCGTGCGACCTGGCCGGCCCTGGAGCAAGCCCATTGCCGGCTCGGTGAGCGTTTGAGGCGCACCCTGCGCCTGCCGGACAGCACCGTCGAGCTGCAGTGCAACCCCGGCCGCGCGCGCAGCACCACGGCGAAGGTGGCAGCCGATGATGTCGCGCAGCGGCCCTGCTTTTTATGCCCGGGCAATCTCTATCCCGGGCAGCTCGGCCTGCCCTTTGCCCAGGACTGGCTTATCCTGAACAACCCGTTCCCGATTTTTACCGATCACCTGGTCATCAGCAGCATGCGCCATACCGACCAGCTGCTTGCAAGCGCCCTGCCGGCTATGGCCGGCTTCGTCGCCGGGCTTGAAGGCGGCTTCAGCGCCTTTTACAACGGCGCGCGCTGCGGCGCCTCGGCCCCGGATCATCTGCATTTTCAGGCCTGCCCGGCAGGCATGCTGCCGCTTGAGCGCCAGCTGCGGCCGCTGCTTGATGAGCCGCCGCACGGCAAAACGACCTGGCTGTTCTGCACGCGCGACAACCGCGGCATCGGCCTGTGCCGCGCGCAGTCTCGTGAGGCGCTTCTTGAGCAGCTGGGGGACATGTGCGCGCGCCTCAGCCGCACGGCAGCTCCCGGCGGCGAAGCCGACCTCAACCTGATTATCTTCGGCCGCCCCGGACATCTTGCGGGGGTAGTGCTGCCGCGCAGGGCCCACCGGCCCGCCTGCTTCTTTGCCTCCGGTGACGGGCAGTGCGTGATCAGCCCGGGCGCGGTCGACGTGGCCGGCCTGGCGATCCTGCCCCGGCAGGAGGATTTTGAACGGATGACGGAAGAAAAAATGCTTGCGATCTACCGGGAGGTCTGCCTGGGGGCCGATGTCATGGAGGCCTGCGCCCCGTAAAGCATACGAGCCGGGCAGCCGAGCTCAATCAGCACAGGGAACGATCCGGAAGCTGATGTCCTTGTTCCTGTCGGAATCGGCGAACCTGCGCCTGAGCGCATCGCACTTGGCCACGATCGACCGCACGCCCCGCCCGTCAAACACGTTTTCCTGCAGTTCTGTAAGCAGCAGCAGCTCGAAGGCGGTTGAGCGCATCCAGTCGACATCGTTGCGATAGCCGCAGACCGCAAACGCCCCGGTGGAATCAAGGAACGCCTTCAGGAGGCGCTTGTTGATATCAAGGACGCTGCACGAGCCGATAATCACGACCCGCCCCTTGCACTGGTTGCCCAGCAGCGAGCCGATGTCTTCAATGGAAAGCGAGGTTTTCCCCGAAATCAGGATCCTGCCGGGCACGCCATGGAATGCCAGGTACAGGATCGGATAGTCACGGTACTGCACCTGCGGAAATTTCGACAGATAGAACTTGAACTCCTCCTGCGTGGCGCAGTCGCGGTATATATAGGGAATGCCCGCGTTCTGCTTGAGAAAGCCTAAAATCGGCTGGACCGTGGAGCCCTTCCTGAGATCAGGCTGCCAGAGGCCTTCAAGACAGAAAACACCTTTTGCAGCCATGGGACTGCCCTCGTGCTGTCAAGCAAACGACAAAAACGTCAAAAAAACAATACATGTAAGTTTATTGTACCTATATGCCGGTTTTTTTTAAATATGTCCGCTTTATTCTATAGCATCCACACCAGTCACCGGCAACGGCCAAAAAAAGGCGCGCGCCCCGCTCTGGAACCGGGCCTGTTCAAAAACGCCCGGATGCAAGGCACTGCAGACGTGGCCAGAGCAGGCATATGCTTTGTAGGGGCAGGCCCCCGTGCCTGCCCGGCCAGGGGTGAAACTTTTTTGCCCCTCCATGCGCCGCAGCGCAGCGGACGGTCCTTATTGAACAGCTCTCTATGCGAACCTGCCGCGAAACATGAAATATACCGCCCCCACCAGGCACAGCCCTGCCCACAGGTAGTCAAGCTTCAGGGGCTCCTTCAGATAAAACACGGCAAAGGGCACAAACACGCTCAGCGTGATGACCTCCTGCAGGATCTTCAGCTGCCCGACCGACACGACGGTGTAGCCTATCCGGTTGGCGGGCACCTGCAGCATGTATTCAAACAGGGCTATTCCCCAGCTCACCATGGCGGCAATCAGCCAGGGCTTGTTGTTGAGTTCCTTGAGATGCGCGTACCACGCAAACGTCATAAAGACATTGCTGCAGATCAACAGGCCGATTGTAGAAAGCATCGTGTGCACGGATGGTTCTCCTGTACAAAAATTGTCATCTTTTTGATTGATAACACAACGCCGTTGCGTGTCAAATCAAATTGTTATATATCCTGAGCGAGAATGAAATAGCCCTGCAATGCAGCCTGCGCGCCTGCCTGGGCCGTATAATCTGAAAATAAAGATTCCGTGATGCATATCTTCGTCGACGCCGATGCCTGTCCGGTAAAAAATGAAATATACCGCGTGGCGCAGCGCTACGGCATTGCGGTTGTGCTGGTTGCGAACGCCTGGATGCGCATACCTCAACATACGCTCATCCATCTTGAGGTCCTGCCGGGCGGGTTCGATGCTGCCGATGACTGGATCGCAGAGCGGGCCGGCAGGGGGGATATCGTCATTACCGCCGACATTCCCCTTGCGGGCCGATGCCTTGCACAGGGAGCGCGCGTTCTCGGCCCGTCCGGAAAGCCGTTCACGGAAGACAACATCGGAGATGCGCTGGCAACACGGGAGCTGCTCTCCGGGCTGCGCGACATGGGCGAAGTCGGCCCCGGGCCGCCGCCGTTCAGCCGGCGCGACCGCTCCCTGTTTTTACAGCAGCTCGACCAGATGGTCCACGCGGCGCGCAGGCGCTGATGCCCACTGCCGGCGGCGGCCCGCCCTGCCCTTATAACAGCTAAAAAACCGCTTTTGTCACCACCGCTTGTATGATAATACAAACCACATACAGTTTACCTTATTGAGAGGCGCGCCATGGGAACCAATAATCTTGTTTTTCTCGAGGTCATAGAGTGGTTTGACGACAGCGGCCGGGAACTCGTGCACCGCATACCCGAGGAGGGCTCGGGTGAAATCAAATTCGGCGCGCAGCTGATCGTGCGCGAAAGCCAGGCCGCCGTGTTCTTCTACAACGGCAAGGCCTACGACGCTTTTCCTGCCGGACGCCACACGCTCAAAACCGCCAATATCCCCGTCCTGACCAAGGCGCTCAGCCTGCCCTGGGGTTTGACCAGCCCGCTGCGGGCCGAGGTCTATTTCGCCAACATGAAGGTGTTTGCCAATTTGAAATGGGGCACGCGCGACCCGGTCGCGTTCAAGGACAGCGAACTGGGCCTGATCCGGCTGCGGGCTTTCGGCCTGTTCAACATCCAGGTCATCCAGCCCGTGCTGTTCATCAACTCCCTTGTCGGCACCCAGGGCGTCTACACCACCGAAGAAATCGAAGAATACCTGAGCCGCGTGATCGTGTCACGCTTCAATGACTACATCGGCGAGGAGCTCGACTCCTTCATCAACCTGCCCGGCAAATACGATGCCGTGGCAGCCGGCCTGCAAAAGCGCCTCGAGCGCGATTTCAGCCGCTTCGGCCTGGGCCTGCAGGCGCTCTACATCAACGCCATCACGCCGCCGCCCGAAGTGCAGCAGGCCATCGACGACAAGAGCAAGCTGGGCGTATTCGACGATTTGAACAAACTGATGAAGATGAAGGCCGCCATGGCCTTCGAGAAAGCCGCCGGCAACGAGGGCGCGGCCGGCGCCGGCATGGGCATGGGGGCCGGCTTCATGCTGCCGGCCATGATGGGCTCGCCCATGTTTCAGGCCGCGGCCCAGGGCCCGTCTCAGGAGCCCGTATGCCCGGACTGTAAAAACCCGGTCAGCCGGGAGGCGCGCTTCTGCCCGGCCTGCGGCCATCAGCTGCTGGTGTTCTCCCAGTGCCCGAGCTGCGGCAAAAACCTGCCGCCCTCGGCCCGGTTCTGCTCAAGCTGCGGCCTGGAGCAGAACAAGAAGCCGCAGGCGCGCCGCTGCCCGCAATGCGGCGCCGAGAACCTGGCCGACTCCGTGTTCTGCAACCGCTGCGGAGAAAAGATTGAATAGCGGCTGGGTCGTTGAGCACCCCTGCCCGCAGTGCGGCGCCCCGGTGCAGCTCTCAGAGGCCGACCGGGTGCTGTCCTGCGGGTTCTGCCGGGTGCGGCACCTGCTCATGGCGCCCGGCTTTTTCCAGTTCTGCCTGCCTCCGCGCATCCCGCGCGATGATATTTTCTTTGTTCCCTACTGGCACGTGCGCGGCATGGCCTTCACCTGCGCCGGCACCGCCGTGCGCTTTCGCGTGATCGACACCAGCCGCTGCGCATCCGACCTGGCCTTTGCCCCCCCGACGCTGGGCCTGCGGCCGCAGGCCATGAAGCTGCGCTTTGCCGCATCAGACCAGAAGGCATTTTTCGCCTCGCGCCGCATGGAGGCGCGCGATTTGCTCTTGAACGCCGATGCCTGGCAGGCGGTCGATTCGCTGAGCAGGCGTGAGCACGTGTGGCTGCGCGAGCTCATCGGCGAGAACTGCAGCGCGATCTACGCCCCGTTCTACTATAAAAACAAGACCTTCTACGATGCCGTGCTTGACCGGCCTGTGCACCGCATTCCGGCCGATGAACGCGCAGACGATTTAAAAGGCAGCCGCAGCCCCGGCCCCTCGATCACCGTTGTTCCCGCCATGTGCCCGCAATGCGGCTGGGATCTCGAAGGCGAGAAAGAAAGCTGCGTTTTCATATGCCGCAACTGCGAAAGCGCCTGGGAATCAGTTGCGGGATCGCTGAAAGCCGTATCCTTCGGGATTGCCGAAACCGGCGAAAGCGGTGTGCTGCATGTGCCCTTCTGGCGCATGCAGGCGCGCATAGACGGCGTCAGCCTCGAGAGCTTCGCCGACCTTGTCAGGTTCGCCAATCTTCCCAGGGCCGTCAGGCCCGGGTTCGAACAGCAGCGTTTAAGCTTCTGGGCGCCGGCCTTTAAAATAAAGCCCAATGTGTTCCTTCGCCTTCTGCAGCAGCTCATCGTCCTGCAGCCCGACCTGGCCGAAAATACCCGGCTGAAAAATCTCAACCTCTCTGCGGCGAACCTGCCGAAAAGCGAAGCCGCTGAAAGCATAAAAATCGCCCTTGCAGGCCTTGCCACACGGAAGAACGAATTTTTCCCGCTGCTGGAGGGCATCACCGTCAACGTTACGGACAGCCGCCTCGTGTACCTGCCCTTTAGCACCAGCGGTCAGGATCTCGTGCAAAGCCATTTCGGCTTCAGCATGGAGCGCAGCGCGTTTGATTTCGGCAGGAAGATCTGAAGTGCATGTCCTGCCATGCCGCACTCCGATACGGCATCCATAAATCAAAAAATTTTTACTCGTAGCCATTTTTTACATGCCCAAAAAAGTGGTACCCCCCCCCCAAAAAAAGGCACCCTGGCGTTTCGCATCCGCCTGCGGCGGATCCCCGAGCCCCGATGGGGATTGAAAATCAAAAGTTCAACATTAAACACCATGCCGGATTGTCATCCGGCTGCGGTTTTTAAGGTTCTATGTTTTAAAAAACCGTTTGCAGCGGTGACGAATAAAAGGCATGGCCACGGATGCCGGCGCCACGCTGTCTGAGCACCCGGATGCGCGCGCTCATGCTCCCGACACAATTGCCTTGACACCCCCTGCCCCATTCTATATCCTGCCTTGCCGAACCATGAACTGTTGAAACCCTTATTTCCCCGGAGCGCTTCCCCCATGCCCGCAATCAGCACCCGCACAGCCTCGTTCACCGAATCGGTCATCCGGCACATGACCCGGGTCGCCAACCGCACCGGCGCAGTCAACCTTTCGCAGGGATTCCCCGATTTCGATCCGCCGGAGGAGCTCAAAGAGGCCCTGGCGCGCGTCGCGACTGCGGGCCCGCACCAGTACGCCGTGACCTGGGGCGCGCCCGGATTCCGTGAGGCCCTGGCACGCAAGCAGCAGCGCTTCATGGGAATACCCGTCGACCCCGAAACGAACATAACCGTGACCTGCGGCAGCACCGAGGCGATGATGGCCGCCATGATGGCGGTGGTCAACCCGGGCGACAGGGTCATCGTGTTCTCGCCGTTTTACGAAAACTACGCGGCCGATGCGATCCTGAGCGGCGCCCATCCGCTGCATGTGCCGCTGCGCGAGCCGGACTTCACCTTCGACCCGCAGGAGCTGCGCCGGGCCTTTGAGCAGCGGCCCAAGGCGCTGATCCTGTGCAACCCGGGAAACCCCACCGGCCGGGTGTTCACCCGTGAGGAGCTGCTGTGCATCGCGGCCCTGGCCGATGAGTTCGACGCCTTCGTCATCACCGACGAAGTCTACGAGCACATCGTGTACGCACCCCACGCGCACACCTATTTCGCCGCGCTGCCCGGCATGTTCGAGCGCACGATTTCATGCAGCTCGCTTTCCAAGACCTATTCCATCACGGGCTGGCGTCTGGGCTACATCATCGCTCCTGCGAAGGTGATCGACGCGGCGCGCAAGGTGCACGATTTCCTGACCGTGGGCGCGCCCGCGCCGCTGCAGGAGGCCGCCATCACCGCGCTCAACTTCCCCGACTCATATTACCGCGGCCTGGCGGAGGCCTATGCGGCCAAGCGGGAGCTGTTTCTCGCGGCCCTGGAACGGGCCGGTCTTGCCTGCATCGTGCCGCAGGGAGCCTATTACGTCATGGTCGACGTCTCCGAATTCGGCGTTACAAACGATACGGCATTCTGCGAGTGGCTAGCCGCCGGGATCGGCGTTGCGGCCGTGCCGGGATCGAGCTTTTTCAGGGACCCGGTCAACCGCTACATCCGCTTCCATTTCGCTAAACGTGAGGACACCCTTGCCGAGGCCGGCCGCCGGCTTTTAAAACTGCGCGAGAGGACATACCGCCCGTGAACGGATCGAACGTTGCCTCTTTAACGGCCTGATGCTCATGATGACGTGCCCGAAATGCGCTCATGCGCAAAACCCTGCGAACACGGAATGCGCCAAATGCGGTATTGTGTTCGAGAAATATTACCGGCTCCGGGAGGCCCGGAACAATACAGCCGGGGCGGAAGCGGACGGCGCTGAAGACGCAAACGGCATTTTTGCAGGCGTGATCATGCATGTGCCGGATACAACGAACATCGTGTACGTGTGCGGACGGGCCCTCGTGCTGCTGGCTGTTTTCCTGTGGGGCTGGACGTTCATCCTGGCGTCGCCGGCCGGCAATGCGGCCGGCAACTCATTCATGCACCTCGTAAACCTCCCCTTTCACGAGGCCGGCCACATTTTTTTCGGGATTTTCGGCCAGTTTATCGGTGCGCTGGGCGGATCGCTCGGGCAGCTCATCATTCCCTGCGTGTGCCTGCTGGTGCTGCTATTGAAAACGCGCGATCCCTTCGGGGCATCCGTTGCCCTGTGGTGGCTCGGGCAGAATTTTATCGATCTTGCGCCCTACATCAATGACGCGCGCTCGCTGACGCTGCCCCTTCTGGGCGGCAACACGGGCGGCAGCTCGCCGTACGGATTCCATGACTGGCAGTTTATACTCACCGAGCTGCATCTGCTGAAATATGACCACACGCTGGCCGGCCTGTCGCACGGGCTCGGCTGCGCCGTCATGCTCACGGCATGCCTCTGGGGCTCGGCCGTGCTGGTAAAGCAGTACAGTAACAGGGAGGGAACGACCAGGGGAGGTCCATAACATACGGGGCGCTGGCATTGGCAGGCAGGCCGCTACGCGCCTGCGGGGGGATCGCTCAGCGCCTGCTGCTTTAAAATATTTTTCTGCACCTTGCCCAACGACGTACGCGGAAAATCAGTGACAAAGCGCACCGATCCCGGCACCTTGAAATCGGCAAGCTTATCGGCGCACCACTCGATGATGTCCCGCTCACTGCAGCGCTCTCCGGGACGCAGGATCACGAAGGCCAAAACGGCCTCCTCGCGCACCGCATCGGGCACGCCCACCACCGCGGCCTCTTCAACGGCCGGGTGCAGGCTGATGACGTACTCGACCTCGCAGGCCGCCACGTTTTCCCCGGCGCGCTTGATCATGTCCTTCTTGCGGTCGACAAAATAAAAATAGCCCTGTTCGTCCATCCAGGCATTGTCGCCCGTGTAGAGCCAGCCGTCGCGGATGGCCGCAGCCGTTGCCGCCGGGTCATTGTAGTAGCCCTTCATGAGCGTTCGACCCGGAACGCCCTGCACGACCAGTTCGCCCACGGTTCCGGGCGGCACGTCTCTGCCCTCGTCATCAACGATTTTCACCCGGTTTCCCGTGCGCGCGATGCCGATGCAGTTGAGCCGCATATCGCCGTCAAGCGGGTTGATGGTGGTCGCGCCGAGCGTTTCGCTCATGCCCCACAGTTCGCACAGGGGCGCGTTAAAGCGCTCCTGAAAGGTCAGCAGCTTCTCTTTCGGCAGGCCGATGGCGTAGATGATAAGCCGCAGGTCGTTCTTCGCATCAAGCTCGCCTGCGGGCTGGTTCAAAATCATGGTGAGCGTGGTTGCAACCAGGCTCGCGGTCGTGGCGCGGTGGCGGCGCACCTGCCCCATGTAATGCGAGGCGCTGAAGCGCTCCGTCATGATCAGGGTCGCGCCGGCAGTAAGGACCGGCATCACGGACATGAACTGGGCGTTGACGTGGAACAGGGGCAAAACCAGCATGTGGCGGTCATCAGGTGTTACCTTCCACCACTCGGCGCCGAAGCGGCCGGCGAACACCGCGTTGGCGTGCGTGAGCTGCACGGCCTTGGGCCGCGACGTGGTGCCGGAGGTGAAAAGCCACATGAGATCGTCGTCATCACGCACGGCTGTGTGCAAAACATGCAGGCAGCAGTCGCGCTCCTCATCGATCAGCACCGCGCCCGGATATTCATTCCCGGGAGGCGCAGCGCACAGGAAAATCGTTTGCAGGACGGGGTGTTTTTTTTGCAGGCCCCAAAAGCGCTCAAACGATTCCGGCTCGGTCACAACCGTCCCTGCCCCGCAATGCTCGATGCAATAGTCAAGCTCGTAATCGCCGGCCTGCACGTTGAGCGGCACCATGATCGCCCCGATCCTGGCGCAGGCAAACCATGTAAACAGGTAGGCCGGACGGTTGTGCATGTGCACCAGCACGCGATCGCCCCTGGTGATGCCGCGCCGGGCGAACACGGCGGCGTACTGCTCGACTGCAACCGAGGCCTGCGCGTACGTGAAGGCCTCGACAGCTCCCTGCCGGTCCTCGAACACGATGAATTCTTTTTCAGAAAACGCGCGGCAGGCGCGGTCGAACACGCCGCTGAGGGTGGCACAGCCTGTCATATCCATAACGCGGCCCTCCTGCTGTGCGCTGTAATGCGCACGATTGCCATGCGGCAGCATGTCAGGTTCCCAGCGTGAGCTCCGCGGCCGGCAGATCATCGGGCTCGATGGGCCCCAGGAAGGTATAGGTGAACAGCTCGTCGCGGAACAGCTCCTGCGCCAGGGCCTGCACCTGCTCCGGGGTAACGGCATCGATGTCGTTTAAAATTTCCTCGACCGGCACGAACCTGTCGTAGTAGAGCTCGCATTTTGCAAGGCGGCTCATGCGGCTGTCGGTGCCCTCGAGCGCCAGCAGCAGATTGCCCTTGAGCTGTTCCCTGGCGTGCATAAGCTCTTCGCTGCCGACCGGACACTCGCGCAGCAGCGCCAGTTCGCGGTGCGTGATATCGAGCGCCTCCCGCACGGTTTCCTTCACAACCCCCATGCACACGCCAAACATGCCGGTGTCCAGAAACGAGGTCATAAAGGAAAAAACGGTATAGGCCAGGCCGCGGTTTTCGCGTATTTCCTGAAACAGGCGCGAGCTCATGCTGCCGCCCAGGATGGTGTTGAGCACGTGCAGCACGTAGCGCCCGCCGTCCAGGTGCGACAGGCCCCGGGTGCCCAGGCACACATGCACCTGCTCGAGGTCGCGGTAGTGGAAATCAACTCTCCGGCGCCAGGTAAAGACGTCCGAGCGGACACCTGAGGGCCGGGCCGGAAGCGCCGCGAAGCGCTGCCGTATCCTGCCTGCGAAATCGTCATGGTCGAGACTGCCGGCAGCCGCGATGACCAGCTGCCGGGGGCGCAGGTATTCACGCTCGAAAAACGAAACGACCGAAGCGCGGCTGAAGCGCTGCACCGTTTCGATCTCGCCCAGGATGTTGTAGCCCAGCGGATGGTCGGCGAAAACAGCCTGGTTGAACAGGTCCTGCACATAGTCATCGGGCGTGTCCCTGACCATGCTGATTTCCTGCAGCACGACATTGCGCTCTTTCTCGATTTCAGCGGGATCAAAGAGCGAGTCGAAAAAGATATCGCCCAGAAGATCGATGGCGAGATCGAGATGCCGCGAGAGCACCTTGACGTAGAAGCAGGTGTACTCCTTGGCGGTGAAGGCGTTCAGCACGCCGCCGACCGAGTCGATCCGGCGCGATATCTCGAATGCCGAATAGCGGCTGGTGCCCTTAAAGAGCATGTGCTCTATAAAGTGCGCCAGACCCTGCTCGGCCGCGCTCTCATCGCGGGCCCCGGCCTTGACCCATATGCCGATTGAAATTGAATGAACGCCCGGAATCGTTTCGGTAACGATCCGGGCGCCATTGTCGAGTTGCGACTTCCGTATCATTGAAGCGTACTTTTATTTTCTATTACTGGGCCCGGATACATATACACGGCCGCCTGCCGGGCCTTCCATCCTTATTGCTGTGTCCCGTTATTATTTTCTGTACTTTTCGATGTCCTCGTCCAGAACGGCCTTGCGGCTCAGGCGTATCTTGCCGGAGGCGTCGATTTCAAGCACTTTCACCAGCACCTCCTGGCCCTCGCTCAAGACGTCGCGCACGCTGGCAACCCGCTCATTGGCAAGCTGCGAAATATGCACCAGGCCGTCCATGCCGGGCAGGATCTCGACGAACGCGCCGAAATCGGTAATGCGGCGTACTTTGCCGATATACACCTTGCCGACTTCGGCTTCCTCGACCAGGGCCTTGATCATCGCAATCGCCTTGTCGATCGAGGCCTTGTCGGGTGAGGCAACCTTCACCTTGCCGGTGTCGTCAACATCGACTTTCGCGCCGGAGGTGGCAACGATGTTTTTGATGTTCTTGCCGCCGGGGCCGATAATGGCGCTGATCTTTTCAGGATTGATCTGGATGGTCTCGATGCGCGGGGCGCGCTCTGAAATCTGTGCGCGCGGCGCGGCAATGGCCTTCTGCATGATGTCCAGAATATGCAGCCGCCCCTGCCGGGCCTGCTCAAGCGCCCTGGACAGTATCTGCCGGCTCAGGCCGCTGATCTTGATGTCCATCTGAATGGCGGTCACGCCGTCGCGCGTGCCGGCGACCTTGAAGTCCATATCGCCGACGTGGTCCTCATCGCCGAGGATGTCGGACAGCACGATGAAGCTTTCGCCTTCCTGGATCAGGCCCATGGCGATGCCGGCCACCGGAGCCTTGATCGGAACGCCGGCGTCCATCAGCGACAGGGTGCTGCCGCACACGCTGGCCATGGACGAGGAGCCGTTGGACTCAAGTATTTCGGACACGACCCGGATGGTATACGGGAAATCGTCATAAACGGGCAGGACCCGCGCAATGGCGCGCCCGGCAAGGGCGCCGTGCCCGGTCTCGCGCCGGCTGGTGCCGCGCAGGGGGCGGGCCTCTCCGACGCAAAACGGCGGAAAATTATAATGCAGCATGAACTGTTTTTTGCTCTCGCCGATCAGCGAATCAACGCGCTGCTCGTCCTCGCTGGTCCCGAGCGTGGTCGACACCAGCGCCTGCGTTTCACCGCGGGTAAAGAGACCCGAACCGTGCGTGCGGGGCAGCACCGCCACTTCGCAGGCAATCGGGCGGATATCAGCCGGGCCGCGGCCGTCAAGGCGCCTGCCCTCCCTGATGATCTTGCCGCGAATGATCCCGGATTCGATTGTCTCCAGAACCGCGCTGATCTGGCCTTCGCGTCCCTCAAACTGCGGCGCAAGCGCCTCTTTCACCGCGTTGCGCACGGCCGATGCGGCATTGTTGCGGTTCTGCTTGCCCTCGAGCGCAAAGGCCTCTTTCAGCGGCTGTTCGGCCTGTTGGCGTACGGCCTTCACGATGTCTGCGTCGATCACCGGAGGGATGACCTGCGTTTTCTCGCGGCCGACCCGGGCTCTCAGCTCCAGCTGCGCATCGATCAGTTCCTGAACATGCGTGTGGCCGAACATGATCGCGTCAAGCAGCACGTCTTCCGGAACGCAGGCCGCGCCGCCTTCCACCATTACCACGGCATCGCGGCTGGCGGCGATCACGAGCTCAATGTCGCTTTCAGCCAGGCGGGGAATCGGCGGATTGGCGACAAATTCGCCGTTGATCCTGCCCACGCGCACGCCCGCAATCGGGCCCCCGAAGGGAATATCGGAGATCGTCAGCGCGGCCGATGCCGCGGTGATCGCGAGCACGTCGGAGTCGTTTTCACCGTCGGCCGAGAGGACCGTAGCGATAATCTGCACGTCGTTGCGGAATCCGTCGGGGAACAGCGGGCGCAGCGGCCGGTCGATCAGCCGCGAGGTCAGCACCTCGCGCTCGCCGGGACGGCCTTCGCGCTTGAAAAAACCGCCGGGGATTTTGCCGGCCGCATAGGTCATTTCCTGGTAGTCGCAGGAAAGCGGAAAAAAATCCACGCCTTCACGCGGCTTTTTCGCCGCGACCGCGGTGACCAGCACAACCGTTTCGCCGTAGCGGGCGACGATAGCGCCGCTGGCCTGCTTGGCAAGATGGCCGGTTTCAAGCGACAGCGCACGGCCGCCGCATGTTACTGTTACTGTTTCTTTCATACGTTCTATCCTCGTGTCTGTGTAGCGCGCGACTCCAGAGGCCGCGCGCCCTGTGGTGTTTCGGATCTCTCCGGTGTGCTTCCGCTGGTGCGTGAAGCACTATTTGCGCAGGTTCAGTTCCTGCAGAATCTTCTTGTAGCGCTCGGCGTCCCTGCCCTTCAGATAGTCGAGCAGCTTGCGGCGCTGGTTGACAAGCTTGAGCAGGCCGCGGCGCGAATGGAAATCCTTCTTGTGCGTGCGGAAATGCTCGGTTAAATACTGAATCCGGGTCGTGAGAAGCGCGATCTGCACCTCGGCCGAACCGGTGTCTTTTTCATGTCCCTGGAATTTTTTGATTACTTCCTGTTTTTGTGCGCTTTCAAATACTGCCATGACCTTCACTCTCTCCATGCTTTGTGGTTAATACAGCTTGTTATTGTGTTATTGCCTGTCGTTCCTCACTCTTATATGCCAGATGCCTCCGGCTTGCAACTGCATAAATATAATCTCAGCGCGCAAACACCCGGACCGGGCGGATGAGCGGGCCGCCATGTTCGTCGCGGATGAACTTCCCGACAGCGAGCAGGTGCCCGTCCCGGGCAATCAATTTTACCAGCCCGGCATCCGGCAAAGGGTCCGCGCACAGCGCTGAAACCTCCGCCCCGCGCAAAGCAACGCCGTTGCACACCGCGCGCTCAAGCTCCGGGGCGACCAGGGCCTCGGGCATGCCGGTGAGAACCTCGCGCATCGCCACGAAGGAGCGGTGCGGCACCGCGCGCTCCCCTCTCGCCAGGGCCTCGTCCAGGGCGGTCGCGTCGCCGATTGAAAAAAACCCGCAGCGCGTGCGCCGCAGCGCGCTCATATGCGCCCCGCAGCCCAGGGCCTGGCCGATATCGTGACACAGGGTGCGCACGTACGTGCCGCTGGAACAGTGCACCCGCAGGGTTACCTCCGGCAGCGCAAGCCCGAGCACCTCAAGCGCGAAGACCGTAACGGGCCGCGGCTGCCGCTCAACCGTCTCGCCGCGGCGCGCCAGCTCATACAGCGGGCGGCCCTGCCGCTTCAGGGCCGAATACATCGGCGGCACCTGCAGCAATTCACCCCGGAAACGTTCGCACACCGCGCGGACTTCCCCGGCCGTACCGGGCAGCCGGTCCGTAGCGCTGAGCACCCGGCCCTGGCTGTCCTGCGTGTCGGTCACGATGCCCAGGCTCATGGTGGCGACGTATTCCTTGTCGGCATGCATGAGAAACTGCGCAAGCCGGGTGCCTTCATTGATGCACAGCGGCAGCACGCCCGTTGCCAGCGGATCAAGCGTTCCCAGATGGCCGGCTTTCCTGAAGCCGAAGTGCCGCTGCGCCAGCCGGCAGGCAAAACCGGAACTCATGCCGGCGGGCTTGTCAACGATCAGCACGCCGTCGAGAGAGCGATCCTCCGGGCAGGCATCAGGCCCCCTCATCGGCGCTTCCGGTATCAATGCCGCGCAGCAGCTCGTCCATGCGGGCGCCGTCGCGCAGCGATGTATCATATTCAAAACGCAGATGCGGCATGTAGCGCAGCTGCACCCGGGACCCGAGCATGCGCTGCACGAACCCCGCGCTGCGCTTCAGGGCCGCGGCCACGTCCTTCAGCGCGTCATCGTCCCGCAGGGCCGTATAGTACACGCAGGCGTTGCGCAGGTCTTTCGACATGCGAACGCCCGTTACGGTTACATACTGCGCAAGCGGCTCCCTGACCTCACGCGCAAGGATCTCTGAAATTTCGCGGCGCAAAAGGTCGCCGACACGATCGGTTCGCTGGCCTGTGCTTGTCATGGGATATCGTCTGTGTCCGCGTGCGGTTTCGGGCGCGGCTCGGGGCGGGGATGTCCATAGCATCGGCATGATCCGGCGCCCGCCCGGGGAACATCGCGTACACCACGCGCATCTACAGGCTGATCAGCTCAATGTGCTGATCGATGATCTCGGCCAGGCACAGGTCCTCGATACAGTCGATGACCTTGTCCAGAACCGAATTCACATACGCACCGTCATTGCCCACCACCGAAAAGCCGATAGCCGCACTTCTCAGTTGATCATTCTCAGCAACTTCAGCTATTGCAACGGGGAAGGAGTTGCGCGCCCGCGCAATGATCCTTTTCATGATACCCCGTTTTTCCTTCAGGGAAAAAACGCCATGCAGCGCCAGCCGCAGCCGGCAGACTCCGACAACCATTTATTCCAGCGTCTGCTCCACCTGCTCGAGGAAAAAAGACTCGATGATATCGCCGGGCTCAAACTCCTTGAACGTGCCCAGAAAAATGCCGCAGTCCTGCCCGGACAGCACTTCGCGCGCGTCGTCCTTGAAGCGCTTCAGCGAGGTTATCTCGCCTTCATACACGGTTTCGGCATTGCGCACAACGCGCGCTTTTGAACCCTTGGCAACCTTGCCTTCCACCACGAAGCAGCCGGCGACCCGGCCGTATTTTGAAATATCGAACACCTGCCTGATCTCGGCGCGGCCCGCGAAGCGCTCAACGTACTTGGGCGCCAGCAGCCCGACCATGGCCCTGCGGACCTCGTCGATGATTTCGTAAATGATGTCATAGAGCCTGATATCGATGCCTTCGGCCTCGGCGGTCTCGTGCACCTTCGGCTCGGTCTTCACGCCGAACCCGATGATGATCGCGTTCGAGGCCGAGGCCAGCATGACGTCGTTGAGGCTGATCGCGCCGACGGAATAATGGATGACGTTGACTTTTACTTTTTCAGTATTCAGGTTCTCAAGCGACTGCTTCACGGCCTCGACCGAGCCCTGCACATCGGCCTTCAAAATCAGGCGCAGCTCCTTGACCTCGGCCTCGCCGGCGCTCTTCAGGAAGGTCTCAAGCGACACTTTCGCGTCCTTGCGCAGGTCCTCGTCTCTCTTTTTCTGCTGCCAGTAGGTGCTGGTCTGGCGTGCCTTGCGCTCATCCACCACGACGAACACATCGCCCGCCTCCGGAACGGAGGCAAAACCGAGAATTTCAACCGGCGTCGAGGGTCCGGCTTCCTTGATGGTTTTGCCGTGATCATCGATCAGCGCGCGCACCTTGCCGAAATTATGCCGCGAAACGAACGAGTCACCGGCCCTGAGCGTGCCCTCCTGCACGAGCACGGTCGCGATCGGGCCGCGCCCCCGGTCGAGCCTGGCCTCGACAATGGTGCCCTTGGCGGGCTTGTTGGGGTTGGCCCTGAGCTCGAGCATTTCGGCCTGCAGCAGCACGCTTTCAAGAAGCTTGTCGATGTTGATGCGCTTCTTCGCCGATATGTCGACGAACAGGGCGTCGCCGCCCCACTCCTCGCTCAGCAGGCCGTGCTGGGACAATTCCTGCCGTATTTTCTCGGGATTGGCCTCGGGCTTGTCGATTTTATTGACCGCCACGATGATCGGCACCTGTGCCGCGCGGGCATGGTTGATCGCCTCAATGGTCTGGGGCATGACCCCTTCTTCGGCCGCCACCACGATGATGACGATATCGGTCACCTGGGCCCCGCGGGCGCGCATGGTCGTAAACGCGGCATGACCTGGCGTGTCGACAAAAGCGATATCGCCGGAGGGCAGGCTGACGCGGTAGGCGCCGATATGCTGGGTTATGCCGCCGGCCTCGCCTTCGGCCACCCGGGTATTGCGGATGGCGTCAAGCAGGCTGGTTTTGCCGTGGTCGACATGGCCCATGACCGTTACAACCGGACATCGCGGTACCAGGTCTTCTTCCGCATCGGTGTTTTCCTGCTCGAAGATGGTTTCCTCTTCAATGGAAACCGTTTCGATTTCATACTCGAAATCAGCTGCCAGCAGCGTAGCCGTATCGTTGTCCAGCAGCTGGTTGATGGTCGCCATCACGCCCAGGGCCAGCAGCTTTTTGATGAGCTCGGCGCCCTTGACGCCCATGCGCTTTGCGAGCTCGCCCACGGTAATGCCGTCATGAATTTTGATTTTGCGCTTGATCGCCTTCGGTACGGTGATTTCAGTCTCGCGCGCGTTGACCGCAACCATCTCGCCCCGGCCTTTTTTCGTCCGGCCGGCCTTGTCTTTCAGCTTATAGCGCACGCGCTTGTGGCGTGCTCCGGCGCGCTCGGCCTCCTCATCCTCGCTGACCGTCGCAACCTGCTGCCAGTGGAACTTGGCCCGCTTCTGGCGGTCCTTGGCTACGAGGCGCTTGCCTTCGGGATCCTCCTTCACGGCGGTCTCTTTTACTGCGGTGCCGCGCGCGGGCAGGGGGATGTCCGGAGCAACGGGCTCCGCGGCGGCATCACCGGCGGGCCGCCTGGTCCTGCCGCCCAGGTCAATCCGGTCGATAATTCTGGCGGGCGTGGCCTCCTTTTCGGTGAG
The DNA here is from genome assembly GCA_903881505.1 of uncultured delta proteobacterium. Lineage (GTDB taxonomy): Bacteria > Desulfobacterota > WTBG01 > CAIYCZ01 > CAIRTM01 > CAIRTM01. The sequence continues at coordinate 10,479 of CAIRTM010000139.1, read as the reverse complement.
GCGCAATTTTTTAACAACCTGCGCGGGTTTCCCTTCAACAGGCTCCGGCACTGCAGGCGCAGCCCCGGCTGCCTCGTCCCGGCCGGCCTCCGGCGCTGCTTCGGTTTCGGCGGCCTCAGCAGCGCAGACCTCCTCCTGCGGCGCGGGTGCTTCCTGCGGCACTGCTTCAGCGGCAGCCGGGGATTCGGCCAACGCCTGCTCGGATGCAGCGGGCTCCGCCTCGGACTTCTTCCGCCGGCGGATGACCGTACCGCTCATGCGCTGCTCGATGACGGTCTTGGTTTCCTGCCCGTCGGTTGCAACCGCCACGACTTTTGAGGTCACGGCGGGCGGGGCCGCTTCAGCGGCATGCTCAGCTTCCTTCTTTGCCGGTTTCGCAGCTTTCCTGCGGGGACTCTTTGCGGTTTCAGCTGACTTTTTGTCCGCGCCGCCTGCATAGATTGTGCGGACCTGCTCGGCCTGTTCATCAGTCAGAGCTGCGAAATGGGTTTTAATAACAATGCCCATGTCGGCAAGAATGCCGGTCAGTGCTTTCGAATCCGCCTGCAGCTCTTTTGCCAACTCGTGAACTCTCATGTATCCGCCTGCGCTAAATGTTCCACCTGCCTGTCATACGCCGCACGCCGGTATCCGGCTATGCGCTAGCGGGCTGCTGAAAAACGCCCGCCTGCTGCGTTGCGCTCATCATTCGTCACTGCGGCGTACGGAAACGTACGCCTCATTCCTTATAATTTCGCGCGCCTTGCATCTGAACGTTTTTGAACAGCCTGTATACAAGGGCTTTTTCAACATCCTGCTATTGCTGCTCCGGTGACGGCTGCCCGTCTTCCGGGGACGCTTCTTCAGGGGCTGCGCCAGCCGGGGCTGTTTCTGCCGGTGCGGCAGCAGCGGCCTCCACATCAGCGCCGACTCCGGCCTCCATCAGCTTCTGGGCGCTGTGTATGATAATCTGCACCTGTTCATTGCTCATGCCCAGCACCTCCTCGAGGTCCTCGCAATCGGCCAGGGCGACTGATTCAATCGAAACCAGATCGGCGTTATAGAGCGCCTCGGCGGCGCGCGAATCAACGCCGTCTATCTTCATCAGCACATCCTTGAACAGTTTGGAACGCTCCTGGTACTTGGTCTTACTGCGTATATCGATCTTCCAGCCGGTCAGCTTGGCGGCCAGGCGCACATTCTGGCCCTTCTTGCCGATGGCCAGCGAGAGCTGGTTGTCTTCAACGATGATCTCCATGGCGCGGTTGTCTTCATCAACGATCATTTCAGTGACCTCTGCCGGCGCCAGCGCCGAACACACGAACCGGGTCTGGTCGTCGGTCCAGGGTATGATGTCGATTTTCTCGCCGTGCAGTTCGCTCACGATGTTCTGCACGCGGCTGCCGCGGTTACCCACGCACGCGCCGACCGGATCAACCCTGGAGTCCACCGACTCAACCGCGATTTTAGCACGAAAGCCGGGCTCGCGGGCAACATTGTGAATCTTGACGATGCCCTCCGATATTTCCGGCACCTCGAGCTCGAAAAGCTTTATGAGGAAGCCGGGATGGGTGCGGGAAACGATAATCTGTGAGCCCTTGGTGTTTTTCTTGACATCAAGCACGTAGCCCTTGATGCGGTCGCGCAGCGAGAACATTTCACCCGGAATCTGCTCGGAAACCGGCATGAGCGCCTCGTAGCGGCCCAGCATGATGATGATATTGCCCTTTTCAAAGCGGTGCACGTAGCCGGTAACCAGCTCGCCCTTTTTGTCCTTGTATTCGCCGTAGATGTTTTCACGCTCGGCCTCGCGGATGTTCTGCGTAATGACCTGCCGGGCGGTCTGCGCCGCGATACGGCCGAACTGCCTGACATCCATTTTTACGCCGATTTCCTCGCCGACCTCGGCGTCCGGAACAATCAGGCGCGCCTCGGCAATCGATATCTCGCGGGTGATGTCGGTCACGGTTTCAGCAACGGTCTTGTACTGAAACAGCTCGATTTCCCCAAGTTCCTCATTGTACTGCGCTTCGATATCGAGGCTGTGCCCGTACTTGTTGAGCGCGGCTTTCACCAGCGCCGTCTCAAGAGCGTTGATAAGCACTTCCTTGTCAATCCCCTTGTCCTTGCGGGTCTCATCCAAAATTCTGTCTAACTCTGAAAGCATGACACAGCCCTTTGTAAGAAATTATTTTTTACCGCTGAAATCGTATTCAATATTGGCCCTGCCGATACTGTCAAGCGGCAGGTGCACGCGTGTTCCATCAATGTCCAGCGTCACCAGGCCATCGGCGCAGCCGAGCAGCTTGCCCAGAAAATTACGTCGGCCCTGCACGGCGGCTTTCGTTGTAACGCGCACCTGCCGGCCGGCAAACCGCTCGAAATCAGCGGCCCTTTTCAGGGGCCGGTTCAGTCCCGGCGAAGAAACCTCAAGGTTGTAGCCGTACCTCATGACTTCCCGGGCATCAAGCATGTCGCCGATCAGCCTGCTGATGGCCTGACAGTCCGCGATGGTCACGCCGCCTGTCCGGTCGATCAGGACCCGCAGCACCCAGCCCTGCGGCTCGCGGCGATAGGTTACATCAACCAGCTCGCAGCCTTCATCCGTAACCAGCGCCTCTATCAGCGGTTCGGCCAGGGCGCATATCCGCCGGGCCGCCTTATTCATGTCTGTCATACCGTAACGCCCGCCGGTCTGATTAAAATAAAAAAGTGGGCCAGGCCCACCTTCCAGACAAGAACACGCACTCACGAGCAAATATCAGCTGCCGGGCAGTTGGAGCGGGCAACGGGATTCGAACCCGCGACACCAAGCTTGGGAAGCTTGTACTCTACCAGCTGAGCTATGCCCGCCTTGATATTTAAACTGTCAAATTATACGCCTGTGCGCAATGGTGTCAATCTTTTTTTTGCATTATGGAACAAGGGGTGCTATAAGTTTCAGCTTTGCCGTGACACCTTCAGAGAGAAACCGCAAGCGAATGAAAAAAAACCGTCAGACACCGGCTGCCGCACCGGCGGCGAAACCGGCCGGATTTTTCGGCTCCATGCTGAGCCGCGAAAACATCGAAGCCATCGTAATCGCCGTGGTCCTGGCCCTGTTTATCAGGACCTTTATCGTTCAGGCCTTCAAGATTCCCTCGGGCTCCATGCAGCCGACACTCCTGATCGGCGATCATATCCTGGTGAACAAATTTATCTACGGCATCGGCATTCCGTTTACCGACATTAAGCTGCTTGACGTCAAAAAGCCCGAACGCGGCGATGTTGTTGTTTTCATCTATCCGGAAGACGAAAGCAAGGACTACATCAAGCGTGTCATCGGACTGCCCGGCGACACGATCCGGATTGTCGACAAGCAGATCTTCCTGAACGGCGCGCGCTACCATGACGGCTTCGGGGTTTACACCGATCCGGTTACGCTGCAACGCGGCTGCCTCAACGGCAATCGGGATAACTTCGGCCCGGTTACGGTTCCGCCGAACGCGCTCTTTGTCATGGGCGACAACCGCGACCACAGCGCCGACAGCCGTTTCTGGGGATTCGTGGACATCAACAAGGTGAGGGGCAAGGCCTTTATCATCTACTGGTCGTGGGAAAGCTTCCTCAAGAACTTCCGCTTCTCACGCATCGGCCGCCTGATCAGGTAATTCAGCGCCCGGGGGCGGTTTCGCCTGATTCCCGTTAAAATTCTGGCGGCTTTCGGTCAATTACCTTCTTCATAAACACCCATACGCCCAGACCGAAGACCACCATGCCCAGTGAAAACAGGCTGTATGAAAGCCGCCAGTCGAGCCATTTCGTCATCATGGTCCACTCGGACATGCCGCCGATGCTGGCGATGATGTTCAATGGCAGGAACACGGTATTGATCAGCGTGAGGTTCTTCAGCAAAACGTTCATGTTGTTGTTTACTATCGTGCCGCGCGCGTCCATCAGTCCGCTGAGGACCGAGCTGTAGATGGCGGCCTGCCGCGCGGCCTGGGTATTTTCCAGAATGATGTCCTCAAGCATTTCAATATGCCGCTCCTGAAACCTGAGCTGGGAGGCTATGCTCCGCAGCTTTGCCAGCACGGCCCCGTTAGCCTCAATAGCGTCAACATAGTATACAAGGCTTTCGCTGAGGTTGAACATCTGCAGCAGATGCTTATTCTCCATTGATACGGTGATTTTCTTCTCCAGCTCCGAGCTGATCTGCTTGATGACCTTCAGGTGGCTGACGAAGTGGCGTACCGTGCGAAGCAGGAACGCCAGCATCACATCCCTGATATCGCTGATTTTACGAAATTCCCGGTCAGCAAAAGACAGGCCGCCGCTTGCCCGCACGAATGCAAGGCAATCCTGGAAAAACGCCAATCCGACCACGCCGACATCCAGTTCAATGGCCTCGGAAACGGTTGCGCTATGGGGCAGCTTCCAGATAAGGAGCAGCCGGCCATCGTCCAGATCGAGCCGGGGGACCTCATCCGGATCAAGGGTGGAGCTCAGATCGTAGTCATCAATGAGAAACCTCTCCTGAAGAAATGCCCTCTCATGATCGCCGGGCGAAATTGCAACCAGGACCTGGCCGGCGCCCTGGGTTACCTGATTAAGTCGATTCTCCGCGATCTGATAGTGATCCATGCTGCTTCCTCTTTTCTGCGCCCCGGTACAAGGGCAGGCGCCGCTTCAAACGGTCGGCTCACATGATTCCGTTACCTGTGCTCGTTTCCTGGAACATATTAAAATGCCGTATGTTTTTACAATGGAAATCCGGCGTCCGGATGGCGGCATAAACAAAACAGGGGCGGACTATATCATGGTATTCTGACTTCGTCTATCATTTCATGGTAAGCGGCGATTGGCACGCATGACAGTTCCTGTACGGGCACAGGACGAAAAAGGATCACATCTCCATATCCCGGATTGGTTCCTGGACAGGGGCTGCCCGGCTTTTATTGTGTCGAACGCAGGATGGATCACAGGTGACCCGACCCTGCGTGCCATGCAAGCTGCGGCCGAACAAACCTTCTTCGGACGGGCGGCCGCATATACCGCAGAACTATTCACCATAGCGTGTTTTTTAACCGTCCGCAGGCCCGCATGTTCCGACAGGTTCGATACTCGCACGCACAATGGCGAGCAGGGCATCGGCAATCCGTTCTGCGGCAGCACCCATTCCCCGATAAAAAAACAGTACACGCGCGAGCTCGCGCGGACGCAGGCACAGGTGCAGCGCGACGGCCGGGCGGCCGGAGCGGCGCCACAGACCGGTAAGCATTTTCATGTCGGCCGTGTCGCGGCGGGCGGAATCGGAAACGACACGCAGGTCGATAAAGGGCATGCCCGCGCGCCGGAACTCAACAGCGAACGCGAAGCTTTCCATGTCGACAATATGCGCGCCCGTCTTCGCCCGCAGGGCCTGCTTTTGAGATGAACGGTGGATGAAGGTACGGGTTTGGCAGCACGATCCGGCCTGCGCCTGCATGCCGGATGCATGCAGGGCTGCAAGCGCCCGGCCGGCCCATTCAGGCGGGCAGGCTATCAGCTCCGTGCTGTTTTCCCCGAGAACGCGTTCAACGACGACGGCTGATCCGCAGCTGAGCGCGGGGTCAAGCGCTCCGGCCGCCCCGGCAGCAATGACCATGGCGGGCCTCAGATCGGCACAGATCGCACGGGCGGCCGCAGCGGCATTTTTGCGCCCCACGCCGGCCCTGACCAGGCAGACAGCCCTGCCGCGCATGGTCCCGAAGCAGAATTGCCTGCCGCCATGCACTTCAACGCGCTCCGCGCTGATCAGACGCCGTACCCTTCGCAACTCAATCTCTGAGGCGCCCACAATGACCATCATGATCGTCTTCACCTCACAGCAGCACACGGACTGCCTGATACGCAGGGGTGGCGGGGGAGCGGCTTCGCAATCCCGCAATCAGCGCCGGCGGAAAGCAGACGGCACAGCCCCAACAACCCTGCAGGCAGGGTACGCAACGAAAACGCCCTTGAACAAAACCATGGCAAAAACAAAACATAGCTTCAGGTTAGGCATATCGATTCTGCCAGTGGCAAGGACCCTGGCAGAAGTAGCATTGCAGCTTCCCAAAAGCAAGCCATTCTGAAAACAAATTGACAAGTTTGCCCCCACAAGGGTATTATAATATATTAACCTATGCCTACAGGAGAAACTCAATGTCAACAACTGTCTTCATGGAACTTGACCCTGCGCTGACGCACAAGGTGGCCGATATGTCGCTGGCGGAGTGGGGGCTCAAGGAAATGCAGCTGGCGGAAAACGAAATGCCGGGCCTCATGGCCGTGCGCGCCAAATACGGTCCCGGGCAGCCCCTGAAGGGCCTGAAGGTTATGGGCAGCCTGCACATGACCATCCAGACGGCCATGCTGATCGACACCCTGCACGCGCTCGGGGCAGATATCCGCTGGGCATCCTGCAATATTTTCTCCACCCAGGACCATGCCGCCGCTGCCATCGCCCGGAAAGGCACGGCCAAAGTCTTTGCCTGGAAGGGTGAAACCCTGGAAGAGTACTGGTGGTGCACTGAGCAGGCCCTGACCTGGCCCGACGGCACGGGGCCGAACCTGATCGTTGACGACGGCGGCGACGCCACCCTGATGATCCACCAGGGCGTCAAGGTTGAAAAAGACCCCGCCCTGCTTAAGCAGAAATTCGAGCATCATGAGATGCACGTCATAATGGACCGGCTGGCCGAAGGCTTTAAGCGCAATCCGCAGAAGTGGACCGGAATCGCCGCGCAGGTCCGTGGGGTGTCGGAAGAAACCACCACCGGCGTGCACCGCCTCTACCAGATGATGGTTTCGGGAGAGCTGCTGTTCCCGGCCATTAATGTCAATGATTCGGTCACAAAATCAAAATTCGACAACCTGTACGGCTGCCGCGAATCCCTTGCCGACGGCATCAAGCGCGCAACCGACATCATGCTGGCCGGAAAAGTCTGTGTGGTGCTGGGCTACGGCGACGTGGGCAAAGGCTGCGCCGAGTCGCTGCGAAGCTACGGCGCCCGCGTTATCGTCACGGAAATCGACCCCATCTGCGCCCTGCAGGCGGCCATGTCGGGCTATGAGGTACAGCGCATGGAAGATGTCGCCGGCCAGGCTGATCTGTTCGTGACGTGCACCGGCAATTACCACGTGATCACGGGCGCGCATCTTGAAGCGATGCGGGACGAGGCGATTGTCTGCAATATCGGCCACTTTGACAGTGAAATCGACATGTCCTATCTTGAAAAGACGCCGGGCTGCATTAAGACGAACATCAAGCCGCAGGTCGACAAATGGACCCTGCCTTCGGGCCGCTCCATCATCGTGCTGGCCGAAGGCCGCCTTGTGAACCTGGGATGTGCGACCGGACACCCCAGCTTTGTGATGAGTTCAAGTTTCACCAACCAGTGCCTGGCCCAGATCGAGCTTGCGACGAATGATCATGGCATAAAAGTCTTTACGCTGCCCAAAAAGCTGGACGAGGAGGTTGCGCGCCTGCATCTGGGCCGTCTCGGCGCGGGCCTGACAACGCTCTCGCAGCGTCAAGCCGACTACATCGGCGTGCCGGTTGAAGGCCCGTACAAGCCCGAACACTACCGCTATTAACAAAGCGCAGGCATGGGCACCGCTATGGACATGACACTGCCGCTTCTGGTGATCGGATCATATCTGCTGGGATCGATCCCGACCGGCGTGGTGCTGGCCGCCGCGCTGGGCAAACAGGACATCCGCACCGCCGGCAGCGGCAATATCGGGGCCACGAACGCGGCCCGGCTTCTGGGGAAAAAATTCGGGGCCTGCACATTTGCGGGCGACATGCTCAAGGGCTTCATACCGGTGATTGCCGCGGGCGTGCTGGCGGGCGCAGGGGACGGGCTGCAGGTTCAATTTGCGGCTGCCGTGTGCGGCCTGGCCGCCTTTCTCGGACATCTTTTTCCGGTATATCTCAGGTTCCGGGGCGGCAAAGGCGTGGCCACGGCCTGCGGCGTCATGCTGGCGCTTGAGCCGATCGTCATCCCGGTCCTGCTGATTGTGTTTGCGGGCGTTGTCGCGATTTCGCGGTTTGTATCCCTGGCGTCGCTTGCAAGCGCGTTCGCGCTGCCGCTCGTGCTGCTGGCTGTCGATGCTTTGATACGGCCGGTTGCGCTGAGTGTCACAGCGCTGGGCTTTTTGATGGCCGTGTTTGTGTTTCTCAAACACCGTGCCAACATCGAGCGGCTGATGCTGGGAACCGAGAACCGGATCGGTTCAAAAAAAACGGCTGCATCATAATAGCGCGCTGGAGGAGGTACCAATGGCCTTTCTGGCCGGCTTGAACGACTACCTGCTGAAAAACTACCGGCGCTCGACATTTGAAGAGGCCGCGGCCACGGGTGCGACGTACTGCCTGCACCTGCACGGGCATGCCACGCTGCAGGGCACGATAGCGGAAAACAGCGTTTATGACGTTGCCGTGACCGCCGATGACGGCGCCCGGCATGAACTGCCGAAAACCCGGATTAAAATGCTCTATCCGGCCGCATTCTCGCAACCGGTGCAGGCCCGGATCAGCATTGACCCGGATGCAGAAGCTCGGCGGATCGCCCCGATTGTTGCCGTAAAGCAGCGGCATTTTGTAAAAAACAAAACGCTCTTTCACCTGATGCGCTCACAGGATGTGCTGCTGGTCACCCTGCTTGAAGGCGAAGTGCTCACGGGCGTGATTCATTCATTTTCCCGCTATGAAATCACGCTCATGCTCAACGACGGAACAGAGGTTGTTGTTTTACGCCATGCAATTCTCGATGTCCGCAACAATGAGGACCGCTGCTTTCTTAAGTCCTCACAGCAGACACTGCGAGACTGGACCAGAAGCGACCTCTACATCGATCCCCGCCCCCGCTCGCAGCTGAGGCCCGGACTGAAAAAAGTAAAAATCAAACGACGCAAAAAAGTTATCATCCGCTGAGAAAACTGTTCTATTGCGCCCCAAGGTTTCGTATTGCTGACTTTTTAACGCATATACCTGTGCACCGGTGACCGGAATGCATTACAGCAGCAAGCCAGAAAAAGGTTATCAGCCGGCTGTTCAAAAATGCTCAGATGCAAGACGTGCGAACGTATGAGGAATGAGGCGTACTGTTTTGTACGCCGCAGTGACGAATACTGAGCGCAACGCAGCAGATGAGCGTTGTTCAACAGCCGGCAATAAAGGAGGGATGCCATGCACATTTCCCGGAGAACATTCATTAAAACAAGCGCTGCGTGCGGCCTTGCCGCCGGAGCCGGACCCCTCATTTCCCGCATCGCAGCCGCCGTAGCAGCCGAAGCCCCGACCGCAACCGTGGCTTCTGTAACCGGCGCACGTGCGGCCGCCACCCGCAAGGCCGTTGAGCTTCTGGGCGGCATGGAGGCGTTTGTAAAAAAGGACAGCCGCGTCGTTCTCAAGCCCAACATGTCCTGGGCTTCTCCGATTGCCTCTGCAGTCAATACGCACCCCGAGGTTGTGGCTGCAGTTGCCGCCATGTGCCTTGCGGCCGGAGCCCGCGAAGTGCTCGTACTCGACCACACGATCCATCCGCCTGAAAAATGCCTGCAGATATCAGGTATACAGCAGGCCTGCAGCAGCCTCAGGAATGTGCACGTGTACGCGGCAAATCATGAGAAGTTCTATACGAAGCTGGCCATCGCCAACGGGAAGGCCCTGCGCAGCGTTGACGTGGTGAAGGATGTGCTCACGTGCAACACATTCATCAACCTGCCCTGCGCAAAATCGCACACCACAACGGGCGTGACCCTCGGCATGAAGAACCTGATGGGTATTGTCTTGAACCGCAAGGCCTTCCATGCTGATTTCGACATCAACCAGGCGCTGGCGGACCTCGCCTCTGCGGTTAAAATTTCGCTGACCGTCGTGGACGCCTCACGCGCGCTCACAACCGGTGGACCGGCCGGCCCCGGCCTGGTGACCGAACCCAAAACGATCATTGCAGGGACTGATCCGGTCGCGGTCGATGCCGTTGCGGTGGGCGTGGCCGAGTGGTACGGCAAAAAAATGGCCCCGGAGCAGGTACAGCACATTGCCGCGGCGCATGCCATGGGGCTCGGCACCATGCAGCTCGAGCGGATCGAAATTAAACGGGCGGCAGTCTAAACCCCCTCTATTCAGCCGTCTTGCGCGGGATGCGCTTGTCCCCCATCCGGATCGTGAGCCGGATGCGGTCGAAGTATTCAAACAGGGGGATGAGGAATTTGCGGGTCAGGCCGGTCTGGTCCTTGAAGCCCTGAATGGTCAGCTCTCCGTGCTGCTGCATGAACAGCGCGGCCTGTCCGCTCAGGTCGCGCATGCTTTCGGCCGTATAGTAAAGATCATCACTGAGCCTGACCAGCGCGCCCTCGCGCACCAGCAGCTGCAGGATTTCAGCAAGTTCTTTTTCCCGCGCGCCCGAGTTCTCGAGCACTTCCCTGCGCGTGGGCGGCATGAGACCGCCGGCCGTGTACAGCCTGACCACCGTATCCTTTAATTTC
>CAIRTM010000138.1 GCA_903881505.1 uncultured delta proteobacterium | reverse complement strand
TATGTTGCGCCCTTCCCTGCCGATAATGCGGCCCTTCATCTCGTCATTGGGCAGGTTGACCACCGAAACGGTCTTCTCACCGACATAATCGGCGCTGTAGCGCTGAATCGCGACGGCGATAATATTGCGGGCGATCTTGTCGGCGTTTTCCCTGGTTTCCTCTTCAATGCGGCGGATTGTCCGTGCCGACTCATGCTTGGCCTCACCCTCGAGATTCTGCATAAGCATTTTTTTGGCCTCCTGGGCGGTCATGCCGGCAATCTTCTCGAGTATCTGGGCCTGTTCCTGCAGGGCACGGTTGTACCTCTGCTCGGTCTCCTGCACCTGCTGTTCTCGCGCCTCGAGGGCTTTCTCGCGCTTGGCAACAACGATCTCCTTCTGATCAACCAGGTTGACCTTCTTTTCGAGATTTTCCTCGCGCTGGGTCAGACGGGCTTCAACTTTCTGCAGCTCGCCTTTCTTGTTGCGGGATTCTTTTTCAAACTCAGCCCTGGCCTTATACATTTCCTCCTTGGCCTGCAGCTTGGCTTCTTTTTTCAGGTTGGCAGCCTCTTTCTGCGCATCCTGCAAAATCTTGTTGCATGCCTCTTCTGCGGAGGCGACTTTCCCTTCAACCACTTTTTTGCGCAGCAAGAACCCGAGTGCGGCCCCGGCTGCAGCGCAGATCAAAGCGACTGTTATGGTTGCATTCCATGCATACATACCTTTTTCCCTGTCTCTATGATGTGATACATCCGCAAAAAAACCCGGCGTTATGCCGGCTGCGCAGCAGTTTTCAGGAGGCAGCGGGGCCTGGTGATGCTGCGCTGGAGTGCACATGTATCATTCTTGATTTCACGCTGCAGCGCCGATGCAGGGCGCGCCCGCACACGCTTTAAGTTACCGGCTGCAGCTGCTCTAGCCGAACGCACGTGCGCAAAGGCAACAACCGACGGTACAACCGGCGTGCGCGCTGCTGGAAGAGAAAGTATGAAGGGGGTCTAAACTGCTACACTTTCAAACACACAGGAAGGTATTCAAACAACTTTACAAGGAACTTCAAACGCTTACAAATATCAGCCCTTCAGCTCCCGGCATATCCCATGCCCCGCATGTCCGATCCGTGTATCTGGTAGTGTCTATGTATGAAACATTTCAAGCACAAACGCTGCAATTTATTCCTTCAAGCTCCTGACTTACACCACAGCGCACATCGCTGCCGGCTAACGCCGTTGCACAGAGTGCGATTTTTACACTATCTGTTTTATCTCCCGATTGAAATTGTTCATCCCGTGAAACAACACGTTTTTTTTCAACATGCCCTACACGTCGGCTCCCAGGTGAGAGTCGAGCAACTCTATCAACTCAGCGGCACGATTGTCAATATCTTTATGCAGTTCCTGAAGCTCGCGCTCCTTTGAAAAAAAATCATCCACAAGATTGAGGGCCACTAATATCATAACCTGGCTGCTGTCCACCGCGCCGCCCACCTTACGGACGGCCTCAATCCTGTCATTCAAAAAACGTTCGACCCGGGCGACATAGGCGGGATCATGGCTGCCGCGCAGATGAAACGTCTGACCCATGATAACAATCGGCACAGTGTCGGGCATACGACGCATTCCATCAGGTAATATTCAAAGAATCAATATGTTGCATGACTTTCATCAGACGCTGTTTGAGCATGTTTCGTTCCTGGGAAGCATGATCAAGGCGCTTTTTCAACTCTCTGGCTTCAAGCTCATGCCGGGAGGCAAGCTGTGCAAGCCGTGCCTGTTCGCGTTGCAGCACAGCACAACGCTCAAGCATCAGCGCAATTCTTTCCTGCAGCTTTTCAAACACGGTGCTTTGCACGGCAACAACCCGAATACAAACAATGAACTCTTACCGACAAACATAAAATTTTAGCGTTAATCTATACAGTTAGTTACCATAAGTCAAGTTATATATTATCACTTTAATGACGGCCAGTACGGAGCATGCGTCCGGCATACATCCCCTATTGTGCGGCTGGCCGAAGAATGCAAAGCGGCTGTATCGCTGACCGAACAGGCATAGCGCTCCGGATTGCGCCCGGAAAGTGCGTCAAGCGTGTGCTGTACGCAGAGCGCAAGACCCTCAATGTGGTAGCCGCCTTCGAGTGCAAGCAGAAGCCTGCCCCCGCACAATTCTTCAGCCAGAGTCTTCAGCCTGGCGGCCATACGGCCGAACCCAACAGGACTTACCTGCATGGTGCCGAGCGGATCGCGCTCATAGATATCATAGCCCGCGGAGATCATCATCATCTGCGGCCGGTATTGTCTGGCCAGCGGCGCAATCACACGGTCGATCAGCAGCAGATAGTCAGTGTCATCCTGCCCCCCTGAAAGCGGTATATTCACCGTGAAGCCCCTGCCGGCCCCACTGCCGGTTTCATGCAAGGCTCCTGTACCGGGATAATAAGGATACTGATGCGATGAAATATAAAGGACCTGAGGGCTGTCATAAAAAGCATTCTGGGTGCCGTTACCGTGATGGATGTCCCAGTCATAGATCATGACGCGATCAAGGCCGTGTTGCTCTATAAGGTAGCGTGCACCGACAGCCACATTGTTGAACAGGCAGAAGCCCATGGCCCGGTCGTGTTCGGCATGATGACCGGGTGGGCGCACCAGGGCCATTGCACTGGAGGCTTCCCCGCTCATCAGCAGGTCGCATCCGTCGAGCACGGCCCCGGCTGCCAGTTTGGCCGCAAGCCATGAACCGGCAGAGGTGCTCGTATCAGGATCAAGTCTGACCTGGGCGTGTCCGGCGGTGGCCTCAATTGCATCGATATAGGCCGGGGCATGATTTAGGCCGATTTCCCCGCGAGCGGCTTCCCGCGGAACGCGGACGTCGTATCCGGCACCGTCGCGGTGCGCATCAAGCATACTGTAAATAGAAATCAGCCGCTGCGGGCATTCGGGATGCCCGCCGGGCGTCATGTGGGCGATACAGCGCTCATCACGCAATACAACGGTTGCGCTCATGGGTTTCTCCATTGAAATATTGACTTTACGGCCAAAAGGTTATACAAATGTATGAATTTAGTCAAACCGCACAGGCAGGTAATTTTCATTACAGGAACCGCCCATGTTCGGAATCGGAATGCCGGAACTGCTGGTGATTCTGGTTGTGGCTCTTATCGTAATCGGGCCCAAACGGATGCCCGACATAGCCCGCGCCCTGGGCAAAGGCCTGCGGGAATTCCGCCGGGCAACCGATGACATCAAGCAAAGCATCATCATTGACCATGACGCCTACAACCCGGCATCAGCGCTGAAAAATATCCATCAGCCCCCCCAGCCACCCGCGCAACAGCCGGCCGAACCGCCAGCATCACCGCCGCCTGCGCACCCCGGACCGGATACCGACAAGGAATCCGGCACATAAATGCAGGAAGATCTGGAAGAAAAACTATTATTCACCGAGCATCTCGAGGAGCTTCGACGGCGGCTTCTTATCTGTGTTGCTGCCGTTGCGATCGGATTTCTGGTCGCATATGGTTTCTCAGAGCAGATATTTCTGTTCCTGTCACATCCGCTCATACAATCCCTGCCCGAGGGCAGCTCCTTTATTTTTACCGGCGTCACGGAAGCATTTTTCACCTACATGAAGCTTGCCTTTTTTGCCGGTATCTTTGCGGCAAGTCCCGTGATCATTTATCAGGTCTGGGCCTTTGTCGCTCCCGGGCTCTATGATAGAGAAAAGCGCGGCATTCTGCCGTTTGTTGTGCTTGCCGTCGTTTTTTTCATTGGAGGCACGGCATTTGCCTATTTCGTAGTTTTTCCATCGGCATTTAAATTTTTTATGACCTATAATACGCACTATGTAAAGATAATGCCATCAATCGGCGAATATCTTTCTTTCAGCTGCCTGTTTCTGCTGGGCTTCGGCCTCGTGTTTGAATTGCCCGTTTTTATAGTCTGTCTGGCGCGTCTGGGTATCATCAATCACGCACAACTTTCAAAGAACAGAAAGTACGTCATCATCCTGATTTTTGTCATATCAGCAATCCTGACCCCCACTCCGGATGCCATCACCCAGTCACTCATGGCCGCACCACTTCTGGTGCTCTATGAAATCAGCATTGTGGTAGCCAGAATGTTCGGGAAAAAACCCCAGTCGCAGGACATCGAAAAACCGGCAGACGCTTATGAAGATGACCGGCCTTCGGCCTAGACGGCTGCAGCAATGCTGCCTGTCTGAAAAAGACTTTTTCAACAACCTGCTAGAGGAGTTTGCCGCCGGGCCGCGCCAGAGTTTTTAATGCACGGCGGTCCAGAATTTCTATATCCCGCGTACCATGCAGCGCGATGAAGCCTGCCTGCGCCATGCGCGCCATAATGCGCGACAGCGTCTCTGGTATCGTGCCCAGTATGCTTGCCAGCTGTGCCCTTGAAATATCAAGCCGGATCGTTCCTGCCCCGGCAGATGCAGCGCACTGGTACATCAGGAAAGCCGCCAGCCTCCCGGGCACCTCTTTGAGCGACAGGTTTTCAATGAGGTCAGTGAATATATGCAGGCGGTGCGACAGGACCGCCATCATGTTGAGCGCCACATCGGGATGCGCGCTGATAAGACCGACAAATTCCTTTTGAGGAAAATACAGGCTGCACGTGGTCTCCAGGGCCATGGCATGTGCGGGGAAGTGCCTGCCCGTGAACACCGGCACCTCGCCAAACGGCTCACCGGCGCCGAAAATATGCAGTATCTGCTCCTTGCCGTCATCGGAGAGCTTGTAGATCTTAACCCGGCCTTCCACCACCACAAAAAAACCATGCCCGGGCTCTCCTTCAGCAAAAATGGCTTCAGCTTTACTGAAACTTCTAAGACGCGCAATCCCGCCGAGGGCCGCACGGACGCTGTCACCCAACCCCTTGAAAAGTGGAATTGCGCGCATGCTGGTTTCAATCCTGTGCGTCATTGCAGGCTCCCGTTACGATTGTGCAGCCGGCGGCAGTTGTGCCGCCACCCATTATTTTTCGCTGGAATGCTGAATATAGCATAAAAACTGTTGTGAAAAAATACAATCATGGTATAGTGCAACCTCTTTTGAACACAACTATGGAGACTGCCTGAATATGCCATCAGAAATCTACGACCTTTTACCGGACGATGTAAAACAAGCCTGGGATGAAGAGGATTATAAAATTTTCAGCCCTGAGCGGCTGAGTGACAAGCCCGTTGTTACTGTTATCCTGATCAACCGGAACGAAACCGAAATAGTGGTTGAACTGCCCGTTGCGGCGCCACGGACATAAACCGCCATCCGTATCCGTCGGGTCCCGGCCCGGCAAAACCTCCTCTGACGCAGAAAGCGTGATCATCTGCAGTGCCGGGCGCATGCAGGACATGCACTGTGCGCAGCCTCTCCCCCGAACAGGTTTCATGGCAATCACGACCGGTAAGCAACCGCGCGAATCCGCCTGCCGCCGGATACAGCGCGCCAGGATGGCCCGCCGTCTGCCAGCGGACGAACGTATTATTTGAAAAAATCAAGAATTCTTCTGAACAGCGATTTTGCCGGCACACCGTAATCAGCGCATACCGGCGGTTTGTGCTGGACGGGCGACTGCTGGGCAGGTACCGCAGAGCCGGATTTAGGTTTTGCACGCCCGGGGCGCCTTTTGCGGGCGGATGACTTTGCGGCCGGCTGCATTGGCACTGAAGCCTCTGCCTGCGCGGACGGTTCGAAGGATTCACCGTATTTGGAACGGTAGTAGGCAATACGCTCCTCGTCACTCATTGCACGCAGGCTTTTCTGCTCTTTTGAGGCTTCGGTTCGCGGTCGCTGAGAAGCCGGAGAAGCAGGGGCCCGGCGGCCATCAGCGGAGCGCGCCGTCTGACGGGGCTTGGATGAGCGGCCGGCACCTGTTCGGCCTTTGCGGCCATCACGCTGCCGGTCATCGCGGCGCGGCGGGCGTTCGATATTGAGACGCTTGCCCGCGCTTTTGTCCGGTGCGAACAGCTCGCTGTCCGGCCACATGATCGGCAGCTTTCGCTTGATATACGCCTCTATGGCTTCAAGCCCGTATACGAAACGATCGCAGGCAAGCGACACCGCTTTGCCGGTTTTACCGGCGCGCGCTGTGCGGCCGATGCGGTGAACGTAATTCTCGGCATCAGCGGGCAGGTCATAATTAACCACCAGGCTCAAGTCATCAATATGCAGGCCGCGCGCGGCAACGTCGGTTGCTACCAGAAAACGGATCTGCTTGCTCTTAATACCCTCGATTACCTTCAGGCGCTGCTGCTGAGGCAGATCTCCCATGATGTATTCACACGGATAACCGTTCAGCTCGAGCCGTTTGGCGACTTCAACCGCCATATGCTTGGTATTCGTGAAAATAAGGGCATTGTCAGGTTTGTCCCTGTTCAACAGGCCCAGCAACAGGCTCATTTTCTCCTCGCAGCCGACATGGTAGAGCTCCTGCGTGATGCCGTCAACAGTTACCTGCTCGGAGTGTATCTCTATCTCGGCCGGGTCGTTCATATACTCCCAGGCGAGCTCACGCACACGATAATCAAGTGTTGCGCTGAACAGCATGGTAAGGCGCTCTTCGCGCGGCGGCAGCTTCTTCAAAATCCTGCGCAGGTCCGGCAGAAAGCCCATGTCGAAAAGACGGTCGGCCTCGTCGATGACAAGGCTGCCGATATCGTGAAAATTGATTTTTCCCTGCTGGTTGAAATCAATCAGGCGGCCCGGCGTACCGATAATGATGTCAAGGCCGGCCTGCAGAAGTTTTTCCTGCTTGGCGTAGGTGACGCCGCCGTAAAAGCAGCCGATGCGGATATCCAGGTAGCGACCCAGCAGCAGCGCTTCAGCCTCTATTTGAACGGCGAGCTCACGGGTGGGGGCGATAATCAGGGCCTTTGTCCTGCGGTCGGGCTCCTGATGAGCCATACGCTGAAAAATAGTCACCAAAAACGCAGCGGTCTTGCCGGTGCCGGTCTGGGACTGCACGTAAACATCGCGGCCCTTGAGCGTATGGGCGAACGTTTCGGTCTGCACGGGCATGCAGTGTGAAAAACCGGCTTCAATAATTCCTTTGATCAGTTGTTCGTGGAGCTGGAGTGTCGTGAATTGCAAAATGCGGTCTCTTTTCAATAACGCGGGAGCAGCTTCAGTGTGCGGGTCCGGCCTTCCCGGCCAGGGGGTCCGGCATTGCCATGGGCTGAAAGTATCTGCTGTACGTCGATTAATAGTTTTAATTGTTTACTGGCGTGAAGACCTGTGTACAGTATGCCCTGACCGTTTGGACATTATAGAGCATCCGGTCATGAAACACAAACATTTAATGGTTTCAATGCGGCGCGTCTTGTACTCAAGCCCAAAATAGCATATAGTTGTAACGAAGAACGCACGCTGTCCCCGACCCGTGCGCAAACAGCAAACAAACACCGCTGATGCAAACGAACTCTGACCATGAACGCCCCAGATCCTGACGCCGCATTTCATGAAACTGCGCGCCTTCTTGGCGAGGCACGCGATGCGGGCCATATCAAGCCCGACACCTGCGCCAATGCCCGCGCCTGGCTGGCGAATTCCTTTGCAGGCGTCGACATTGACGGTGAAACGGTCGGCGCCTGCATCGACCGGCTCACCCGTGCCGGGGACTGGCATACACTCAATGACTGTTTTTTCAAGCTGAACCGTTTCGGCACCGCCGGCGTGCGCGGGCGGCTCGCGATCGGGACCGCGCACTTCAACATAATCGTACTCGGGCTGGGAGTTGAAGCCCACGCCCGCTACATTACCGAGAGCTACGAACGCAACGGGCGCGCGCTGGGCCGCGAAAAGGCCGCTATTCTGGCCTATGACTCCCGCCGGGGATCCTTTGATCCGGCAGGCGCAGGTCCCGGCTTTCTGGTGCGCGAAGCCGCCTGCATCTATGCCGCACACGGCATCCGGGTCTACCTGTTCGACACGGTGGCCCCCACGCCAGAGCTGTCATTTGCCGTGACGGAATGCAGCAGCATCCGCCCCTATGCCGGGGGCGTATTCACCGCATCGCACAACCCGGCAACCGATAACGGCTTTAAGCCCTATGACTACTACGGCGGCCAGATAGTCCACAGCCGCGTCCAGCAGATTGCCGACAGCATCAGCGACTATGCGCAGGTCCGGCGGATCGACTACGCGGAGGCCTGCGCACGGGGAGACATCGTGACGGTCGGTCCCGACATAGATGCCGCCTACATCGAAAAAGAAAACCAGCTTGCTGTCTGGGTTGACCGGAACGGACATTTCCTGCCCGCGAAAATAGCGTCTGATCTGCGCGTCGTGTTTTCTTCCCTGAACGGAACGACTCAGCGCCTTGTGCCGGCGGTGCTTGCGCGCCGCGGCTTCGACACCGGGCACAATCTGCTGCCGGTTGCAGGGCAGTGCGTGCCCGACGGGCAGTTTACCACCTGCACCCGCCCCAATCCCGAAGAAAAACAGGCCCTCAGCGAAGCCGTCAAACACGCCGCCCGCGAGCAGGCCGACATCCTTGTGGCAACCGACCCCGACGGCGACCGCCTTGGCGTCGGCGTGCGCCTGACCGGGGAGCACATGCTCACATATGCCGACGACCCGGCACGGCAGCACGGCTATTATCTGCTCAGCGGCAATCAGCAGCTGGTGCTGCTCACCGATTATATTTTAAGCCAGCTTACCGAACGCGACGGTTCCCTGCCCCGCAACAGCCTGATTTCAAAAACGCTGGCGTCGACCGATCTTGCCAAAACAATCGCCGACGCCTACGACGTTGTCACGGTAGAACCGCATGTCGGATTCAAATATATCGGCGAGAAAATCGATCTGTACGCCCGCGCCGCATGTGACGCCGCAGGTAAAAGCAGCGGCGGCCCCGGCATTCAGAACTACCACCGGCTGTCGCGCCGCGAACGCGTGCGCCTGCTTGAGCGCCGTTCCCTGTGCGTACTCTTCGGTGGCGAAGAATCGTACGGCTCCCTTATCGGCGACTATGTCAAGGACAAGGATGCCGTAACCGTGACGGCCATGTTCGTGGAAATGGCCGGCTTTTGGAAACGCCAGTGCCGTACACTTATTGACCGCCTCGAAGAAATCTGGCGCCTGTATGGTTACGCCCGCGAGGAAACAATTTCAATCAGCTACAGCGGTGCAGCAGGCAGCGATGCCATCGCCGCAATCATGGCTGATTTCAGAGCAGACATGCCCGGCACAATCGCCGGGCGCCCGGTTATCGCCGCGCTTGATTACAGAACGGCCCCGGGCCGGACACGCACAGCCCTGCGCCCTGACGGAAGCATCATATTTGAAGATTTGCCGCCGGTTGATCCGCTTGAGCATACGGGATATTTCACTGTCGGAGGTATCGCCGTTCCCATGTTCTGGCATGCCGACTGGCGCGTCATCGGTCCGGCCGCCCGTCTTCCGGAGGCTGATATGCTGATGTACGTGCTGGACGACGGATCGAAAATTATTGTAAGGCCTTCGGGTACCGAGCCGAAAATGAAACTGTACGTCCTGGCGCGGGGCACATCAGGCCCCGACCGGGCAGGCGCTGCTGACAGGCAGCGCGTCAATGCTTTTTGTTTAAAGGCCGGAACCGAGTTGAGCGATCGCCTGGACGCAGTCGCCCGGCCGCTGCTTAAAAACGCACACTGACCGGGGGCGCTGCCCGCAACAAGACATTGCCTGACAGGATATACGCAGTGGAAGCCGACACAACCCTCTACGTCTTGGACGCGCCCCCGGCAGCCCCCCGCCGATCATACGAGGCCCTGGAAACAGCCGACCCGAAGGAGCCCGAACCACCGCTCAAAAGTGAAGACATGCACGCTGTCTACCGTTCTCTGCTGAGCGACGGCGACGTAAAAGCTGCCGCGAAACTGCAATGGGATATAGCCCTGGCCAATGAAAACCTGATCTGGTGGTGGGCGCGCAGGCTGTGGCACCGCTGGACACCGCACAGCCTGACGGTGCAGGATCTGGCGCATTACGGCATGTTCGGCATGCTGAGGGCCGTTGAAAAATATCGCCCCTCATTCGAAACGAAACTTTCATCGTACGCGGGCTGGTGGATTCGCCGGGCTATCGATTCAGCCGTTTTCGAAAACGGACCGACCATCCGCATCCCCGAATACCGTATCAACCAGAAGGCCCGCATCGACGCCGTTACTCTTGAGCTGCTTGAACAGGGCCGGGAGCCCAGCCTGGAACGCATCGCCCGGGAATTAAACGCCCGCGAAGACCTGCGCTGCCGTGAACGGCCCGAGCGCAAACGCAGAACCTGGACCGCCGCAGCGGTGGATGAGGTAAACCAGGCCACCCTGCAGCTGTTCAGCAGCCTCGATCAGAGCGCCTACGGCGATGCATCCGAAGAGCTCCACAGCTATATCGCCCCCGCTGTTGGCGATAACCTGCAGGACTCAGCGCGCTCAGAACCGCTGCTGCGCCAGGGGTTCAGCGCTATTGTTGAAGCTTCCGGGCTCTCACGACGGGATAAATTGATACTCGAGCTGTTTTTTTACGCGGAACCGCGCGACAAGGCGACTGTCGCCCGGCTGTTCGGCGTCAAAAAGCAGCAGTTCGGTGCCATGCTGGGTGATTTCCTTGAACAGTTTCCCGATCTGTTTAAACTTGCCAATGCGCAGGAGGGTGATTTTACCAGCGTGATCCGGTTCGCCAACCTGCCTGAAAGCCGCCGCCGCATACTGCAGCTGCAGTACGGCCCGGGTTGCGCCGACCGGCAGCCCCCCATATCCGCTCCGGACCATGCCGCAAAAGCTATCGCCCTTTTTGAAAAAGAATTTGCAGTTCTGCACGAGGCCCTGCGCAGTCAGCCCGAACTGATGGGTCAGCTTCTGCGGTTCTCGCAGTGGCCTGCCGATGACCGCATGATGCTCGGCGTGTTCTTCAGCAGCGGAGACCTGAAAAAGCAGGACATCGCAACGCTGTGCAATGTCAGCCGTGAACGCGTCAGGCAGATTATCGACGATTTTTCACGCAAGCATCGCGGCCCCTTAAGCCGTCTGTTTATGGGAGACTTCGAAAGCGCTCAGGAAATTTGTGAAAAATACGTCCGCCAGCGCTTTGCGCGCTGCGAGAAGGACATTGACGCCTGGCTTAAAAAAAATAAACTCGCAAAATCAGCCGCGTTCTTCAAAATGGTCTACATTGAACGGCTGCCCCGCAAGACGATCGCGGAGCGCTGCGGCGGATTGAAGCCCGGAACAATGACAAACCGGCTTAAACGGGCCGCAGAACGGCTTGCAACGGCACC
Organism: uncultured delta proteobacterium; assembly: GCA_903881505.1. Classification (GTDB taxonomy): domain Bacteria; phylum Desulfobacterota; class WTBG01; order CAIYCZ01; family CAIRTM01; genus CAIRTM01. Next base: position 7,993 of record CAIRTM010000138.1, on the reverse strand, counting down.
CGCCGTCTTTCGACCCTTTTTCTGCAGCGGTATCGTCAGCCTGAGTCCCAGAGAGATTCTGGCCCGCCAGACGTGGGAATTTCTGGATGAGCCGGTACGCGACGCATTCAGGACCGGCCTTGGATCCACCGAACAGGCTGTTTTTAATGCGCGCCTTGCGCTTGAGGGCAGCCAGAAAACGCTGCGCGAACTGTGCGGCGCGCTTGCAAAAAAATACGCATCCGAGGTTGCCGGCATTATCGATCCGGTGCTGGAACGTTTTTTCGATACAGCGGCCGCACACATCAACAAACGCCCGTGAGCTGGGCAGACAATCACCGGGCCGTCACATGCCCGTGCCGGGATGCCGAGGTCCCGGCGGTTACATGGCTGCAGAGGCCCCCATGATCATACGCCGAATGGACGAATGCCCTGAATGTACGGCAGGCGACCGAACCCGACTGCGCGAACTGCTGCATCCCGACCGGCAGCAGGCTGCCATTCGGTACAGCCTCGCGCATGCGTTGCTTGGACCGGGCGAAGCCTCGGCACCGCATGTCCTGTCTTCCAGTGAGGTCTATTACATCCTGTCAGGCCGGGGCATCATGGTTATTGACACAGAGCAGTGCGCGGTCGAACCCGGACAGACCGTCTACATACCTCCCGGAGCCGTACAACATATCCGGAACACAGGAGACGGCCCGCTTTCTTTTTTATGCATCGTCGACCCTGCCTGGCAGTCCGCGGATGAAACCGTGCTCACTGGCGGTCCGCAGACCTGTCCTGACTCGTGCAAGACTGCAGAAAACCATGCGCGCCAAGCATCCTGAAAACACCCCCGGCATACAGCAGCACCCCGGTCGCTTCATCTCCAGCGTGCGCAGCACCATAAGGCGGCACCGGATGCTGTCGCCGGGCGACCATGTCATTGCCGGTGTTTCCGGCGGGGCCGATTCCGTCGCCATGCTGCTCGCCCTGCATGAACTCAAGCAGGATCTGCGGATAGACATCACAGTTGCGCATCTCAACCACGGCCTCAGGGGAGAGGCTGCCGGACGTGAAGCGGAATTTGTTGCTGCGCTGGCCAGCCGGCTTGCACTGCCCTGCTTATGTGAAACGCGTGATGTACGGGCTGAAAAAAATGCCAGCGGCACGTGCATCCAGGAAGCCGCCCGCGCTGTACGCTACCGCTTTTTCAACGAAATCCTCCGCCGCTGTGGTGCGCAGAAACTGGCACTCGGCCACACCATGGATGACCAGGCAGAAACCGTGCTCATGCGGCTGCTGCGGGGCGCCTCAACCCGCGGACTGGGCGGCATTCCCCCCGTGCGCGACGGCATTATCGTGCGTCCGCTGATCAGCATGCGCCGCGCGGCAATCGAGCGTTTCCTGCGCGACTGCGGCTGCGATTTTATACCCGATGCCTCCGCGCAGGAACCGCAGTACCTGCGCAACAGAATCCGCCATGAACTGCTGCCCCTGCTGACGCGCACGTACAACCCCCGCATTGTTGAGGCGCTGTGCACAACGGCCGAGCTCGCGCGCGAAGATGACTTCTATCTTCAGGCGGCGGCCGAAAACGCGCTCGAAGGCTTTCTGCATCGCGACAGTACCGGGGTGCGCATCAGCGTGAGCCTGTTTGAGCGCAACCCGCTGTTGGCCGGCCGAATTATAAAGCGCGCGATTGAATCCGTCCATGGGTCCAGCCGCGGCCTGACCTCAGTCCACATTAGCGCCATTGCCGCACTGACCGCCTGCACGGGCTCCGCCAGAAGCACACCTCTTCCCGGAGGCCTTATTGCGCGGCGCGAATACGAGCACATCGTTATCGGAGCTCCCGACAAACCTGCCGGTTCCTACCTCGTGCAGGTCGAACAGCTGCCGGCTGATGTAGAGCTGCCGCAGGCCGGCGTTCGCGTTCTCATACGCCGCACGCCCCTTGACGCTGCGGCACCCCTCAAGCGGGCGGCAGGCGACACCCTGCTGCTTTCTGCCGACAGCATAACACTGCCGCTTGTTGTCCGTTCCTGGATGCCGGGCGACCGTATCCGCGTTTTCGGCTCCAGCGCAGCGAAAAAAGTGAAGGCCGTCTTCGCCGAGCGGAAAATTCCGCTGCGCCTGCGAGGCCGCATTCCCCTGCTTGCATGCGAGGGCCGCATCCTAAGCGTGGGAGCGCTGTGCATGGCCGAAGACTGCCGGGTTACAACGGACAGCCGCGAGGTGCTAGCCGTAACGGTCACATGGATCAGCCCGGCCTGAGAAACTGCGTGCCGTCCCGGGGAATGCCGGTGCTTTTACGGTTGTAGGCAGACGCGGCATGTGATATAACGAAAATATACACGGGCAACGCAATCCGCAACCGGCACTAAACAGCACAAGGGAAACACACACCGTACATGAATCCATTTTATAAAAACCTTGCTATCTGGCTTTTTCTGGCGCTCGTCTTCGTCCTGCTGTTCAACCTTTTCAACCAGCCGACGGCCGATCGCAAAAGGATGCCCTACAGCCAATTTAAAATTGCGGCTGATCAGGGCGCTGTCCGCGAGGTGACGCTGCAGGGCGACACCATCCACGGGACATTCACCAACGGCGAAAAATTCAACGTCAATGCCATCAACGATTCCGAACTTGTGCGGGAACTGGTGGCCAAAGGCGTTATCGTAGACATCAAGCCGGACGAACAGCAATCAATGCTGATGCAGATTTTTATCGGCTGGTTCCCGATGCTTTTGCTGATTGCCGTGTGGATATTTTTCATGCGGCAGGTCCAGGCAGGCGGCGGCAAGGCCATGTCGTTCGGCAAGAGCCGCGCTCGGCTGCTTAACGAAAACCAGCAGAAAATCACCTTTGCCGATGTAGCCGGCATCGATGAAGCCAAGCACGAAGTCGAAGAGATCATCGATTTCCTCAAGGATCCCAAAAAATTCACCCGACTGGGAGGCAAAATCCCCAAAGGCGTCATCCTGATCGGCTCGCCCGGCACCGGCAAAACCCTGCTGGCCCGCGCCATCGCAGGCGAAGCGGGCGTGCCTTTTTTCAGCATCAGCGGTTCCGACTTCGTGGAAATGTTTGTAGGCGTCGGCGCCGCGCGCGTGCGCGACCTGTTCATCCAGGGGAAAAAAAATGCGCCCTGCATCATTTTTGTCGATGAAATCGACGCGGTCGGGCGCCACCGCGGCGCCGGCCTGGGGGGCGGTCATGACGAACGCGAACAGACCCTCAACCAGCTGCTGGTCGAAATGGACGGCTTTGAATCCAACGAAGGCGTTATTATCGTGGCCGCAACCAACCGGCCAGATGTGCTTGACCCGGCCCTGCTGAGGCCCGGCCGCTTCGACCGCCGCATCGTGGTGCCGCTGCCCGATGTGCGCGGCAGGGAAGGCATCTTGAAAGTACACGCCGGCAAGACGCCACTGAGCCCGGATGTCGACCTGCGCGTCATTGCGCGCGGCACCCCCGGATTTTGCGGCGCAGACCTTTCCAACCTCGTCAATGAAGCAGCTTTGCTGGCGGCACGTGAAAGCCGTGATGCCATTACCATGCGCCATTTCGATCTGGCCAAGGACAAAGTCCTGATGGGTGTCGAGCGCCGCAGCATGATCATCAGCCAGAAAGAGAAAAAACTCACCGCCTATCACGAAGCCGGCCACACCCTTGTAGCCAAAAAACTCCCCGGCGCAGATCCGATCCACAAAGTGACGATCATACCCCGCGGCATGGCTCTTGGCCTTACGCAACAGCTGCCAATCGATGAAAAACATACCTACGCCCGTGAATACCTGCTCAACAATATCGCCATACTGCTGGGAGGCCGCGTTGCCGAAGAGCTTATTTTCAGCGAAGTCACGACGGGCGCGGGAAACGACATCGAGCGCGCGACCGACATTGCCCGTAAAATGGTATGCGCATGGGGCATGAGCGACAAGCTCGGCCCCCTGTCCTACGGCAAAAAAGAAGAGCAGATTTTTCTCGGACGCGAGATCGCTCAGCATCGCGATTACAGCGAGGCAACCGCCGTGGCTATCGATGCAGAAGTCAAGCGCATCATCGATGAGAGCCATGCGCGGGTCACGGCCCTGCTGGAAGGCAACCGGGCATCGCTGGTTCGACTTGCTGAAAAGCTGCTCGAGCGAGAATCACTCGATGCCGAAGAAATTGATCTTGTCTTAAACGGCGGCGAACTCCCTCCGGTCAAACACAACGGCAACGCAACGGCCGCCGACGGTACTGACGCGCCGCGATCTGAAAACGAAGGCAGGGGCGCCGATCATGCCGCAACAGGCCCGGGAGCAAAGGACGCGGCCAGCGTCTGAACCCCGGCATGTATGCAACGGCACGGCCTGTGCTGCCGGGCCCACGGCGCACGAAGCGATGAACCCACCGTCATCACCCACCCGTTTTTCGCTTACCTGCAAAACGCATATTTTTGATCTGGCAGAGCGCCCCTGCATCATGGGCATTCTCAACGTTACACCGGATTCATTCTCGGACGGGGGCCGCTACCATGATCAGCGGCTGGCCATTGAATACGGATGCAGCCTTGCGGCCGCCGGTGCCGATATAATCGACATCGGCGGCGAATCGACGCGGCCAGGCTCGCTGCCCGTCGACAGCGCAGAGGAGCTGCGACGCGTGCTGCCGGTCGTACAGGAACTGGCCGGGCGCTGCGGCCTTGCGGTCTCAATCGATACTATGAAATCTGCCGTAGCGCGCAAAGCGCTTGAAGCCGGAGCGTGCATGATCAACGACGTGAGCGCACTCAGCCACTGCCCAGACATGGCTGAGGTTGCGGCAGAGGCCGGCGTTCCGGTCGTATTGATGCACACGCCGTCCATGCCGCTCGACATGCAGCAGCACACCGTCTATGATGATATTGTAGCCGAAATCCGGCGCTACCTGGAAAAACGCATAGAGGCCGCGGTTGCCGCGGGCATAGCTCCGCACAATATCGTTATTGACCCCGGCATCGGATTTGGTAAAACCGTCGCAGAGGGCAACTTCATACTGCTGGCCCGTTTGAGCGAATTCGCAGTTCTGGGATTCCCGGTGCTGGTCGGCCCGTCGCGCAAGGCGTTTATCGGCGCGGTCGCCGGGGATAGCGAACAGGCGCGTGATGCCGGCACAGCCGCAGCTGTGGCCGCAGCCGTGCTGAACGGCGCACATATCGTGCGCGTACACAATGTTGCCATGACGCGGCCGGCAGCGCTTATCGCCCACAGCATCGCACGGTTCCGGAGAACGTAACGCTTATTCACAACGAGCCCTGTTCAGCCAGACTGCTGAAAGGAACCATCATGCACACACTTGCGGTCAATGTCGATCATGTTGCAACCGTGCGCCAGGCGCGGCTGATCACAGAACCCGACCCGGTCACGGCAGCGGCGCTTGCAGAACTGGCAGGCTGCCACGGCATAATCGTACACCTGCGGGAAGACCGCCGGCACATTCAGGACCGTGACGTTGAGGTGCTCAGGAGCACCCTTAAAACACGGCTTAATCTTGAAATGGCCGCAACCGATGACATGGCCGCCATTGCCTGCCGTATCCGCCCTGACATGGCATGCCTCGTGCCCGAAAAGCGCGCAGAACTCACAACCGAGGGCGGACTCGACGTTGCCGGCCAGTCGGCGCAGATCGTCCGCTGCGTGCGCTGCCTGCACGAAGCCGGCATCATGGTCAGCCTGTTTATTGACGCCGATGAGGACCAAATCACTGCAGCCCGCGACAGCGGCGCCGAGTTCGTTGAAATCCACACCGGCCGCTATGCCGATGCCGCGGCGCAGCCGGACCAGGACCGGGAGTTCGACAGGATCGTTGAAGCAATAGGGCGTGCCCGCTCTCTCGGCCTGCGGGTTAACGTCGGGCACGGACTCAATTACCGCAATACGCAGCGTCTGGTGCCGATCGGGGCGATCGAGGAATTCAGCATCGGCCACAGCATTATCGCCAGGGCGGTTCTGGTCGGCATGGAACGCGCCGTGCGGGAAATGCTTGCCATTATCAAACGATGACACCTGTCGCGCCCTGCTCAGCAGCATGCGTGCAAGCGCGGCCAGGCGTTCCGGAAGACTGTGTGCAGGATCTTCAGCGATAGGACCACACAATGCATGTCGCCAACGCCTCACAAATGCGCGCACTTGACCGCGCCGCGATCGAGGAAGCCGGCATCGCCGGCATTGACCTCATGGAACACGCCGGCCGGGAAACCGCCGACTACATTCTGCGCACATTTCCAGATGCCGCCTCAGGCCAGGTGACCGTTCTGTGCGGCCGCGGCAACAACGGCGGCGACGGCTTTGTCATTGCACGCCGTCTGCATCAGGCCGGAGTACGCGTGTGCGCCGTGCTCGCAACCGCGTGCGAGCGCGTGCTGGGCGATGCCCGTATCAACCTTGAGGCCTTTCGCTCCCTCGGCGGCCGCATCGTTGAAGTCGTCTCGGAACAGGGCCTGCCGCGTATCGGCAGCGATCTTGCCCGGGCATCCCTGATCGTGGACGCGCTGCTTGGCACCGGCCTTTCAAACGAAGTGACAGGCCTGTATGCCAGTGTCATTGAAGCCGCTGCAGCGCACACGGCCCCGGTCGTAGCGGTTGATATCGCCTCGGGCATCGACGCGTCAACCGGGCGCGTTCTGGGATGCGCGCTGAGGGCCCACAGCACCTGCACGTTCGGCCTGCCCAAATACGGTCATCTGCTCTATCCCGGCGCAGCCTATACCGGCGCACTTAAAGTCATCGATATCGGCATTCCGCAATACCTGGTCGAACAGGCGCGTCTTCCCGGCAGCCTGCAGGCAATGGCTGATTTCGCAGGACTGCTGCCGGAACGGGCACCCGACGCACACAAGGGTGACTGCGGGCATGTGCTGCTGCTGGCCGGCAGCGTCGGTAAAACAGGTGCGGCGGTGCTGAGCGCTCGCGCGGCGATGCGCTGCGGAGCGGGCCTTGTGACCGTAGCTGCGCCTGAAAAAGCACTTGCCCCTATTGCCGCGCAGCTGCTCGAAGCCATGAGCGAACCGCTTGAGGACTGCAACGGCTGCCTCGCCCCTGAGGCGCTGCAGCAGATCCTCAATCTGTCTGCAGGCAAAAACGTTCTTGCACTGGGGCCCGGACTCGGCACGACAAAGGCAGTTGCTGAAACCGTTCGCAGCCTGATTGCGCATACAGCGCTGCCGATGGTCATAGATGCCGATGCGCTCAACGCGCTGGCGCGCGATCCGCGTATCATCAGCCAGGCTGAGCAGCCCGTCATACTGACCCCTCATCCCGGCGAAATGGCCCGTCTTACCGGACTGAGCAGCGCGGAGATTCAAGCCGACCGCATCAGGTCAGCAAGCGTTCTGGCAGCCGACCTTGAAGTAATCGTCGTGCTCAAAGGAGCCCGCACCGTGATCGCCGCCCCGGACGGGCGCCACTGGATCAACATGACCGGGAATCCGGCCATGGCCGGCGCGGGAATGGGCGATGCGCTGACAGGCATGATCGCAGGCCTGCTTGCCCAGGGCATTGATACGCTGACCGCCGCACGCCTGGCTGTCTGCCTGCATGGCCGCATCGGCGACCTGATTGTCGAAGATCGCGGACGGGCGCCTGTACTCGCATCCGACATCATTGAGCGGATCCCGTCAGGGCTTCGGGAGTGCATGGCATGACGATAACTGTTGAAACGTCGGCACACGCCGAAACCGTGCGACTCGGGCGCCTGCTTGCGGGGGCGCTGCGGCCCGGCATGATCATCGCCCTGCAGGGCGATCTCGGTGCCGGTAAAACCACGCTCGTCAAGGGCATCGCAGCAGGCCTGCTCGGCATTGACGAACGCGAGGTCACCAGCCCCACCTTCACGATCATGCAGGAATACAGCGGTCCGGTACGGCTCTATCATGTCGATGCCTACCGGCTTGAAAACGCAGAAGACCTTGAAGCAATCGGCTTTGACGATTTCGTTGACGGCAGCGGTGTAACCGTGATTGAATGGTCTGACCGGATCAGCAAGGCGCTGCCCCGTGATACAC
>CAIRTM010000137.1 GCA_903881505.1 uncultured delta proteobacterium | reverse complement strand
GGTGCTGAACTGGCGTCTGCCGTTTCTGATCGGCACGGCCCTGACCGTGTGCTCCCTGCTGTTCACGCTGCGCATCCGTCTGCCTGTGTCTGATGCAGACACAGTCCGCGCATGAACAGACCGCTGCCGTTCGTGCGCGGGGCAGTCTCCAAAGACAACAGGCTGTTCACACAGGCCCGGCCTGCCCCGCTGCCCGGGCGCCTGCGTTTTTTTTCGGCGCAAGATACAACACCGCCAGCAGCAGCACAATGGCAGGCGTCTGCCAGGCATCTCCGAACATCGCCCAGGCAATCATTGCAATAAACGGCAGGCCGATTACGAACAGGTGCAGGCGAATAACCTCGCGCTCCATCGGAAAAAACACCCGCTTCCACGGCATCGGACCCGTAAAATCGCGCCAGTTGGCCATGGCGATGCCAACGCCCATCGGCCAGAGGCGTTCAGCAAGATACATGACCGGAGTGTAGAAATCCGAGTTGATAAAGCCGTTCCTGCCGAACAGGGCATGCGGCTGCATTTCGGCGAATACCGACAGGAAGATCCCGTAAAAGCCGAACACATAATTATAAAGCCGGAAGGCCATCAGGGCCGCGCAGGCTGCAAGTACCGCAACAGCGGCACAGAAGGCCCACGGGGGAACGCGCCGCACGGCCGGAAGCCGCTGTTCGCATGCCGGCCGGAATGTCCCGGCAACAAGCATGATATGCACTGCGGCCGAAAAAACACACAGCCACGCGTACAGCAGCCCGCCCAGCCATGTTGCCCAGCAGAACTCAGGCAGGGACCATTGCTGCACGGCCGCATACCAGGCCGTCAGGCCGAAGGCGGCAATACCGTAGACAGGCATGGATGAGCGCAGGTTTATCACAGATACCCATGGCCTCCATGGCGGCTGAATCACGATAGAAAGCTCTCCAGGGCCACCGCCCAAGGGGGCGGGATGCGTTACGACATGACACCCCCCTCACGGCTTCTACGTCTTCACCAGGTTTGATGCGTCGTCAAAATTGAACTTTTTTTATTCATCCCGCACGCTCCGGCCCGTCATCTCCTCCAGCACCCTGATGACCGCGCACATGTCCTGATCCGCCAATCCCCGGGCCATGGCCGCGCAAAAGGCCTCGCGCGCGGCCGCGGTCAGCGGCATGGGCACATGCTCGCGCCCGGCAGCCTGAAGCGCCAGGTCCAGGTCCTTGAAAATAAGCTCGACCGGAAAATTCTTCTCGAAATCCCCCGATCCGATCGCCGTTCCCTTGACGCTGAACAGGGGACAGGCGACCGCGCTGCTCTGTACGGTCGCGAGCATATCCCCAACCCGCAACCCGAACGATGTTCCAAGCGTCAGCGCCTCGGCAAAACTCTGCATCAGGGCGCCGAGCAGCACATTGATGAACAGCTTCATGTCAGTACCGGCGCCCGCGTCTCCGCAATGGATGATGGTCCTGCCCATGCACGCAAGCACCGGGCGCACGCGCTCGAGCACGTCAGGGCTGCCTCCCGCAAGAATGGTCAGGCTGCCCTGCTCGGCCGGTTTTTTGCTGCCTGCTACCGGGGCGTCCAGAAAAGAAGCCCCGCACGCGGCCACCTGTTCCGCGGCAGCCAGCGTGGCCTCGCGCGAAACCGTGCTCATGTTGATGAGGGTTTTGCCGGCAGCCATTGAGCGGGCAGCGCCGTCAGGCCCGCCCAGAACCTCCATGAGCGCTTCCGGTCCGAACACCATGATAATGACGATATCGGCCCATGCTGCGAGGGCTGCGGGCGACGCGAACACGCCGATACCTTCACGCGCGAATGCACTGCACTTTTCCGCGCTGCGGTTATAAACGCCCAGCCTGAAGCCCGCGCGGTGGATGTTCCATGCCATGGGGGTTCCCATGGTGCCAAGCCCTATACACCCGACGTTGTGCATGCCGATACTCCTGCTGCCTGCACGCCCGGCAGCCCGTTCAAAAAAAGTTTTTTTCGCGCGCGCATGTTATAGCATAAAACAAACGGCATGTCGTGCCGGAATATGGACAGGCCCGCCCGGAACGCACCCCGTGTTGCTGCCGGAAAACATCACCGCAGCCTTGAATCCCGCCACAAAGCATGATAGAAAAGATACACCCGCACCGGGGCCGGTCCGAGGCGCATGCGCGCCATCCGGCGGAGCGGGCATATAACGGACTACGAGGGAAACAGCGCGTGCCTGATCTTCGCCAGGACCCCATCATCGGCCGCTGGGTCATTATCGCCACCGAGCGCTCAAAGCGCCCGACCGACTTCACCCGCAAGCCGGACGTGCCGCGCGGCGGCTTCTGCCCGCTGTGCCCCGGCAACGAGGACAAAACCCCGCCCGAGGTTTTCGCGATCCGGGACGCAGGCACACGGCCCGATACCCCGGGATGGAGGGTGCGGGTGGTGCCGAATAAATTTCCGGTGCTGAACAGCCTCGGCAGGCTGGAGACGCACACCGAAGGGCTCTACGACAAAATGGACGGCCTCGGCAGCCATGAGATCATCCTTGAGACCCCCGACCATACGGCCACCATGTCACGCCTGAGCCTGCAGGACTACTACACGCTGCTGCTGTGCTACCGCCAGAGGATCCTGGAGGTGAAGAAAGACGGCCGCTACCGCTATATTTCAATTTTCAAGAACTACGGCAAGACCGCGGGCTCGGCCCTTGAGCATCCCAACTCCCAGCTGATCGCGCTGCCGATCGTGCCAAAGCGCACCATTGAAGAGCTTGAAGGGTCGCACCGCTATTTTGATGAAAAAAAGCGCTGCGTGTACTGCGACATCATTCAGCAGGAGCTTCAAACGCAGAGCCGGCTTGTACATGAAAATGACGCGTTCGTGGCGATCGAGCCGTTTGCGCCGCGTTTCCCGTTCGAGACCTGGGTGCTGCCGAAACAGCATATCGCCGCCTTTGAAAACACCGATGAAGCCCTGTTCAGGCCCATGGCCGAAATGTTCAGCACGGTGTTCAAGAAAATCGACGCAACGCTCAATTACCCGCCCTTTAATTTCATTCTGCACACCACCCCGCTGGACAGCCGCCACGAGGACTGCTATCACTGGCACTTCGAGATCACGCCCTGGCTCTCCCACCTGTCCGGCTTTGAGTGGGGCACCGGCTTCTACATAAACCCGACCCCGCCCGAGGACGCCGCCCGCTTCCTGCGCGAAGCCGAGGGCGGCCGCCGGCAAAGCCAGATGCACTACTTCGACGTCACGCACACGCCGGGTATCTGACACG
>CAIRTM010000136.1 GCA_903881505.1 uncultured delta proteobacterium | reverse complement strand
GGCGAAAAAGACCGCATCCAGGTCTTCCAGGGAGTCGTGATCGGGCGCCACAACAGCGGCCTGAAATCATCCTTCACGGTCCGCAAGGTGTCCTACGGCGTCGGCGTCGAGCGCGTGTTCCCGCTGCACTCGCCGGCCATCGACAAGATCGAAATGGTGCAGCCCGGCAAGGTGCGCCGCTCGCGGCTGTACTACCTGCGCGGCCTGCGCGGCAAAGCCGCCCGCGTCAAAACCCGCAGATACGAGAACTGATTTCCCGCAGTCCATACCGTTGCTTTCTGCCCCGGCCATGCCATGCATGGCCGGGGTTTTTTTATGCCGCAGCGTCCTGCCGCTTTCGTATTCCTTTTGTTTTAAAGCATTTTCCTTAATAGCATCGCCGGATTGTCATTTCGAATCCGCCGCAGGCGGAGAGAAATCTTGATGTTTTGTAGGGTGCGCCGTGCGCACCAATTGTCATGCCGGACGCCGATCCGGCATACAGCAAAGCCGTCACTCCGGCGCAGGCCGGAGTACAGATTCTTTTAAAAACCTGCCATCACCTTTCTTTACTCGTCTAAAGAAAGGTGATACCCAAGAAACGACGCCTGCGGCGGATTCCCTCGCCGGGGTTTAAAAACCAAAAACCCACAAACCATCAAGCCCGTCATTTCGAATCCGCCGCAGGCGGAGAGAAATCTTGAAGTTTTGTAGGGTGCGCCGTGCGCACCACATCGCAGCGAACGAGCACCCGGTGCTGCCAATTTCCTCATGATATACGGACTTCCGTATAACCACGGTATTACCCACAAATTGCGGAATTCACACTTATAAATTTGACAAAATTATAATCTTTTGCAATAACCCCTCTAAGCAAAGCCTAGAAAACACGGAACTCCATATATTAACTTGTTATACAGAAAAAATTTAATGATTAATGCACGCTCTGTTCAAATCTTCGAATTAATCTTTTTTGCTTCTATGATTTATCTTCTGGTGAAGATAGGTCTCCGAAGATTTAAATACTACGATATTTATAAACTTATCTTTCCCGTCTATCTTGTTCTCTACTTAGCGAGGCATAAAAACATCTTTGATTTTTTTATTGTTGGGATACACCTTCTGATGCTCGCTTTGATTATTACATTTTTTGCAACGTGAGGAAGCAATGACTTTATTTTTAGATTTAACAACGGGCTTTTTTGGTTGTGGAATGGCTGCTATTTATTTGTACTTCATTGCTGTCATAAGAAAACATGCAACTGAAATCAACATAAACCCGGACACCTTTTTTGTATTGAATTTTTTTATGGTTTACAAATCATACCTTAAGGTAAGAAAGTTACTTGGCCTAAAGCCTGGGCTATTATTTTATTTACACTTTTTATTTTTAATTGTTTCAGTCTGTTTAGCATATTATATGGAGAAGCATGGGCTCGGTGCTCGTATTTAGTGAATTTATTTGGACTAAATACGGTATAACAATCGGCTTGAGCGGGACGCGGCAAAAAAGCGCGCCGCGCCCCTCATCCTTAACGTTATGCGGTAAATTAAAATGATCGCAGATTTTCAAAACATCCCAACATGGTTAGTCATCGTGCTTCTTTTGGTCTGGATATTTGGTTGGTTCTTTCTGTTTGTAAAAAAAGCAAAAACAACCCAGACATCCACCAAAGAAAAAATGGTCATAAACCTTACAGGATATTCCATTGGGATAGCCCTCTGCTTCCTGAGTTTAAATTGGACAAAAAATACACTTTTGTTGGGCCTTAGTGGTATTCATGCAGGATTTGTGGCGGGCATATACATCTTTGCCTTGATTGTTATTTGCAAAACATTGGTAAAGGTTTTTTTGAAATTTTCTAAGAATTTTTTGTCAGATAATCAAAGATAAAAAAACGCATAACCATTCGCTTGAGAATCGACGCGGCAAACGCTGGCGCGTTTGCGCGCGTCTCAGCTCAAACGTTAGCCCTGAGGATATATCTGTGAATGAGTTGCAACACTTTGTTAGCGTGGACTTCCATCGCTTCAAGGCGTTCGAGCGCTTCACGCTACATCTTAGGCACTTCAACATACTGGTTGGTCCCAACAACTCGGGAAAGTCCACGATACTCACAGCGTTTCGTGTGCTGGCTGCGGCACTCCGAAAGGCCTTGGCTAGAAGTCCCGAAATGGTCCCGACGCCCTTGGGACAGGGGTTCGGGTACAATATTGACTTGGGCGGTGTCTCCGTCGCCGAGGAGAATATCTTCTTCAACTACGACGATACAGCACCCGCGACAGTGCGGTTCAGACTCTCCAATAAAAATGAGTTGCTTCTTTATTTCCCAGAAAGGGGTTCCTGTTACCTGACAACTGATGGCGATGGGCCCCAGCCACGCAGCCCATCGACCTTTCGCAGATCCTTCAATTGTCCCATTGGTTTCGTGCCCATTCTAGGCCCCGTGGATCACAAAGAAGAACTTTACAAAGAGGAAGCTGCGCGCTTGGCCCTGTTCAATTACACTGCGGCTAGGAATTTCCGAAACATCTGGCACCACTATCCCAAAGAGTTTGACAACTTCCGGCGCATTCTGACTGAAACATGGCCTGGAATGGATATTGAACGTCCAAAGGTCAACTTCACCCACGGAAAGCCCCGCCTCGATATGTTTTGCCCGGAGGAACGCATTCCTCGCGAGATATTTTGGGCCGGATTTGGATTTCAAGTCTGGTGTCAAATGCTTACGCATTTAGTACAATCGAAAGACAAGGCGTTGTTTCTTATCGACGAACCCGACATCTACCTTCACGCCGATTTACAACGCCAACTTCTCGGACTTCTTAGGAACCTTGGCCCAGACATTCTCATCGCCACGCACTCCACGGAGATTATCACAGAGGCCGAAACGGATGATATCGTCGTCATTAACAAGAAGCGTCAACAAGCCCGCCGCATCAAGCATCCATCAGAACTTGCGGACGTATTTGCAGTGCTTGGCTCAAACCTGAATCCGCTGCTGACCCAACTCGCAAAGACCCGACGGGCCGTGTTTGTTGAAGGCAAGGACTTTCAGATACTCAGCAAATTCGCTCAAAAATTGGGCTACAGCCGTATCGGAAACCGCAGCGAGTTCGCCGTCATTCCTGTGGAAGGGTTCAATCCGGAAAGAGCAAGAAACCTCAAGAAAGGCATTGAGACCACTCTAGGTGGCAAGATCGCTGCGGCGGTTATTTTAGACCGTGACTATCGATCTCAGGCGGAGTGTGAATCGATATCTCAGGCGTGTGAAAATTTCTGTGACTTGGTCAGAATTCATGGCCGGAAGGAGGTCGAGAACTTCCTCTTGGTGCCAGAAGCCATTGACCGAGCAGCGAATCGGAGAACCGAGGACAGGGTTCGGCGCGCTGGCCTAACGGTGAAGTATGACTTGCTCGTACGAACGTTGCTCAATGACTTCGCCGAAGAGAGGCAGACATACATCATCTCTCAACACCTCGCATACCGGCGACGTTTCCAGCGAAACACCTCGCCCGGCACAGATGAAGCAACAGCTAACAAGGCAGCGCTGGATGAGTTTAATGTGAAGTGGAAGGACCCTAATATGAGACTTTCCATGATTCCTGGGAAAGATGCACTGTGCAGATTGAATGAACATCTGCAGCTTGCCTATGGAATCACAGTGACGCCCACAGCTATCATTGACAGCATGACCAGAGATGAGGTACCCGAAGGAATGGAGGAACTCCTAGAGTCTCTCAACAAATTTGCGAGCGTGCGCCCAGGAACACTAAAGGGCTAACCATGAGGTTCACCGGATTCCTAACCCGCGGCGGGTGCGGAATCCGGTGGCCTTAACGTTAGCTGTAAGGAGTAAATAATTTAATGACGATCAAGGTAACAAGAGATGAAAGCAAAGACATTACTATACACGTCGTGATAGGTTCCGTCTCTGAGGAGGAAATGTACGACGTACTAGATGATTTCTATACTCGAGGGCCCACGAAGCACTTGCTTTGGGACATGTCGCAGGCAAAAGTAGGCGAAGTCGCATCAGGTGCCCTTAAGGATTTTGTACATCGGTCTGCTAAGCTTGGAGTTCAACGTAAAGGCGGTCGAACTGCGATTATTGCACCCCAGGATATTCAATTTGGCCTCGGAAGGATGGCTGAAGTCTTTGCTGAAATATCTTCTGCGCCCTTCAAGGTGCGGGCCTTCAGGGCGCGACAGCAAGCCTTGGAATGGTTGATGTCCGACTGCACCAGCTAACAACAGCATTGATTCGAATTGCCTAAACGCTAGCGCGTTAAGGCAACCGCTCATGCTGAATGTTGGAGGAGATGAATTGATGACGAGAAACGCTGCCGAGAAGATGGCCAGACTCGGCTGGCAAGTTCCGCTGGTAACATTGTTTCTAATATCGATCGCGAATTCAATGGTCCCACCGGGCTGGGGGACGTTACTTCTCAGCCTAATCTATCTCGGTCTGTTCATCGCTGGACTGGTCTGCGGAATCCGTGCCCTCCTCTCCGTCAGAGAACATGGAAAGGCTAAACTGCTCGTTCCAGGCCTCGTAGGCGTCCTGCTAAACCTGGCAATCCCAGGGATCATGATCACCATTGCCGTCCCTTCTTACGTCGCCGCCCGGGGTAATATAGTGGAAGCCAAGCTAAATCAGATCGCAGAGGAGATGACCAGGGCCGCTCCAACCATGGTCGACAATGACACTCGGCTTGACAGCATCCGTGTGTCCGGTCCTCGCAGCCTTGATTTCAACTACACTGTTATAAAATTCAACAAAGAGCAGATCGATGTTAACGCCGCTTTCAAGAAGTCTATGACGGCGGCTCTTTACGATCGCTACATGACGGCGCCGCAGATGGAGTGGTTTCGAAACCAAGGCATCCAAATCAATCACGTTTACAACGACAAGGGAGGGATTGAAATCGCAACTTTTGCAATAAAGAAGGACCTCCAACAATAGTTTGCACGCTGATTGCCTTTACGCTTCGCGTTCCGGCAGCCGGTGAAAACCACCGTTAGAACTTTCATAATCCTATGGACATTCCTTGGCCAAGAGCAAATGACCGACTATTCATAAGCGGTGGTTATAGATCGCTAGCCGGCTGCATTATTCCTAAACAAATTCAACTAGTAGCGATTGGATACAAGGATGCTGCCGACGCGCTGGTTCAAGTGCTGGCTGAACAGGGTCGCAACGATGCTCTAATATTTCCAATCGTTTTCTGTTATCGACAGTATCTTGAGCTACAGATCAAAGCGATTACCGCATCAGTTGAGGAATTTGAGGAAACTGGAGAAGATTTTAAGCGCCTACACGACCTTAAAAAACTTTGGTCAGCGATAAAGCCCCGGATTGAAACAGAAATTGAAGAGCAAGATCGAGAGGCATTCGCAATCGTAGAGGACTGCATAATGCAGTTTTATGATCTTGATCCGACCGGAATGACATTTAGATACCCTGAACCCGTCAAGATGCACCAAATAGACCTTGGCAATCTTAAAGCAGTCATGAACCGAGTTGGTACGTTTCTTGGTTCGCTTGCTGACGTGTGGGGGGATGGAGTCAACAACAAGTTCTAACCAAGAATTATGCCTATAAACAATGAATAAATCAAAGCTGACAACCATTGCCTCGTTTCCATTTCCCCATGAGGCAGATGGCTGGCGAAAATCAATGTAGATGCATCAGGCATCCCTGCCTTTATTGCCGATGAACATACGATTAATATGCGGTGGCTTTACCCCCGCCCCCCCCTTTAACCCTTAACCCCTTCTAACCAAAGCTACGCCCCAGCCCAGCCCCTACCGCAGCCGGGGCAGGAAGCGTCCGGTTCTTTTCATATAGGCGCGGTATTCGTCGCCGAAATGCTCCAGCAGTTCCGCCTCTTCCCGGTCTATCCTTTTGCCTATGACAATGGTTTGAATGGTGAGCCAGAACACACCGACAAGCCAGTTGGCAAGGCCCACGAGCCAGGCAATGCTCAGCATGAACAGGATCGTGTACATGGGATGCCGGACCCATTGGTAGAGCCCGCTCGTGCACAGCGCGTGTTCCTGCCTGATGCGAAGCTGGGGGGAGAAGTTTTTCCCAAGAGAGTGGTGCACCCAGAAAAGCAGGCATACGGCGAGCACCCCGAGGACGGCGCCGCACCAGCGAAGCGCGAGCGGCAGGGGCAGGCATGACCAGGACATCCAGGCCGGGTTCACCAGCGCGGTTGCTATCAGCGCAAAGCCGCACAGCATGCCGAGCCTGAACCTGAGGCTGACTTTTACGCCCCGGCCCTGCCGGCCCTTCGACGGCAGCCGCATGCTTCGCATGTAGTAGAGCCGGATGCCGATAACGGAGAGTAAAATAGCCCCGAGAACTATCTGCAGCAGCGCGTCGCTTCGCATGGCATACAACTCCGGAGTTTCTTTCCTGCGCCGTTTATCAAACCGGCCCGGTGCTGTCGGTCGGGCCTATCTCAGGGCAAGCGCCCTGCCCGCGGCATAGGCTTTTTTAAGCTCTTTGGGGTGGCGTGCGATCACGCCTTTGCGCTTTTCATCGAGGCCGTGGCGCAGGCCCTCGAACCCGCAGGCCGAAAGGGCCTCCACGGCTTCGACTTTGTGGAGGTTCAAAATGGAGATGATGTTTTCGATCACGTGGTCGTAGGTGTCGATGCAGGGGTAGCCCCAGGTGCCGATGACCATGGCCGTGCGGCCGGGCTCAAGGCAGGATTTAAGCATGTAGCGCTCGTATCCGTCCCAGCGGTCAAGGAAGGTCGAGAGCTGGGCGCATTCGCGGCCGGTGTAAATGGGAAATCCGATGATCAGGCTGTCGGCGTCAAGGATTTTCTGATACACGGCCTCCATGTCGTCCCTGATCACGCAGATTTTCTCGAAACCGGGGTCCTTGCATTTGCGGCAGCCGATGCAGAAGTCCATGTGCAGTTTGTGCAGCATGATTTTCTCGGTCAGCGCGCCCGCATCATGTGCGCCGCGCAGGGCCTCATCCACGAGAAGGTCGGTGTTGCCGTGCGCGCGCGGGCTGGCGCAGAAAGCGACAATTCGTTTGGCAGGGCAGGCCGGCGGTTTTTTACGGGGCGTTTTGTGCGGCCAGCGCCGCACGCGCACCGGTATGCTGGTGTAAGCCTCTTCGCTCACGAACGGCTCCAGCATGCGCTTTTTGAAGCCCTCCATGTCCTCGAACATGTGGAACAGGGGGTCGTATGATTTGGGCACCACCATTCGGGCTGCCTCGATGACAAGCTGCGTGTCGGCCTTCTTTGTTTTTCGCGACTGCGCAAGCAGGTCAAGCATGCGCAGGATCCTGCCCCTGCGGCCCTGCCGGATAATGGGCGGCCAGATCGAGGCTATTCTCTCGAGCATTGCGTTCGCTTCGGGCGACAGGGCAACTGCCGTGTTTTTCATGGCGCCTCCTTATTCCGGGATGACGAGCTTGAGCACGCGCTCGCCCTTTTCCTCGCCGATGAATTTGTTGATGGAGCCGATGCCGGGGTCGTTTTCGATATAGAGGCTGCGCAGTACGGAGCGCCGCTCGGCAATAAGCTGCATGCCGCGTGATGTCTGGTCGCAGGGATTGGCGTTCTTCCACAGGCCGAGCCAGGCCCGCAGGTAATCAAGCGTGCAGTTGAACAGCCGGCCGATGTTTTCGCGCGGGGTCTTTTCGATGTTGCCGGTTATCATGTAGGGCGAGTTCAGGGCGCGCACCCAGTGCAGGGGCGCGGGCCGCAGGCCCGGGAGCGTGCAGTATTGCTGGTAGAGCTCATCAAGCGGCCCGTACAGGTAGCGCTCAAGGTAGCCCTGGTTGCGGCCGGGATCGTCGGTAGGGTAGAAGTCGCAGATGTAGAAGATCGATTCTTCGGACTCGGACCAGTCAAACGTGAAAATGGGCAGATCGTATTCGGGAGCGGGCACCAGCCCGAAGACATCGACGCTCATCTGGCCGAAAAAGGTGAAGCGCGACTGGTACATTTTCAGCAGCTTGTCGGCCCGGTAGCAGCGGGCGAACCCCTGCGCCTCGCCGGTATCGATGGCGTCGAGATCCGAGAGGTCCATGCCGCGGTAGGTGAATACCTGCTGGGGATCAAGAACCTTTGCCGCTTCGGCCATGACCGCTTCGAGCACATGGGTGAACTCGACGCTTCCGGCGGGCGCTGCACCGGCCTGCCCGGGGCCGCTGGCTGCTGTTGTGCCTTTTATTACAGCGAGCGCATTGCGCGGGCAGGCCCGCATGCACGAGCCGCACTCGAGGCACAGGCGGCTTTTCGTCATTGAGGACAGGCCGTCAATGATCTCGATAATGTGCATGGGGCAGGCATCAGCGCAGGCGCCGCAGCCCGTGCACAGCTCCGCATCAACCTTGAAAAGAGTGTCTGCCATACAGCCTCCTTAGCGCGCCGGGGCGCGGCTGAGCACCGAGTCGACCGCCGCATACAGGGCGTCGACCACGAAGTGCTGGTACTTGCCGACCGGAACGCCGTTGTAGATGATGCGGGTTTTACCCTGCACGAACTCGCGGGTATAGGGCACGGACCAGTCCGGGTAGCTGATGGGGTCATAGACATTGTAGCCGTCAAGGCCGTCATAATTTTTAATGGCATGATAGAACAGGGTGTCGGTGTTCTCGGCAAAAAATTCGATCGGCAGGCTGATTACGAAATCATAGCCTTCGTTAATAGCCTTCCAGTAGGCCTCGCCGGTTGAAAGATACTTGTCCTTCGGGTCGCGGACGGGGTCGGCGAACTCATCCTGACAGCTCATGACCGTGGTCCGCGGAAAGCCGTAGCTGTTTACAAGGCGTTTGACTTCTTCAAACAGGGGGTCGCGGTACTGGGGCGCAAGCTCGATCCAGGCTTCCCACGGCCGCTGGTCCCAGGGAAGGCCGTGCACGGTCACGGCAACGGCCACCGATGCGCTTTTGGGCAGGGTGTCAAGACGGTCCTTCAGCATGGCGGTATAGGCATCGCGCAGTGGCTTGAACATGCCCATGGGCGGGGCCATGATGACCTTTATTTTCTTGCCCGGGTGCTCTTTTTCCCACTCCTTGATGTCTTCGTCGCAGTGGCGGAAGCTGGAATCGAACTCCTCGAAGTGCGAGAACACGGCCATGGGAGAAGCCAGCACGACGGTCTCGCAGCCGGCATCGAGCAGCTCGTAGACCTTCTGCTTCATTTCATGATAGTACATGGCGGACTCTGCGCGCCACATGATGCCGGGGTGCGTTTTTTCAATGCGCGCCATGGCCCTGGTGATAAGGTCGAAGCTGCCCTGCCAGTGGGGCATTTTTTTCTGAACGATGCCGTGGCCGTAGTACCAGAGGCGGGCCTTGCCGATGATCTTGCCCGCCAGGCTCGCCATGCCGCCCTTGCGGCCCGTGTACACGAAATAGCCGTTGTCCTTGTGGAGCATTTTCGCGGGCGGCTGCCAGATCACTTCCCCGCGCCGGTACTTTTCAATGTAGGGCTCGCCGTCGATGTCCCGGTCGCTGCCGTCGGCATTGACAAGCTTCGTGGGCACAAACTCCTTGAATTCATAGTAGCGCCCGGGATCGAACAGGGCGATGCCCTTATCCATTTTAGCGAATATCCTGAACGGCCAGGGGATGATCTGCGAGGCTATCTTGTTCTGGATATTGTAGAAAAAAACCGGGTCGAGGTCTTCCGGGATGATGAGGCCGGTCACGAAAACACCCACCTTGCCCTCGGGCACGCTGTCCTGGGTTTTATAGTATTCGAAATAGTCGGGCTTGAGCCGCCGGTTCTGGTATTTGTACATACCGATAAATCCGGCGATGACGATGAGGACGATGAGGGCAAGGACTGCTGCGATTTTTTTAATCATAAAGGTCTCCTGGTGCGGGGATGCGCGCCCCGGTGCAATTGTTATTGGCCGAGAATGCTGCCGTACACCTGCTGCAGCACCTCCCGGCAGATTGAGAGCTGTCCCGGGTCAAGTCCGGCAAGCGCCTGCTGCTGCGATGCAAGGGCTACGGGCTTGAGACGCGCCAGCAGGTCAGTGCCGCGCCGGGTTATGACAAGGCTTTTCTGCCGGGCGTCATCGCGCGAAACCGCGCGGCGGATAAGCCCTTTTTTTTCAAGGCCCGCAACAACGCGGGCTATGGTGGTTTTGTCCAGGTACACCCGCTCGGCGAGCTGCTGCTGGGAGCCGCCCGATGCGTTGCGGATGTTGACGAGCAGGGTCCACTGCTCGACGGTTATGTCGAAGCCCGCGCGGCGGAACTGTTTCTGCAGCATATTGAGCATGGCGCGCGACGTGCGCCCGAGCATATGGCCGAAATTGCCTTCGTGGTCGAAAACGTTCATGCAAAGCCGCCGGAAACGGTTGCTATGGTTGTATTTACAACTATAGTAGCCGCGAATTCCCGTTTTGTCAAGCCGCGTTTACGTGTCAGCGCTGAAGCGCCCGCAGGATTTTTTCGGGCGTAATGGGTATCTCATCGATGCGCACGCCGATGGCGTTGCAGATAGCCTCGGCAATGGCCGGGTGCGGCACAACGGCGGTGATCTCCCCGATGCCCTTGGCGCCGTAGGGGCCTTCGGGCGAAGGGCATTCATGGATACGGCACTCGATGCCGGGTATATCCATTGCCGTGGGGATGATATAGTCATGGAAGGTCTGCGGCTGGGAGTCAACCGTCGGGTAGCAGGGATAGAGCTGCTCGAGCATTGCCTGTCCCTGGGCCATGACAGCGCCGCCCTGTATCTGGCCCTCAACCAGCATGGGGTTAATGGCCCGGCCGGCGTCATAGGCGCAGGCCAGCCGGAGAAGATCGACCTCGCCGGTCTCGGTGTCGACCTCGACCTCGGCAATGGCCGCGCCCCAGGCAAGGGCGTGAAAGCAGTTTCCCTTGCCGGTCGTGAAGTCGGGAAGCCGCATCGGGGGCGCATAGCTGCCGCGTCCGGCTATAAGCGGGCTCTTGAACACCGCTTCGGCAACCGGCATTGAGGCTTCGGGGTTGCCGCGGGAAACGATTTTCCCCTCGGAAATGTCAAGCTCAACGGCCGAGGCTTTCAGCAGCGGCGCGGCAGCCTCGAGCAGGCATTGGCGCGCTTCCCGGGCCGCGGCAACCACGGCATTGCCCGCCACGTAAGTCAGGCGGCTTCCCCAGGTCCCGGCGCAGAAAGGGCCCACGGCCGTGTCCATGGCATGCACACTTATGCAGTCATAGGGTATGCCCAGCTCATGGGCCGCCATCTGGGCGAGCACGGTGGTCGATCCCTGGCCCAGGTCAACGCTGCCCAGCAGAAGGTCTGCGCCGCCGTCGGGCCGCAGCTCGATAACGGCCATGGACTTGTCGCCGCCGCCCATCACAGCGGTGCCGTACATGCCGGCTGCTATTCCGATTCCGCGTTTTTTCATAGATCCCCCGTGCGCGCCTGCGAGCTCATGGCCTGCAGATGCGCGGGCAGCTCGATACCCGCGGCCCGCGCCGTTTCCTGCAGCACTTCCACGAGAGCGACACTTTCAAGCCGGTGGCCGTTGGGCATGATGTCGCCGTTGCGATAGGCGTTGATAAGGCGCAGCTCCAGCGGATCCATGCCGAGTTCGGCGGCGATCCGGTTCATCTGGGACTCGCAGGCATAGGCCGCCTCGTTGACGCCGAAGCCCCGCATGGTCATGGCGGGCGGCTTGTTGGTATAGACAAGATAACCCTGAATCCGCACATTGGCTATGGCATAGGGGCCGGCAACCGTGCTGCAGTGCGATTCTATGCACCCGTAGTTGTAGCAGGCGTAGGCGCCGCCGTCGCGTATGGAGCGCACGTCGCGCGCCAGGATGCGGCCGTCGTTCGTGACGGCGTCGCGGAAGCGTATGCGCCAGGCGCCGCGGTGGGTGGAGTAGAGCAGCTCCTCCTGCCGTGTCCAGCGCCACTTGACCGGCCGGCCTGTCTTCAGGGCCAGCAGCGCGGCGACCGGATCGGCGTGCATGTCGCTTTTGCCGCCGAACCCGCCGCCCACGGCCGTGCTGACCGAGCGCACCCGGTGCGGGGCCATCTGCAGCACGGCGCACAGTTCCATGCGGTGCAGCCAGGGGTGCTGGCTCATGGTGTGCACGGTAAGGCTGCCGTCAGGTGCGGGCACGGCAAGGCAGCACTGCGGTTCAAGGGCCGCGTGCTCCACTGACGCCTGCCGGTACTCGCCCTCGATGATGCGGTCGGCCGAGGCAAAGCCCTGCTCAAGGCTGCCGCTGCATATTTCGCGGCAGGGCTTCTCGCCTGCGTACATGAACGGATGCGGGCCGAACAGGAACAGGTTGCCCTCGGGCCGCACCTTCGGCGCTCCGTCAGCCATGGCCTCAAGGGGGTCGAACACGGCCGGCTGCTCCCGGATGTCGATCCGGATCAGCTCCAGGGCCTCGCGGGCCGTATCTTCGTCGATTGCGGCAACCGCTGCCAGGGGCTCGCCCCTGAAGCGGATTGCCTGCGCCAGGACCGGCTGGTCGGCCAGGCGTCCGGGACCGTAGATATTGTGCGGCACGTCGGCCGCCGTGATCACGGCGGCAACACCCGGCAGGCCGCGGGCGGCCGAGGTGTCGATATGCAGCAGATCTCCCTTTGCCACAGGGCTGCGAAGCACCTTGGCAGCCAGCATGCCCGGTGCACGCAGGTCGTCAACGAACTGCGTCCTGCCGGCGGCATGGTCCAGCCCGCCGTAGCGTTTCATCCGCGCGCCGATCAGTTCCGGGCTCATGCGGGTCCGCCTTTCTTGTGGGGTGAGCGGGCGGCGGCCATGGCCGCGTCGATGATCTTTACATAACCCGTGCAGCGGCACAGGTTGCCGGCAATCGCGGCCCGGGCGTCATCGCGGCAGGGTTCGGGGTTTTTCTCCAGCAGTTCAGCCAGCGACACGATCATGCCGGGCGTGCAGAATCCGCACTGCGAAGCGCCGTGGTCGTGGAATGCCTGCTGCAGCGGGTGGGGTTTTCCGTCGCGCGCAAGGCCCTCGACCGTGGTAACGGCTTTGCCCTGCACGGTCAGGGCCAGCGTTATACAGGAACGCACGGAGCGGCCGTCAACCAGAACGGTGCACGCCCCGCAGTCGCCGGTCTCGCATCCGCGCTTGGCCCCGGTGAAGCCGAGCCTGTCACGCAGCACGTCGAGCAGGGTCTCGGTGGGGCCGACAGCCACGTCGGCAGGCGCTCCGTTGACCGTAAAGGAAAGCATGTATTTCATGTGATCATTCCTCCGGGGTTCCGGGCAGGCCTGCCGCCCTGCCAAGCGCCCGGGCGACCAGCGCGGCTCCCGCTGTGCGGCGGTACCAGGCAGTGGCGGCGGCATCGTCAATGGGACTGCAGGCGCGCAGGGCTTCAGCGCCGCAGGCCTGAAACAGTTCGCGGCCGGGCTCTTTTCCGATGAGCATGTCCTCGGCCCCCCGGCAGCGCAGCGGAACCGGCGCGACCGAGCCCAGGGCTATGCGGGCCTCCCGGCAGCGGCCCTGTTCAAGCACCAGGCGCACGGCCGTGTTGACCACGGATATGGACATGGCCTTCCTGCGGCCGATTTTTTCAAACACCGATATGCCACCGCAGAGCGGGATGCTCACTGCACAGATCAGCTCATCGGGCAGCAGGACCGTTTTTCCGGGCCCGGTAAAAAAATCGCCCAGGGCGACCGTGCGGGTTCCCCGTACGCTGTGAATGCGCACATCGGCATCAAGAGCGAGCAGCGGCGTGGCCAGATCAGCGGCGGGCGAAGCCGTGGCCAGGTTGCCGCCGACAGTGGCAGTGTTTTTTACCCCGGGCGAGCTTGCCGCCGGCGTGCGCGCCGCCGCAGCCAGCACGGCCGCGCAGGAGGCAACCAGCGGGTGTTCGGCAAGCATTGTCCATGTGGCGGCAGCGCCGACAATAAGGCGGGACTCCTCCTGCCTGATGTAATCCAGGCCGGCCGAACCGATGTATACCAGCGTGCCCGGCGCGGCAGCGCCGCTTTTCAGTTTCGGCACCAGGTCGGTTCCGCCCGCAAGGAGAGCGCAATCCGGCGCATGGGCGCTGAGAAGCGCAAGGGTCTCGGCGGGCGTTTTCGGTGCATAATAGGCGGTCATGGCTCGAACCTCAGGGCCGGCGCTTGAGCTTACCCGTCAAGCTCAGCGGCTATTTTTTTCATCAGTTCCGGAACATTCAGTTTAAACGGGCATTTCTCAACGCACTGGCCGCAGGCTACGCAGTCTGCTGCAACGCCCGCGCCGCGTTCGCGCGCCATCTTATAGAGCTCTTTCTTGCGGCCGAGGTCCACCAGGCGCGAGCGGTAAATATCGATCTGGCTGATGACGTGAATGTTCATCGGGCAGGGCAGGCAGTAGCCGCAGCGGTGGCAGTATTCGCTTCCGAGCACGCGCGCGGTCCGCTCGAGGCGCTCGAGTTCTTCGGGCGCCAGCGGGCCGCCATTGACATAGGCCTCGATATTGCCGGTAAGTTCCTCCATGGTCTTCATGCCGGGGATGACCACGTCAACGGGCTGCTGCCTGATCCAGCGCAGCGACAAATCGGCGCAGGAGGCCATCTGCCCGCCGCCGATGGGCTTCATGATGAGCGTGCCGATGTCGTGCGCATGGCAGTAGGGAATGACCTCTTTCTTGTACTCGGCCTCGATAACGGTAAAGGGGAATTCGGCCACGTCGAACAGGTCCGTCTTGAGCGCCGCCAGCAGAACGGTCGGGTTGTGGGAGGCGACCAGCGTGTGGCTGAGCTTGCCCTGCTCTTTTGCCTCCGCTACCGCGGCCATGCCGCCCTGCGGCGAGAGCAGCAGATCGAGTTTTTCCTGCACGTCCACATGGGCGATGTGAAACAGGTCGATGACCTCGCGGCCCGTTCCCTTGAATACGTATTCGAGCGCCTTGTCGATATCGCGCGCGACCTCGTCCTTTTTCGCGAACATGCACTTGATGCCCACGTAGACTTCATTGCGGCGCGTCTTGAGCACTTCGCCCAGCTTGCTGCGGGTGTCCTCGTAGACCTTGGCGGCCACGAACTGGGCGCCGGCCTCGTCGCAGTCCACGTAGTTGATGCCCAGATCGATGGCCGTGTTCAGAAGCCGGATGGCCTCGTCGCGCTCAACGTAATACAGCGCGAGCCCTCCATAGGCAATTTCGGAGATTTTCAGGTTTGTCCTTCCAAGGCGTTTGTACTGCATGCTGTCCTCACTGTTGTGGTGTACGATTGTATGTCTTCGGCCCGACCCGTGGTTACAGTGCGAAGGCGTCGATGAGCTGATTGAACGATGCCTGTATGTCCTGTGCGCTGTAGCCTATGCCGGTGCCGGATTTCATGAAAAGTCCGTAAATAAGAAGCTGGCTTGCGCCGCCCAGCATCTGGCGCAGCACGTCGTGGCGCACGGTTGTGCATATGCGGCCCTGCTGCTGGCCCGCCCTGATAATCGAATCGATAGTATGTACCAGCCTGCGCTGCTGCCGGGCGATTGCCAGCTGCTTATTGCGCAGGTCCCTGCTTTTCAGGGTATGCAGCTGGGGCAGGCCCTCCTGCAGTATCCTGCCCCAGCAGAGCGAATCCCCGCTTTTGAGGAGCAGTTCCCGAAACGTTGCGAATACCGCTTTCAGGGCCGCGAGCGGATCCTGTTCGCCGGCGAGCTTTTCAGCGTTCATGGTGTTGATGGTCTTCCAGAACATGAGCAGCAGCGTCAGCAGAACATCGAGCTTGCTTTCAAAATAGGCGTGCACCGAACCCTTTGCGGCGCCGGCCTCGGCTGCTATATCCTCCACGGTCGCGTAGTGGTATCCCTTCGCGGCAAACACCTTCATGGCGGCCTTCAGGAGAATCTGTTTTTTTGCTTCAGCTTTTGATCCCATCGCAGTCAAAAAAAATGGATTTAAATCCATTTTATCCGCTGTCGGCTGCCTTGTCAAGCCGAAAACCTCCCGGGCGGGCGATGATGACCGGCCGCGCCGGGCCCGGAACGCAGGCGCGCTATGCGTGCAAGGATTTGTTTGACAAGTATCAGGCCGCTCCCGTATACTTCCAAACTGACCGCACATCGGGGGAAAAGCAGTTGTGCCGCGGTTAACAATGCGCAGCAAACGCCCATGGCAATCACCGGCAACATAAAAACATTCTATCTTTCCAGCCTGCTGCAGCTTTTGTCGAACGACAAGAAAACCGGCATTCTTGAACTGACCGACGGCAGCGATATCGTGCAGGTTTTTTTCCGGGACGGCACTATCATCAATGCCTTCGGCTCAAGCAGGGTTGAGCGGCTTACGAACTATCTGCGCAGCGAGGGTATTGTCAGCCGCGAGCAGCTTGACAAATGCCTGGCTGTGTCCGCGCATACCGGCAAAAAGATCGGCAAGGTGCTGGTTGAGCAGGGTCTCATATCACAGGATCTGCTTGAAAGCCTGCTGTACCGGCAGATCGAGCAGACCCTGTTCAGCCTGTTTCTCTGGGAGCAGGGGGAATTTGAGTACCGCGATCAGGAGCTGGACCTGAGCGACCAGATTGTCACCAGCTTCGACACGATGCAGGTCGTGCTGGAGGCATCGCGCCGGGTCGATGAAATTTCCCAGCTGAAACAGCGCGTCCCCCAGGACAATGAAGTCCTTGAGATTACCGCAAACAGTGAGGCCCTTCAAAAGGCCACGCTCAATACCGCCGAGCGGGCGATACTGAGCCTTATCAACGGAAAGCGCACGGTAAAACGGGTTATTGCCGACAGCGGCTATGATGAATTAAAAGCATATAAAATCCTTTTTTCGCTTGTTACTGCCGGCCTTGTTATCAAGGAAAAAAATATCCTCAAGCGCCCTGCGGACGGTATGCAGCAAGAGATCCCGGGGCGCAAGCGCGCTGTTGCCGCATCCGGCAGCCAGGCCGCTGCACTGGTTGCAGAACCGGTTCAACAGCCGGAAAGCCCCCGGTCGGCCCCGCACACCACGCCGGCGCCCCCGGATAAAAACGTTCCGGCAGCTGATCTGCCCGGGCAGACGGCCGGGGACCTGTTTGCCGCGCCTGCGGCGCAGCACATTGAGCAGACCCCCGCTGCGTTATTTGCAGCACACGAAACTACGCAACCGCAGCAGGCTCAGCAGCAGCCCGAGTCGCGTGAATTAGTGCTGGAGCTTGAGCCGCGTACAAAAACGGATGACCTCGCGGGCGGGAAAGAAGTCCCTGCGGCTGAAGTTCCATTGCTGAGCGATGAGGAAGCCCCTGCGGGGCAAACCGTTATAAAAATAGACGGGCAGTATCTGGCCGGGGCCGATTTGCCTGATCCGGAAACGCCGCAGCGCTCCAAGCTTCAGCCGGTCGGCAAAAGCGAAGTGGCCGCGGCGCTGCGGACATATTCTGCGGACAGCAGCCTTGATGACTACGATACTGAATTAGCGCAGGCCAGGCGGCGTTTGGTGAAGAGGGCGATTGCATACGCTGCGGGCGTTATAATCATTGTCGCTGCAGGATTTTTTCTCAAGTCGTTCATGCTTCCGGATGAGCCCGCACACGTTCCAGCTGTAGACGTGCCCCGGGTCGCCAAGAAGAAACCCCCCAAAAAAACCCTGCAGGAAGTCGGGGAGCCTGCAGCGCAGGCTGAGGCTGTGCCCGTCGGACCCGCGGCAGAGCCCGATGCGGTTGCCGACGTCTTTTGGGACCGGAAAGGATGGGTTTCAATCAACCTGCCGCCGGGCTATACCGTCAGCGAGCAGCCGCTTGAGGACAGAACAACTATCCTTATCAGCTATGGAACCGATATTACGCTGTCGATTGCGATAATGCCGGAATCGGCCGCCTGGAACGCCGAGGATGAAATGTATGCCGCCATTGTAAAAATGCAGGAGAGCCCCGCACGGAAGGTTCAGAAATATACTGCGCTGAAGCATGCCGGCTGCCCGGGCTATACGCTGCACTATACAAGCGAGCGCGACCAAACGCAAATCCAGACAGCGCTTTACCGTTTCGTGTGCTTCAATAAAAGCGTGCGGCTGGAAATCACCAACCTGAGCTGGCGCACCTCCGCCGGCCGTGAGCTGGGCCAGCGCATTCATGCGGCCGTCGAGAAATCGTTTCTTATCTATCAGTAGGCCGGCGGGACCTTTGCGCAATTTCACCTACCACGAAAAATCATGGCCTCCCGGCGGAGGGATCAGACGCCCGGTTGCAAACCGGTAGTCGCGCCCCCGCACGCTGACACGCGCGCTGTGCCCGTCAGCCTCAAGGCGGACGCTGTCCTGCGGATAGCGGTTGCGGGCAGTGTTCATCAGGCACAGGGCTTTTTCAAGCCCGTCGCCGCGCTGGAAATTCCACACTTCATCGGGCTGGGCCATGCGCGTTCCCTCGTAAATGGAGACGTTTTCCATGCGCCGCAAGCATTCGACCGCATCGGCGAGTTCCATGCCTTCAAAAGCGCTGGTACTGACCGGGTTGCGCTCAAGGGCCGCCTTCAGGAACGGTTTCCAGGCCGAGCGCTGCATGTCGCGCCAGGCCTGAAAGGCAAGGTCGGCGACCGGGTTGCGCGAGCGCTCGGATTCGAGCGTCGCAATAATTTCATCGCGGGAGCTCGCAGGAGAAATGCGGATGCAGGGGCCCGGATCCCAGATTTTCCTGTCTGAAGGCAGACGGGGCTCGATCGCACAGAATGCAAGCAGATCCGCCATAACCTCGTCGGCATTAAAGCAGCAGCTGGAAAGCCGCTCTCGCAGGCGGGCACGATCGGCTTCCGCGTCGGCCGCGAAGGGCTGATCGCGGAAAAACGCCTCAATCTCATCGAGCACAATCCGGCCGGGAAGCGGACCGGGATAGAATTCATCTTCGTCAATTTCATGCAGCAGCCGTGTCTGGCTCCGCTCGCCGATGCGCATGGCGCTGCTGTGCTCGTACTGGAAGGCTTTTTCAGCCTCGATATAGCGGGGTTTGCCGCAGCACGCATGCGCAAGCTGAAAGCAGCGCTGCAGCTTTTTATTATGGCGCAGAAAATTTGCCAGGGTCTCAAACGTAATAGATGTCTTCAAATAGCCCCGCAGGCGGCCGGCAAATGTGCGAAACACCGCCTCCGGCATGCTGGAGCGCTCATACATGGAATGAATGCAGCCGCTGCAGTGGGCGACGACGGTGACTTGCTCGTTTTCAAGCGCGCGCCGGGCCTTGGCGGAGATCTCCGTACCGTTAAAAAACATGGTTTTAGTCACGATGCGGCGGTTATTGGTCAAAAGGCCGTCGTTAATGTCGATGAAGTTCTGCGAGTGCAGCGGCGTTGCCATCAGGTAAATGTCGTCAAGCGGCACCCCCGCGACAATAAACAGGGCGGCCGCGTACAGGGCTGCCAGTGAGACGCATTCGCCCGCGCCGGCGGGATATCCCGGTTTGTGCCTGAAGGCCTGCATGGCTTCTACGGTTTCGGTCTTCCAGTAGGGAATCACATCGCCGTCGTATTTGTCCAATCCGAAATGGCGCCGGATGTCCATGTCAAAGTAAAACTTGTCGCCCCCGTAGCCGAACAGCGCGTTGCTGCGCGCCAGCACCCCGGGGGCGATACAATCGCGGAACCGGTCCAGTTCACGCTCCTTGGTGGTAAGGCCCCAGGTGTCAAGGTCGAGGTTAAAGGCGAAGTTGTCCATCAGGTACTGCTTGGTGCGCAGGATCCTGCGGTAGGGGCTCAGCTTCTGCATTCCGCTGAACCAGGGGTCATCCCGCCATCGCCAGATGCACGGGCTCATGATATTGGCCAGCACGAGCGCGTACATCAGCTCAGGGAAGATAAACAGCTCCATGTCGGACAGGGTCACCGCCGAGGAGTATTTTTCAAGCGAGCGCGGATCGTCGGGGTTAAACATTGTATTTCCGCTGCGATATATCCGGATGGGCGCGGGGCAATGGACCATTCCGGGAAAATGCCTGTAAAAAAGAATAGCGATTCTTACGTATTATTGCAAGGCTGATGCGGCCGCCTGCTCAATAACACGCCTGATTTCAAGGTCAAAAAACCCCTGCCAGGACGCGGGCGGAACTGCGGTCCAGCGCATGCGCGCTTTGCGAACGGGGTGCTCAAGTTCAAGGCAGTAGCAGTGCAGCGCAAGGTTTTTGCGGTCGAATTTCGTGCGTGATCCATAGCGCACGTCACCGGCTATCATCATGCCCCGGGATGCCAGCTGCGTCCTGATTTGATGCGCCCGCCCGGTTTTGAGCGTGATGTCGAGCAGGCTTACGCCCCTGTAAAAAGCGACAGCCTGCCACTCAAGCTCGGCTGAGCGGGCCCCGGGGTGCTCCGCTGAAACAACATGGACGGTTTGCTCCGCATCCTTTATGAGAAAATCACGGCATGTTCCGCCTGCGCCCGCGCGGCCTTCAACCAGCGCCAGGTATTTTTTCAGGGGCGTGCCGGCCCTGAACTGGGCCGACAGCCGGGCGGCCGCTTTTGATGTGCGGGCAATCGCCAGCACGCCGGAGACCGGCCGGTCAAGCCGGTGCACAAGCCCTGCAAATACATTGCCGGGCTTGTTGCATGTTTGCTTCAAATACTGTTTGGCCTGCGATAAAAGATCAGGGTCGCCCGTGCGATCGCCCTGCGTAAGCAGGCCGGGCGGTTTATTGACAACCAGCATATGGTTGTCGATGTAGAGTATATCAGCCTGCATGCCTCTCCGGTCCGGGGGTATTTTTTTGTACAGGGGTACCATGTTTCAGGAAAAAGGGCAACCGGTTGCGCGCTGCAGCATCGCTCCGGGAAGCAGAGAAACCGCACAGAGTATATCAGAACCGGAGCCGGGTTAAATTTTCCCGAGCAGCCTCAAAAGACCGTCGAGAATCGTCAGGGGATGGGGCGGGCAGCCCGGCACATATAAATCCACCGGCAGCACCTGGTCGGCGCCGTTGTTGACATCCGGCAGGCCGCGGTACAGGCCGCCTGAAACGGCACAGGCGCCCACAGCAATCACCAGCTTGGGCCAGGCAACGGCATCGTAGGTTTTTTTGAGAGCAGACAGCATATTGTTTGAAACCGGCCCGGTAATAAGCAGCCCGTCGGCATGCCGGGGCGAGGCGACAAACTGGATGCCGAAACGGCCCAGGTCCCAGCCGACAGTGCTGAGGACATTTGTATCCGCCTCGCAGGCATTGCAGCCGCCTGCGCTCACCTGCCGCAGCTTCAGGGAGCGGCCGAAAAGCGACCTGCTTTTTTTATCAAGCGCCGCAGCCAGCGCCAATGTCTCGTTTCCCATCACCAGATGCTCGCGTTTGCCGGTGCTCAAACGGTAGTCCTGCGAAAATTTGATTGTTCCCGATGGGCAAACACGTTCACAGGCACCGCAAAACAGGCAGCGCCCGAGGTCAAGAACAGCCCCTCCGCTGAGCGCCGCGGCCGGGCATGCATCAATGCACAGCCTGCATCCGGATGTGCAGTGCGTCCGGTCAATAACCGGCAGGCCCCGAAACCGGTCCGGCAGCGGCGGGTCGGCTTTTGGATAGGCACTTGTCTGATACCCCTGGCGCGCAGAGGCAAACAGTATTTTCAGCATGGCATCAGCTCACAGGTCATGGCCGCAATAGGAGAGATTAAAGCTTTTATTGCACAATGGAAAATCCGATATCTGCTGGTTTCGCATGGCGATCGCGAGTCCGAACCAGTTGTGAAACGAAGGGTCGACAATTTTATAGCGGATGAAGCGGCCCCGGCTGTCGGTGACGGCGACATGGCAGATTTCGCCGCGCCAGCCCTCCACGAGGGATACGGCCAGGCTGTCCGCTGCAGGCGCTTTCAGTTCAGCCGCACTATCGCCGGAAGGCATGCGCTGTATTTGATTCTCAATGAACTCAAGGGAGCGCTGCAGTTCAAGCCAGCGGACATAGGCCCGGGCAAAAACGTCACCCGCTGCCTCTGTTGCAACGGGGATCTGCGCAAACCGGAATATTCCCGACGGGAAATTATACCGGGCATCACGCACCAGCCCGCAGGCCCTGGCTGCCGGACCGACCAGCCCCAGGTCTTCGGCTGTCCCGCGGGCAACGGCTCCTGTGTTTTCGAAGCGCGCCATTACCGACGGCGTTTCCCACAGCAGATTGACGGCGCCTGCACTATCCCGTGCCGCCTTTTTCAGGCGGGAGAGAAGCTCGGCTGCGCGCTGCTCTTCACAGTCAAACGATACGCCCCCGGGGCGGATCATTGTTCTGCCGAAGCGGCTGCCGCACAGGAGCGCCGTCATGTTAAGAAAATCGCCGCGGATGCGTCCGCAGTATGCGGCTGTGGGCAAAAACCCGACATCGCCGGCCAGGGCCCCGAGGTCACCGGCGTGGTTTGCGGCCCGTTCAAGCTCAAGGGCAATGCCGCGCAGGGCCAGTGAGCGCGGTGAAACCCTGCAGCCGGCAAGAGCCTCCATTGCCTGGCAATAGGCAAGGCTGTGGCCGACCGTCGTATCACCGGCAAGCGTTTCCATGTAATGCATGGTGCGCGTGTCGGGTCCTCCCGCGAGCGCCTGCTCGATGCCGCGATGCTGATAGCCGAGCGAAATTTCCAGGTGCTTTACTTCTTCCCCGTGGCACTGAAAGCGAAAATGCCCCGGTTCGATAATGCCCGCATGCACCGGCCCGACGGCAACCTCGTGAATCTCGGGCCCCCCGACCCGGAAGAAATCCGTCACGCCGATGCAGGGCTTATGCTCCGGTTGATTGGCAGCGTACGGCCTGTGGAATCGAATCGGCTTGAGCCAGGGGTGCCCTTCGGGCAGCACATTCCATTGTTCATTGATCTCGCGCTCAAACCAGCAGGCCTGCGGGCATTCCGGCGTGAGGGCCTCATATGATGTTCCAGCCAGGGTGGTGGCAACAGCCAGCTGTGCCTCGGCATCACAGGCCAGAACCGCAACGAGCCTAATAGCGCCCTGCCCCGCGGCACCGCCGGGCGCTTTTACGCCCGGATGCTCTTCCGGCATGCCGAACAGCGCGCTGATGCGCGCGCCTTCAGCCACGGCCCGAAGCACAGCCATCCTGAAGGAGGCGGGGGAAAGAAGCGGCAGACCATCCAGGCCCAGCGCCTGGCCGTTATAGCAGAAGGAAAAGTCGGCGGTGTTCATGGACCGATCCCGGCGATGGCTGAAGCGGTGGTTGTGCCGCTTATGATATGTGCGGCTTCCCGGAGAATCGACTGCAGGGATTCCGGCATCCAGAGCCCGAGCGCAAGCAGTGTTATGAGAGGGATATAGACCAGAAAGGCTTCAGCGGTTATGAAGACGCCCCGATCCGGATTTCCGTGCGGGGATTGCTGCCAGCACAGCGGTAAAAGATAGCCCAGCGCGCAGATAAATACCGTGCCGAGCCCGGCAAGCAGCAGCGCGGAGACAAGAAACAAACTGCTGTCCATGGCGGCCTTTAAGATTAAAAATTCGCTCATGAAGAGCGAAAAGGGCGCGACGCCGATCAGCGCCAGAATCGCCGCAAACAGGCCCCCTCCCCAGACAGGACTTCGGTGCAGTGCGCCCTTGATTTCCCGCAGCTCATAGGTGCCGAACAGCTGTCCCAGGCGCCCGGCTGCGAAGAATGCAAGTGTTTTGCAGACGGCATGATTGAGGGTATGAAACAGGGCGGCAAAAACGCCGACCCCGCCCAGCCCCAGGCCCAGCGCGATAATGCCGATGTGCTCGATGCTGCTGTAGGCCAGAAAACGTTTCAGGTTTTTCTGCGACACGATAAACACCGCCGCAATCAGTATGGAAAACATCCCGAATCCGATCATAAGCCGCCGGGACCAGCCGGTAGTGCCGGTGGCAGCCTCTACAAGAGGAATATAGCGCATGATGCAGTACATGGCCGTGCTCAGAAGGAACCCTGAAAAAAGCGCGGACACCGGCGAGGGCGCCTGCGTATGGGCGTCTGGAAGCCAGCTGTGCATTGGGGCAAGCCCGGCTTTGGTGCCGTAACCCACGAGCAGAAAAATAAAGGCCGCCTGTATGAGCCGGGGTTCAAGCCCGCAGGCGCTGTCACGCAGGACCGTCCACAGAAGCACGTCATGGCTGCCGAGCTGCAGACCCTTGGCCGATGCGCCGATGAGCAGCGTTCCCGTAAAGGCGAACGCCATGCCGACCGAGCATATAATAATATATTTCCATGTGGCCTCAACCGACTGGCGCGAAACCTGAATGCAGATGAGAAAGGCCGTGACAAGCGTCGTCGCCTCGATGCCGACCCACATGATACCGAGATTATTTGACAGCAGCACCAGGGTCATTGCTGCGCACGCGAAGCACCACAGGCCGGAAAAAAGACGGCCCTGCCGGCGGTCCATGCGGCCCGTGCGCAGTTCCTGTCCGAAATACAGCAGGGCATAGACCGAACTCAGGCAGAAGACCAGCAGCAAGACCCCGTAATGAAAGGCCGACAGGGGATCAAGGAAAAGCCAGCCCGAGGCAAGGCGCACCGGGCCGGTTTTGTATACGGCCTGTATGGCGATGCAGCCGGCAAGCGCCGTGGCAAACATGCATCCGCACATGACCCGGAGCGCGATGCGGGCGCCGGGCAGGGCGGTGCAGACAAAGCCGATACAGAACGGAGCGAGCAGCGCGCACCAGAGAGCGGTTTCAGCAGAGTACATGTCGTGCGGATTACCCTTTCAGCGTATCGAGACGGTCGGTTTCGATATGATCGAATTCCCGGTTGATGTGATAAATCGCCACACCCATAACCAGCACCGCTACCGATGCGTCAAGCAGTATGCCGAGTTCCACCAGCATCGGTATTTCAACCACCGAGGCTACGCCGATGATATAGATGCCGTTTTCCACGATAATATAACCCAGGCACTGGGTAAGAGCGTTTTTGCGCGCGATGATGAGAAACAGCCCCGTAAAAAAAGTCATGAGCGCCGCCGGCACGACCAGCGGAATGCCGATGGCGGAGCTGAGCGGCAGCTTCGCCCCGAGCCAGAGCGAAGCCCCGAGCAGTGCAAGCCCGGCGATAACCGACGGAATGTAGCCGATGTAGGGCTCCAGCTCAAGGGACACACTGGCTTCGCGGATGCTGCGGCCAAGCAGGCGCGGGAACAGAAATCCCTTCAGCACAAAGGCTGCCGCTGCAATCAGCGCAATGCGCAGGGTAAGGCCCTGCGTATGCGCAAGAACAGTGAATATGCCGAGCAGCATGCCCTGCAGGGAGGAAATTGTTATGCAGGTTTTCAGGCGGCTCACCCCGAGAAGGGCCAGGTCAAAAAGAATCAGCAGCATCAGCAGTATTTCTATAAACTCGATCATCGCAGCTACCTCACAACCAGCATAAAAGCAAATACCGACAAGGCGCTTGCCGCAGCCAGCAGCTGCGGAACGCGCAGCAGCCGCAGACGCGCCATGCCGGATTCAATCAGACCGACGGTCACTGCCAGCAGGAACATCGCGCCGACAAAGCAGGCAAGCATCAGGGGCCGGGAACTGCTGAAAGCCGGCAGAAGAATGCCCACTATCAGGGAGCCCAGCACCCAGGCTTTCAGCGCCGCGCCGTACTGGATGAAGGCGAAATCCGGCCCGCTGTGATCAAGCACCATAACTTCATGAATCATCGTCAGCTCAAGATGCGTGGTCGGGTCATCAAAGGGAATGCGGCAGTTCTCGCACAGGAAAACAATGCCCAGGGCCGCCAGCACGAGCACAAGCTCGGGAGAGTTTGCCGATGCCGTCGATATCATTTCGGTCAGGGAAAGCGTTCCTGTCTTGCGCGCTACGGTGGCAAGGCCGGCAAGCAGCGCGGGTTCTGCAAGGGCCGCAAAAAACACTTCACGGCTCGCACCCATGCCCTCAAAGCTTGACCCTGTGTCGAGGGCCGCAAGCACGGTAAAAAAACGCGCAAGGCCGAGCACATACGCAAAGAGCACCAGGTCCCCTGCGAAGGCAAGCGCGGCTGCGCTGCCGCTTGCGGGCACAATACACAGTGCGGCAACCGCGGCCGCCAAACCGACTACGGGGCCTGCGCGAAACAGCCATGACGCTGTTGTGCTGTACACTGCGCCTTTGCGGAGATTTTTATAGATATCGAAGTAGGCCTGCAGCAGGGGCTGCCCCTTTCGGCCGGCCACAGCTGCCTTGGTGCGGTTGATAATGCCGCTCAGCAGCGGGGCCAGCACCAGTCCGAGAGCGAGATTTGTAAAAACGGCGGCCTGCATTCGTTACCTCATCTGCCAGGCCAGAAGGCCAACAAGCGTTATGACGATATAGAGCACATACAGGTGTATGTTGCCGTGCTGCAGCACCACGCACCGGCCGCAGAGCCTGCGCAGCCCTTCAAAGAGCGGCCGATATGCTTTTTCAAAGCATGCATCCGGCGTATGCGTTTCAAACGATCCCGCTTCGGGGAAATATTCCTGCACGGCAGGCGCATGCTCTGATGTCCGGAGAACAGACCTGAATAATGCGGTAATCGGCTGCGCGAACGAGGAGGCGCTGTACTGCATGCGCGCTGTCGGGGCGCTGTAGCCGCAGTCCCAGGTGACGGCGCTTTCGACCCTCCGGCCCGACAGCAGCACCCGGCGCAGCCAGGCAGCCAGCGCGATAAGCAGCAGCAGCGCCACGGAGACGATGGTGATTGAGCGCAGGCAGCCCGCAGCCGCTTTCAGTTCAGGAGCGGCATTGAAGCCGAGAATGTCCGACACGGCGCCCGAGAGCGCCGGAACAGCGACCATGCCCAGGAAACCCACGGCGATGCAGGCGGCTGCAAGCACCAGCATCGGCACCAGCATCAGGGGCTTTGCCTCGCCTGCATGCGCAGCTTCTTGAGACCTGGGCTCACCGAGAAATACGATACCGAAGGCCTTGGCAAAACAGGCGGCGGCAAGGCCGCCGATCAGGGCAAGGCTGCCGACAGCCAGAAACAGCGGGATTGCAACATCAGCATCCATGGCGGTTGCACCGCGCAGCGAGGCGAGGTAAATCAAAAACTCGCTTATAAATCCGTTCAGGGGCGGCAGGCCGGAAATGGCGATTGCGCCGATCAAAAAACAGCATGCGGTAACAGGCATTTTTCTGATAAGGCCGCCGAGCAGGTCGATTTCGCGTGTATGGCTGGCCTGATACACGGCGCCGGCGCCAAGAAACAGCAGGCCTTTGAACAGCGCGTGATTGAGCACATGAAAAAGTCCGCCTGCCATCCCAAGGATGGCAACCGCGGGCATGCCTGCGCTCCAGCCGATCATGCCCACGCCCAGCCCCATCATGATGATGCCGATATTTTCAACGCTGTGATAGGCAAGCAGCCCCTTCAGATCATGCTGCGCCAGGGCGTAGACGACACCCAGCACGCCGGAAACAATACCTGCGGCCAGCACCAGCCAGCCCCACCATAAGGGCGGCGTTCCCAGAAAGGTAAGCGTGCGGATGATGCCGTAAATGCCGGTTTTAATCATGATGCCCGACATAAGGGCTGAGACATGGCTTGGCGCTGCGGGATGGGCTTCCGGAAGCCACACATGGAACGGGATAATGCCTGCCTTTGTACCGAAACCGATAAGGGCGAGGACAAAGCAGATTCCGGTCAGCTGCGGCGGCAGGCAGCCGGCAAACCGGTCAAAGTCGAGGGAGCCGGCACGGGAGCCGAACAGAAGAAACATGGGCAGCAGGCAGGCGGTGCCCAGATGCGTGGCAACCATGTATATCCATGACGCCCGCCGCACTGTGGACTTTTCATTTTCAAATGCCACGAGAAAAAACGACGACAGGGCCATTGCTTCCCATGCCAGCAGGAACAGCACCGCATTGGCTGCCACGCAGACGAGCGCCATGCTGGCAACAAGGACTGCATAGCAGAACCAGACAAATCCGAGCCGTTTTATTTCTTTGTATTTCAGCAGATACCTGCCGCCGTAAACGGCGGCAAGGGCTGAAAGCATAAAAACAGGCAGTAGGAAAAAAGCGGAAAGGGCGTCAAGCTCAATGATGAACGAACCGCAGGGCATGCTCCAGGCGCAGCGCAGAGAGCGGGTTGTGCCCTGCAGCAGGACTGCAAGTGCGGGGATTATGCCCAGCGCGCATCCCAGCACGGTTCCGCCGGCCCCGATACAGCCGGCGAGTCCGGGTTTGTTCCACGCGAACAGCGCCGCGCAACCGCCTGCGATTATGACCGCCAGAGACAGGAGCAGCAGCGACACGTTTACAGGCCCCCATCCGATGCCGCAGTCAGCGCGGCTTCAATAGCGAGCACGCCCTTCAGTATCTCTTCGCGGGGCCGCTGCTCGTTAATACAGTTTTTAAATTCCCTGTCCCGAAGAATAAAGGAGAGCCGCGACAGCAAAAACAGATGCGAGCGTACGGTTGGTGCTACGATTGTAAAAAGGCAGTTGACCGGCCGGCCGTCAAGGGCCAGAAAATCGATCGGTGTTTCAAGAAAACACAGCGTTACCATGGGCTGCGGCACATGCAGAACAATCGGGGTGCGCGCATGGGGAATTGCTATGCCGTCACCGATGCCGGTGGAGGCCATGTCTTCCCGGGCCAGCAGAAACTGCAAAAGATAGTCCCGGTCCGCATCATCGGGAAGCCGCAGCAGTTCAACGACGGATTTGAGGGCTGATTTTTTGTCCAAACCGCTGATGCGGTAAAAAACCCCGCCATAGGTAAGCGCGTCCGCCAGACTCAACGTCTGCGCTTCTTCGGGCTCGTGAAAAATTTCAACAGGGGCATTCAGGCGCCGGGACGTCGACCAATCCAGGATTTCCGTTCTGTTAAAGCGATACTGGCCGTTGATTTTATAGGCGGGGATGCTGCCCTCTTTAATCCATCGCCGGATCGTCTTTTCCGAAACATTTAAAAGTTCGGATAAATCCTTTATGGTTAGGCGCATTTTATCCCTTTTGTGTTTATATTGTCACCATTTTGCCCAAAACTGGACATTAAGGGATAAATATGCCCACACGGCTATTTTGTCAAGAAAAAAATAAGTATAGATAAAACAGATAGTTAAACCGAAAAATAAAAACCCTGACCACTTCTGACTGCAGAATATGGCACGGACACGGCGGGGCATATGACCCGCAGAGCAGCGGAGCCGATTTTTTTTAACAGCCTGCTAGGCTGTTTTCTGCGCGACGCGCGCGTTGAATTTAGCGGCGTCGATGATGAAGCGCTCGTGCACGGCCTCGCCGATCTTTTCGGCGGCGTCCCAGGCCTCGACCTTGAAGGTCAGCTTCTTGCCGTCGCGCGCGGTGACTTCGGTCCGTACGCGCACCTTCATGCCCAGTGGCGTAGCGGCGCTG
The DNA here is from genome assembly GCA_903881505.1 of uncultured delta proteobacterium. GTDB lineage: Bacteria > Desulfobacterota > WTBG01 > CAIYCZ01 > CAIRTM01 > CAIRTM01. Next base: position 705 of record CAIRTM010000136.1, on the reverse strand, counting down.
TGCTGCAGGCTCATTGCAATGCCGACCGACTGCTGGCCCGGCTCAAGATACCGGTTGATCAGCTCGGCTGAGACACGCTCCATGAATCCGGCCAGAAACGGGGTGGCGAACACGTCGGGCAGATTCTCGTAGAAATAGCGGGCCGTATGTTCAGGCCCGGTCGTGACTTCGATCTCATGGCTCATGCCGGGGGTTAACTCGTCACTCATGCGCATTCTCCTTTCTGGCAATCGCGGTTAACAATACATCATAACGACGTACGGATATCATTTTTTTGTTAAAAGGGCAATATTCACCGCATGCCGCTACGCTGCGCACAGACAGCGGCGATAGACGGGTTGTGCGGCGCGACCGGACGCCCGAATTGCACGGATGTATCATAAGCCCTTTATAATTCGAGTGTTTTATATTGACTTGCCCCTGAATTCTGTTACATTGTGTGCCGAAAACCCGCTGCGGCAACAATGCTGATCAAGCCTGTTCAAAACTGCCGGCATGCTTAACCAAGGGCACTATCACGTTACAAGCCGGATACGCTCAAGATTCCTCGCGCGGCGACGATAGAGAACTTCCTGAACAACCACCGAAGGCCGCATAACGGAGCCATGCTCAAGACCATACCCGGCAAATCGTTCACCTGGACAGCCGTTGACGAATTCCCGCCTGAGGCGCTGGCCCGGATAGAAGAGCTCGTGCGCGGCCCGG
>CAIRTM010000135.1 GCA_903881505.1 uncultured delta proteobacterium | reverse complement strand
GCTCGCGCCTGGTGGTGAGCGGCAAGTCGCCGCTGCTCATGCCCGACCAGTACGGGCACGCGACCATAGGGGGCTCGGCCGCACCGGCCCTGAAGTCAGCCGGTTTCGACGGCGTGGCGATATCCGGCCGCGCCCCGCACCCGGTGTGCCTGTTCGTTGCGGACGGCTCTGTGCGCATCGACGACGCAACCGGCCTGTGGGGCCTTGACACCCACGCAACGATCGAAAAGCTCCTTGAGCGCTACGGCAGCGCCTGCGAGCCGCTGTGCATCGGCCCGGCCGGCGAGCGCCTGCTGCGCTTTGCCATTGTCATGGGCAGGAACGGCTCCTGCGCGACCCACGGTTTCGGCGCGATCATGGGATCGAAAAACATCAAGGCCGTCGTTTTCCAGCCTTCCGGCGGCGTGCGCATCGCCCGGCCCGATGTGCTCAAAGACATCAACCGCACGATCCGCACACTTGTCAAGGGCAGGCAGCTCATGGATCCAATGATAGAGGGCATCGAGCTCGTGCGCCGGGCCCCGTGCAGGGGCTGCCCGGCCGGATGCGCGCGCAGTATTTTCCGCCATATATCCGGCGCGGTCGAACACCGCAAGCTGTGCGCCTCGGTGTATTTCTACTCTGACTGGGAAAAAAAGCGCAACAACGGCGAGCAGGGCGACCAGAGCTTTCTGGCCACATCGGCCTGCGACAAGGCAGGCATGTGCACGCAGGAAATGACGAAATTGCTCGACTGGCTCAATGCATGCGTTGAGCAGGGGCTCATCAGCGCACAGGAAACCGGCCTGCCGTTCGAGGAAATCGGCAGCATGCGTTTCCTCGAGCGGTTCATCGACTCCATTCTCGAACGCAGGGGCCTGGGCGACGTGCTTGCCGAGGGCATCATGCGGGCTGCGCGCGCCATCGGCCGGGGGACTGAACGGGTGGTTGAGGAAACCCTGAGCAGCGAGGGCTTCAGCGCGCGCCTGTACAACGGCCGCTATTTCATCACCACAGCGCTTTTCCACGCCACCGACCCGTCCAATCCGATGGCCCAGCTGCACGAGGTATGCTACCCGCTGTTCAAGTGGGTTCTGTGGTATGTGTCCGACGGAGCCATGTCCCCGGTTGACACGGCCGCCTATCGCGCCATTGCCCGGCGCTTCTGGGGCGGCTTCGATGCCGCTGATTATTCAACCTATGCAGGCAAAGCTCGGGCAGCCTTCATGATACAGAACAGAACCTATGCCAAGGAAACCCTGGTGGCGTGCGATTTTTTCTACCCGATCGTCACCCCTGAAAGCTCGCCCGGGCATGTAGGCGACCCCACGATCGAAAGCCGGCTGCTGTCGGCCGTCACCGGGTCAGACGTTGATGAAACCGCCTACAACCGCGCAGGCGAGCGCGTTTTCAACCTCACGAGGGCGATTTTCTGCCGCGAAGGGCGCCGGGGCAGGCAGCATGACCGGCTGCCGGAATTCAATTTCACCGAGCCGCTCACCTCTGACAAAAGCAATTATTTCTTCCTGTTCAACCCCGAGTGCATGCTGCCGGGCAAAGACGGCGAGCTTACTTCGCGCCTTGGCGCCGTGCTTGACCGGGCGGAATTCGAGAACATGCTCAACGACTATTATCAGCTGCGCGGCTGGGACCCGGCCACAGGACTGCAGACCGCCCGATGCCTGAAAAGCCTCAACCTCGAGTATGTGATTGATGAGCTGAAACGCCTGAAAGCATGCATGGAATGAAACATTGCATTTCACGTGCAGCGTGGACTCGCGAAACGTGTCAACACTTGTCGTGACAGATTTTGTGGAGCCGAGTCTTTGTCTGCCATAGCACGGCATAAAGCGATTCCCCCCCTTTGAAAAAGCAGGATACAGGGGGATTTTATTCTTCTGACAAATCCCCCAGCCCCCTTTGCCAAAGGGGGACTGAAAACAGGAACCCTGTGCGTCAGATGGTGACCTGTGGGGTTTAAAAGGCAGCGGGTATTTTTCACTACAAAAAACCCGCGAGTTACTTTTTCCAGCATACGGAGGAAGCATCATGGCACGCATTCTTATTCTCTACTACAGCATGTACGGACATATCGAAACCATGGCCGGGGCCGTTGCCGAAGGAGTGCGCAGCGTCGCGGGGGTTGACGTCGCCGTCAAGCGCGTCCCCGAGCTTATGACCGAGGAGCAGGCCCGCGCGGCAGGCGCAAAGCTCGGCCATGCAGCCCCGATCGCGACCGTCGAGGAACTGCCCGGCTATGACGCGATTATTTTCGGCGTGCCCACGCGCTTCGGAAACATGTGCAGCCAGATGCGAAATTTCCTGGACCGCACCGGACAGCTGTGGCAAAGGGGCGCGCTGGTCGGCAAGGTCGGCAGCGTGTTCGTGTCGACCGGCACGCAGCACGGCGGGCAGGAAACAACCATCACGTCGGTCCACTCAACCCTGCTGCATCACGGCATGATCATCGTAGGCGTGCCCTACTCCTGCCCGCAATTGCTGAACATGGATGAAGTCACCGGAGGATCGCCCTACGGCGCAGGCTGCCTTGCCGGGGCTGACGGCAGCCGCCGGCCGTCGGAAAACGAAAAGGAAATCGCCCGGTTCCAGGGAGCCCATGTCGCTGAAATCACGCGCAGGCTGATCGGCTGATATTTTTTATTTCCTCCCCGATACAGGGGCTTGACATCCGGCTTTTTTGCGGCTATATATTTCGGTAGTGAAACATTCATAGTTGAAATTTTCGGAAAATAACTTCTTACCACACCCTGCGGGAAAGGACTCCAGCATGGGCATCAAACGGCAGCTCGGCGACCTTGCCGAGATCGAAATGCACCTGATTGAAATCCGCAACCTGTTCAGCGGCCTTTTCCAGAACATGGTCATGAGCAGCAAAGGGCTGATGGGATTCCAGGTCAACAATTCGCAGCTTAAAGCCATGGCAGCCTTTCACGAAGACCGCCAGTACAGCATGGGCGAACTGTGCAGGATCGCCAACGTGAAGATGCCGAGCATGACCGAAGTGGTGGACCGGCTCGAGGCCGAAGGATTTGTCGAGCGCGTGCGCGACACGGACGACCGCCGCGTGGTCAAGGTGCAGCTCACCGATAGCGGGAAAAAGGCCCACGACGGCATCCTGCAAACCCGGGATCAGGAACTCAAAAACATATTCGGCTGCCTCGACGATAAAGAGCGCGGAAAACTCTTGAAGGCCCTTCGCACGGTCAGCTCGACGATGCACCGGGTTGCCGATGGAAACACGACACAGGGAGATGACGAATGAGACAGATAGCACTCTACGGCAAAGGCGGCATCGGCAAATCGACCGTGGCATCACATCTCTCCTGCACATTTGCCGAGCGCGGACTGAAGGTGCTGCAGATGGGCTGCAGCCCGAAAAACGACAGCACCTACCTGCTGCTGCCGGATTTCCCGCCCACGATACTCGACGTACTCAGCAAAAACGATTTCATGTACGACGACCTTGAACCCTCCGATATCGTGACCGAGTCGCCCCTGCGGTTCCCGGCCGGGGGCACAATCTACTGCGCCGAGAGCGGCGGGCCCGAACCGGGCGTGGGTTGCGGCGGCAAGGGAGTTGTCGAGGCCATTGAAACAATAAAAAAACTCAACATCCTGAAGGCCCTCTCCATCGATGTCGTCATCTACGATATCCTTGGTGACGTGGTCTGCGGCGGATTTTCGCTGCCCATACGGCAGGGCTTTGCCCAGGAAACCTACGTGGTCACGAGCGGCGAGTTCGAGGCGCTGTACCAGGTCGCCAACGTCTCAAAGGCCATCAAGCGCTTCGAAGTGCGCGCGGGATCGCGGCTCGGAGGCCTGATCGTGAACCTGAGGAGAGTGAAAAACGAGCAGCAGATGGTGGCCGACTTCGCCGCCAAAATCGGCACGCAGATCATAGGCGTCATCCCCTACAGCCAGACCGTGAAGCAGTGCGGCGGCGACGGCAAAACCGTCTTCGAATGCGCGCCGGATTCACTGGAAGCAGGCATCTACCGCGGCATCGGACAGAAGGTGTTCGACAATACGCACCTCGTGATCCCGAACACGATTGAATTTGAGGAACTCTATGAATGGTGGCTGCCGTATATCAACTGACCGGGAAAGTCAGTCCGGAGTGCGGAGTTCAGGCTGTTTTCACTCCCCCTTTGGCAAAGGGGGTTGGGGAATTTGCCGGATCAATAAAATCCCCCCTACCCCCCTTTTACTAAGGGGGAAGAACAGAAAGCCGCCTTTTTAAAACATGGGGGAGGGAAGAAATGTCCCATGTGAAAAAGGAAGAGCGCGTCATGGCGGCAATGCAGGCTGTTTTCACTCCCCCTTTGGCAAAGGGGGTTGGGGGATTTGCCGAAAGAATAAAATCCCCCTGTATCCCCCTTTTCAAAAGGGGGAAAGTTATCAGAATGAAGGGTGCGCCGTGCTCACCATAGATATTAAGTATTTTATCAACTAATTAATATAATATATTAAAATAGCTTCAGAAAGAGATTATATGAGACAGCTCGCAATCTACGGCAAAGGCGGTATCGGCAAGTCGATGGTTTCGTCGCACATCACCTTCGCGCTCGCCAGCAAGGGCCTGCGGGTGCTGCACGTGGGCTGCGACCCCAAGCACGACTCAACGAGGCTGCTGCTCAAGGGAAAAATGCCGCGCACCGTTCTCGGAACCCTGCGAAAAAAGGATTTTGACGTAAAGAACCTTACAATGGAAGAGGTTGTGTATGAAAGCGAGCTGAACGACCTGTGCTCAGGCCATATCTTCTGCGCTGAGAGCGGCGGCCCCGAGCCGGGGCTGGGATGCGGCGGCAAGGGCGTGGTCGAGGCCATCGAGGCCCTGAAGCACCTGAACGTGTTCGAAAAACTGAAACTCGATGTGGTGCTCTACGACGTGCTGGGCGATGTTGTCTGCGGGGGCTTCTCAATGCCCATCCGCGAAGGCCATGCCGACGAGGTCTATATCGTGAGCTCTGGCGAACTCGAGGTGCTGTTTGCCGCCTCCAACATCTGCAAGGCGGTTGCGCGCTTCAACGCCCGCTCAGGCGCGAAACTCGGCGGCATCATCGGCAACGGCCGCGAACTGGCAAACGAAGAGACCATACTTGACCAGTTCTCGAAGAAGCTGAACTCGCATCTCGTGGGCTTCATACCCTACAGCGAGAAGATCAAGGAATGCTCCGGCAGGGGACTGACCCTGTTCCAGCACGCCCCCGACACACCCGAATGCGAGGCGTTCCGGCAGCTGGCCGAATCGATCTGGAACAATACGGACCTTTCCGTGCCGGCGTCCTTCACCTTCGAGGAGCTGCATGCCTGGTGGGCCAGGGTCTCGGGAAAAAAGCATTAAAAACAAATAATGATCGTCATTCCGGCGCAGGCCGGAATCCAGCCTGACTTGACAAAGAAACCGGACACCGGTCTGCACCGGTGTGACGGCCAATAAAGCCAGTAAGGTGATTGGCGAACCACTTATTTCACAGGCTGTTTAAAAATGCTCAGGTGCAAGGCGCGCGGTGTCATTTGTAGGGACACGGCATGCCGTGCCCCTACGGTACGCTGCAGATGCAGGTGGACGTAGCAATTACGTTCGCCATTAAAAAACAGGAGAAATATATGCCGCTGAAACATTATGAACACTGCTGCTCCACCATCCAGGCCCTGGCCAGCCTGGGCAAGATCGAGGGCGTGATCCCGCTGCTGCACGGCCCGCAGCCCTGCTCCTACCAGAACCAGGTGGGCTCAATGTCCTGCCGGCCGGCCAATCTCGTGACCGCCGGAACGCTCGTCAATAAAAGCGACGTCATCTTCGGCGGCGAGGCGGGCCTGAAACAGCAGGTCAAAAACCTCTATGAAAAATACCACCCGAAGGTCATCGTGATCATCAACACCTGCATCCCGCAGCTCATCGGCGAGGACATCCAGGGCGTGATCGCCGAGCTGAAAATGGAGATCCCGGAGCTGAAGGTGAGCTTCTGCCTTTCGGGCTTCAACTACCCGCGCTCCATGCCGCTGGGTTCTGATGCCGCCTGGGTCGCCGTGATCGACACCTTCGAGCAGCAGGAAAAAGTGCCGGGTTCCATCGGCCTTATCGGCCGCACGGGCCAGGACGCGGGCAATCTGGCCTGTCTTGAGATGTTTTTCAAGAAGGCCGGGATCCCCTATTTCGTGTTCCCCACCCCGCATATCGACAGCATGAGCCAGATCGTACGCGCTGAGAAGTACTACCCGATTCATATTACCCCGTGGCTCACCTGCAAGCACCTGAACGAAACGTTCGGCGGCGAAGTTGAATTCATCGAAATTCCCGCGGGCATACAGGGCACGTCGAACTTCCTGCACGCCGTGGCCGACCGCCAGAGCAGCCAGAAGCTGCACGACCTTGCCGAGGAAGAAGAAAAACGCGTGCGGCCCGAGCTGGAGAAAATCCGTCAGCGGTTTGCGAAAGAAAAGGTGCGCATGCTCATGGTCGACGGCCCGGCCAACGAGGTTTCGGTCGGCAAAATATTTGCCGAATTCGGGGCCGAGGTGTTCGTTGTGCCGTCGATGAAAAATAAATTCTACCAGAAGGAAAAGAAAATCATGCAGGAGCGCTACGGCGTGACCTTTATCGAGGAGGATTTCGACACCATCGGAGAGGTGATCGACCGGGTGAAGCCCACGGCCGTATCGGTCGAGTTCCAGGCCCAGCCCGAATGCATTTCGCGTCTTGTGCCGACCTTCATCAACATGCTGTATTTGTGCGAATACGGCTATGACTATGCCATCGACCTTGGCACGAACTTCTTCAAGAACATGCACCGGCCCGTGTATGAAACCTGGCAGGGCCTGATGAAAAAATACGGAGGCTGACACATGGCTGATACGAAAAAAGACTTCAAGATGCAGGAATTGCACACCCCGTCGGCCTTTGAGGGCGCATTATGGACGTGCCTCGGCATCAAGGGCGCCGACACCATTTTCCACTCCCCTCCGGGCTGCTACATAAACCAGCACGTGAACGCGCTGATCAATGACTGGACCTGCGAGCTCTACTCGACAAACCTGTCGTATGCCAACATCATGCAGGGAGCCGAAGGCCGCATGGAGGCAACGCTCGAAAAAATCGCTGCGAAAAAACCCGGAGCGATCCTGATCGTGACCGCGCCCACGGTCGAGGTCACGCGCGACGACGTCGAGGGCGTGGTGAAAAAGCTGGGCGCCAGGGATACGCTCATCATACATCCGCCCATCGGCGGCTCGCTGGTTGAAGGCAAGGAAACGGCATTCATCAGGCTGCTGGACCTTGTCGACCCGAACGTTAAAAAACTCCCCCGCTCGGTCAACATCATCGGCCCGACCTTTTCGACCTTCAACTGGCGGGCCGACGTGTATGAGCTGACGCGCATGCTCTCTCATATCGGCGTGACCGTGAACTGCGTATACACGGCAGGCGCCGCCATCGAGCAGATCAAGAACGCCGCCCGCGCCGAGCTGAACCTGTGCATCTACCCCTTTGACAGCGGCGTGAGCGTTGCAAAGGAGATGGAAAAGCGCTTTGGCACCCCCTACAAGGCCGACATCATTCCGATCGGGTTCGGCAATTCGGCCGCCTGGCTGGAGAGCGTGGCTGATTTTTTCAAGATCGACGCCGCCCCCTTTCTGAAGGAATCAATGGACAATGCCTTCGAGTTCATTTCCTCCAACATGGTCTTTGCCGTGACCTTCGAGATGAGCGCGGCCCTGTCGCTTGAGAACCACAACACCTATGCCGTGGGCATCAGCGAATTTTTGAACAAAGAGGTCGGCGTGTCGATCGTGATGGCGGCGCTCAGCAACCCTGAGGCTGCCAAACGCATTGGCAAGCTGTGCGACAATGTGCTCACCAACGCCACCATCGAACAGAAGCGCGACAAGTTTGTCGAAACCGGCCCCATGGTGATCTACGGCAATTTCTACGACAAGAAGGTGAGCATGGACGCGGGGTTCAAGAATTTCATCTTCTCCGACATACCGACCATCGGCTACCTGAGCTCGGAGAACTGCCCGTTCATGGGCTTCATGGGCGCCAAATACCTTGTCGAAGGCCTTGTGAACGAAGTCTACATGGGCATATTTCTCGAGACCAAGGGCGAGATGATGGGCCCGATCTCGACCGGCGCGGTTGCCTGGGACATCGCGGCCGAGCAGGCCATGATCAAGGTGGGCGAAATGATCCCGCACTTCGTGCGCGCCACAGCCCTGAAAAAACTGCATCAGGAAGCTGAAAAACTGGCTCTTGAGCGCGGCACCGATGTAACGGTTGCCGTATTCCGCGAGGTGTCCGACAAGTTCACGCCCACCAAGTTCAAGGCCAAATTCTCGCAGGTGTTTGAGGATGACGGGGCGGCCGCGCCAGCCGTTGCGGACGAAGAAGACGAGGACGTGCCGATCGACAGCCTCGCCTTCACCATGCAGTGGGACGATTCGGCAAAGGGCATGCTCGAGCTGGTGCCCTCCCCTTTTCGCCAGGCAGCGGTAAGCGGCACAGAGGACTACGCGCGCGAACACGGACGGACTGACGTCATCGGCGCGACGGTCGAGGAATTCCGCAAGGAACTGGGAATGTAACCCGTAGGGGCAGGCCCCTGTGCCTGCCCTTTGGTAAAAAATCCAAGGTCCAAAGACGTAGGGGCACGGCATGCCGTGCCCCTGTTTTATTGTATCGATATGTAGGGTGGACCCGCTCGGCACAGAACGCGATTACCCCCTTTAATAAAGAGGGATACAGGGGGATTTAATTCGTCCGGCAAATCCCCCAACCCCCTTTGCCAAAGGGGGATTGAAAATCGTATAGGCGATATCCAATGCATTGGTGGATAGACACCACCCTGCTGCGGATTCCCTCGCCGGGCACATTCTCAAGGGGTCGTTATGAACTCGCACATCCGGGCGCTCAGACAGCATAACGACCGTATCCTTGTTAATGCGCCCGGCTCGGCTGCGAAACGAGGGGGATTTAAAACCCTTGAACCTTAAGCGTTGAACCGTGAACTTTGGACCTTGGACCCTGGACTTTAGACTTTCTTTTACTCCGCACTGCCCCGGCTACATTGCCAGTTGGTCTTCCGTTATTCCAAGCGCGGCCGCGATCTTACTGATGGTTGACCCCCGCATCCGGTCCTGCGACTTTTCAAGCTGGCTGCAGGCAGCCTGCGTTATACCGAGCCTGCCGGCAAGTTCCGCCTGCGACATCTTTTTATATTCCCGCCAGGCCCTGACCATGCTTTTGCCCTCCACGGCGGCTTTTTCCACAACAGCGTGCGGCAGGTATGTTTTCGATGCGCAGCGCGTAGCGCTGCGCACGTATTCATCCCAGGGCACAAGCACGAACAGGGGCTTGCCGTCCTTTTGAATGACCTGATGCTTAGTAGGTATGTTCATCGCGCTTTTTCACCTCTTCTATGCGTATGATGCGCACGGCAGCCTCGACATCGAACAGCACTCTGTAGCGGCCGACCCTCAGGCGGTATGCATACTGATGCCCGGC
>CAIRTM010000134.1 GCA_903881505.1 uncultured delta proteobacterium | reverse complement strand
TGTCTGCCTGCATGGCCGCATCGGCGACCTGATTGTCGAAGATCGCGGACGGGCGCCTGTACTCGCATCCGACATCATTGAGCGGATCCCGTCAGGGCTGCTGGAGTGCATGGCATGACGATAACTGTTGAAACGTCGGCACACGCCGAAACCGTGCGACTCGGGCGCCTGCTTGCGGGGGTGCTGCGGCCCGGCATGATCATCGCCCTGCAGGGCGATCTCGGTGCCGGTAAAACCACGCTCGTCAAGGGCATCGCAGCAGGCCTGCTCGGGATTGACGAACGCGAGGTCACCAGCCCCACCTTCACGATCATGCAGGAATACAGCGGTCCGGTACGGCTCTATCATGTCGATGCCTACCGGCTTGAAAGCGCAGAAGACCTTGAAGCAATCGGCTTTGACGATTTCGTTGACGGCAGCGGTGTAACCGTGATTGAATGGTCTGACCGGATCAGCAAGGCGCTGCCCCGTGATACACTGAACATATCGATAGAACTGACCGGCGATCAGCAGCGCCGTTTTTTGCTGCAGGCCGCTACCCAGCAGCAGGCCCAGGATCTCCAGAAACTGGCAGGACAACTGGAAGCCGCTGGTGCATGCTCCGTCACACACACGATTGAGACATAGCATGAAATCAGTCATCCTGTATGATGCAACCCTGCGCGAAGGCAGCCAGGCGGAGGACATCGCGTTTTCGCTCGAGGACAAGCTGCGCATAACCGTCAGGCTCGACAATCTCGGCGTGCATTACATCGAAGGCGGCTGGCCCGGCGCAAACCCAAAAGACATCAACTATTTCAGAGAAATACGCTCCTACAGTCTCAAGCACTCGACCGTTACGGCGTTCGGCAGCACCGCCCGTTCCGGCAGGCCGGTGGCGCAGGACAAAAACCTGCATGATCTCCTTCAGGCCCGCACGGCTGCGGTCACCATATTCGGCAAGGCGTGGGATGTACATGTGCGCGACGTGCTGAAAATACCGCTGCAGGATAATCTCACGCTCATAGAGGAATCCATCGCGTTTTTAAAACAGCATGTTAAAGAAGTTTTTTTCGACGCTGAACATTTCTTCGACGGCTTCAAGGCCAACCCCGATTACGCCGCGCATGTCCTGGCTGCCGCCGGGCGCGGCGGGGCTGACTGCCTGGTGCTGTGCGACACGAACGGCGGCTGCCTGCCGAACGAGGTGCAGCAGATCGTACGCACTGTCAAAAAACAACACTGCTCCGTCCGGATAGGAATCCACGCCCACAATGACGGCGACGTGGCCGTGGCCAACTGCCTTGCCGCGGTCCAGGCGGGCTGCACGCATGTGCAGGGTACGATCAACGGTTTCGGCGAGCGCTGCGGCAACGCGAACCTGTGCTCAATCATACCGAACCTGCAGCTCAAGATGGGGCTGGACTGTGTGAACGACGAACAGCTCAAAGGACTGACCGAGGCCTCGCGCTTCGTCAACGAGCTTGCCAACCTCGCACCGGCCACGCATCAGCCGTTCGTCGGCAGCAGCGCCTTCGCACATAAGGCCGGCGTCCATGTCAGCGCGGTGAAAAAAAAGCCCGCCACCTATGAGCACATCGCGCCCGAGCGCGTCGGCAACGCCCAGCGCGTGCTGATCTCGGACCAGGCCGGCCGCGCCAATATTATGCAAAAAGCCCGCGAATTCAAACTCGATATTGAGACACACGAGCCGCTTCTGCAGGAACTGCTCTGCGAGCTCAAGGAACTCGAGCTTCAGGGATTTCAGTTCGAAGGCGCCGAGGCGTCATTCCAGCTGCGGATGCGCCGCGCACTGGGCGTCAGCAAACGTTATTTCGACCTGGTCGGCTTCCGAGTGATTATTGAAAAACGCTCCGACAATGAACTGATCTCCGAGGCCACCATCATGGTGCGCGTGGGCGGCAGCATCGAGCATACCGCCGCGGTCGGCAACGGCCCGGTCAACGCGCTCGACAATGCCCTGCGCAAAGCCCTGGAAAAGTTCTACCCTACCCTGCGCGACGTGACATTGCTGGATTATAAGGTGCGCGTTTTCTCTGCCGGAGCCGGAACAGGCTCACGCGTGCGTGTTCTGGTCGAATCCGGCGACCGGCACGACCGCTGGGGCACGGTCGGCGTGTCCGAAAATATTATCGAGGCAAGCTGGCAGGCGCTCACCGACAGCATCACCTACAAACTGCTCAAGGATGAACTTGACCGGGAGATGTAGCCCATGGCCGCCGGAGGGGCAATGCATGCGTGCAAAACGAATCGGCTTGTGATACTATTGCTGCTGTGTGTGATTCCCGCTGCCGCGCAGTATAGTCGGCATGCCAGCACCGATGCGGAGGCACGGACCGCTCGGCCGCAGCGCTTTGTTTATGACCTGCGCGGCGATATCGAGCGCCCCGGCATTTACCGCTATGCGGCCCCACAGACCGAGGCTGCGCTTGCGCTGGCATGCGGCGCAGCCAAAGGCGGACAGTACCGTACGGAGCTGCCTGTAAAGGCAGGCACGTGCGTGACATATTCCCGGGGCGGTACCGCATGCACAAGCATGGATGCCGCGGCCCTGATCTCCTTCAGCCTGCCGCTGTCGCTTGCCACGGCAACGGCTGAAGAACTTGAAATGCTGCCGGGCATCGGGCCTAAAACAGCGCGAGCGCTCATTGACTACCGGAACCGCAGCGGACCGGTTCGCAGCATCGAACAGCTTGTCGAAGTCCGGGGTATCGGCCTCAAAACACTTAAAAAAATAGCACCCTATATCAGGCCCTGAGCCGGTACCGGCAGGACGCCTGACGGGCGACCGTTGATCCAACCAGAAACCGCATGTGCATGCAAGGAGTAGCGATGGCAGCAAAAAAAACGATAAAGACCTCTGATTTTATGGAATTTGACACCATTGTTGGCGCGGGCGAAAAGCTCAAAGCCTATTGGGATGAAAACTCCCGTCAGATTATCGCCGTCGGCCTGATCATCTGCCTGGCGGCTGGCGCCGGCGTGTACTGGAGAATCAGCAGCCGTGCGTCGGCACAGGCAGCGCAGGGCCTGCTCAATGAGGCCCTCACCACCATGACCGCCAGCCAGCCGACAGAGGCCGAACAGACAGCCTCACTGACTGCCGCGCTGACAGAGCTCAACCGGGCTTCAGAGGTCTATGCCCGGACCGAAGCCGGACAGGCCGCGCTGTTCTACCGCGGACAGTGCAAGTACCGCCAGCATGACTACAGCGGCGCATTGGCCGATTATACGGCCTTTCTCGATCAGAACGGCCTGATGGCCGACCGGTTGCGTCCATTTGCTTTTGAAAATATGGGCTACGCCCATGAAGCTCTGGGCGAGAATGCCGAAGCCCTTACGTGGTTTGAAAAGGCGGTGCAGGCCGGCCGCAGCGCCGCGCTGATCGGCATGGCGCGCATGCATGAGGCTGCGGGCGAAACAGAGCCCGCATGTGATACCTACAAACAATTTCTTGCGGAGCTGCCCGACACAGGCTACCGTGAATTTGCCGAAATGAAAATAGCAACCCTGTGCCGGTAGCCGCCACTCTGCTGCCGCGTACACACCAGCGCGGCAGGCGGACACCCTGGCAACCAAGCTGTAATCGGCAATGATGTAGTGCCGGCAGGACTGAAGCAGCCGGCCGCGATACGGAGATTGCCCCTTGGGCGGGGCGCTGCGGAATAAAAAATCCCCGGCGCTCAAACGTGCCGGGGCCACAATGCGTGCATGTGGGCGTTATGCCCTTGCAGCTTCTTTCTGGCGCCGCTTTCGCTGCTTGAGTTTAGCCGCGCGGATATTCATTTTGCGAATGTGTTTACGCTTTGAGCGAGCCATGCCTGAGATACCTCCCGTGTGATGCGTTGTTGTTTCTGCACGTCAGTTCGGTGACAACTCTATCAGAATTTCTTTCCGTTTTCAACCGATTCCTTAAAACCTGATTGACAAACATCTTGAAATGATTAAATTTCTATCGTTGTCACCACCTCGTTGAATGGAGGAATCCCATGTCAGCAAAGGATTATTACAAGGTTCTGGGTGTTGAGAAAACAGCGCCTGAATCAGAAATCAAAAAAGCATATAAAAAACTTGCGTTCAAATACCACCCTGATAAAAATCCCGGCGACACGAAGGCTGAGGAGCGCTTTAAGGAAATCAGCGAGGCCTACGCGGTTTTGAGCGACAAGAACAAGCGGGCGCAGTACGACCAGTTCGGTTCAAGCGGATTCCACCAGCGCTACAGCCAGGAGGATATATTCAGAGGCGCCGATCTCAACGATATTTTCAGGGAAATGGGATTCAGCGGCGGCAACGATATATTCGGTCAGTTGTTCGGCGGGGCCCGCGGACGTCGCCAGACCACATTCAGAATGGAGGACATTTTCGGTGGCGGCGGATTCGGTCAGAACACCCAGCAGACCCGCGGTCAGGACCTCAGTCTTGAACTGAGAATCGACTTCATGGAAGCGCTCACCGGCTGTGAAAAGACGGTTGAATACATGCATGGCGGAAAAAAACAGGGCGTGCGCGTCAAGGTACCGGCCGGCATCGCATCGGGACAAAAGCTCCGGCTGGCCGGCAAAGGCGGGCGCAGCATGCCCGGAGCTCCGGCAGGAGACATGTATTTTACCATCACGGTAGCCGACCACCCCATGTATAAACGCGAAGGCAGCGATGTTATCATCGACCGGGAAATACGCCTGAGCGAAGCCGTTTTCGGCAGCAGCATCGAGGTAGAAACGCCCCACGGCAGCCGCAAAGTCAAAATACCGGCCGGCATTCAAAGCGGCACAAAACTGCGCTTAAAAGGGCTGGGGTTTCCCCATTTCGGGAAAAGCGGTCAGGGTGACGCCTACGTGCGCACATGGATTACAACACCTGCTCGTTTGAACGAACATCAGAAAAAACTGTTCAAACAAC
>CAIRTM010000133.1 GCA_903881505.1 uncultured delta proteobacterium | reverse complement strand
TTCATGTTTAAAAAAATGATTTTAAAAAGCTTATTTTAAATACATCCTCCATGCCATCATCTGGTAAATATACACGATACGTGCCAAAAATTAACAATATTTTTTATTAGCTTTTTCAATATTTTAGCACGTATAGAATTTAACGGCCAAAATATTGATCAAGCACTGATGTAAACTAATATTTACATCAAGATCCATTTTTAAATTTAATTATTTGATTATTGTTATTTTTTTTCTGAGGGGCCAGGGTGGAAACTTTAGTTTACGGGTTCTCGTCTTTTAACCCGTACTGCCTGATTTTTTTATACAACGCTACGCGTGAGATTTTTAATGCACCGGCAGCTTGTGTATGATTATTGTTATACATTTCAAGGGCCTTCACTATGATTTCTTTCTCAACCCGTGCGCGTGCGTCCCGGAGAGGATCATCCGATCCAAGCAGCCCGGCAATGTCTCCGGCTCCATGCTGAACCTGAAAATTGCCTGAAGGAACCTGTGAGGCAAAAAGCTCCGCTGCAGGGCCGCCCATCAGGCAGAGCCGCTCAATCATGTTTTGCAGCTCGCGAACATTGCCGGGATATGAATACTGAAGAAAAAAAGCCATATCCTGCTGAGTCAGCCGCGGTGGTGCTGTCTTGTGTTTCTTTGCGTATTCGTCCAGAAAATGCTCAATCAGCAGGGGAATATCTTCGCGGCGCTGGCGCAGCGGCGGCAGGTGAACAGGTATGATATGAATCCGGAAATACAGATCCTCCCTGAAGTTGCCGCTTAAAACCTGCTCTTTAAGATTTTTATTAGTCGCAACGATGATGCGGGCATCAACTTTGGAGGCAGCCGAACTGCCGACCCGCATGAACTCCCCATGCTCGAGCGCGCGCAGGAGTTTGACCTGCATATCAAGGCCCATCTCGCCGATTTCATCAAGGAACAGCGTACCGCCGTCAGCTTCCTGAAAAAGCCCCCGGCTGTCGCGCACCGCACCGGTGAAGGCGCCCTTGACATGACCGAAAAACTCGCTCTCCATGAGTGCGGCAGGAATCGCACCGCAGTTAACCGTGATGAAAGGGCCCTGGCTGCGCCTGCTGCTGAAATGGATCGCGCGGGCGACAAGCTCTTTTCCGGTGCCGGTTTCACCTGAAATCAAAACATGCGAGTCGCTGTGCCTGATGCTCTCTATCAACTTAAAAATTCTGCGCATGGCAGGGCTGGCGCCGACAATGCCGCCGTACATATCAGCGGTGCCCAGCCTGCGTGTGAGCTCAGCAATTTCATGTTTCTGCTGGTCGGTTTCGCGCTGCAAAGCCCTTAAGCGCAGAACTGCATTCACCCGGGCGAGCAGTTCCAGGGAATTGAACGGCTTGGGGATATAGTCATCAGCCCCGGCCTCGAGTCCCTCGATGCGCATGTCAACATCGGTCTTGGCGGTCAGAAAGATGAAAGGAACAGACCTCCAGCGCTCGGTGCTTTTAAGCCGGCGCAACAGTTCATAGCCGTCCATGTTCGGCATCATGATATCGCTGATAATGAGATCAGGCTCATACTGTTCGAGAAGGCGCAGAGCCTCCCGGCCGTTTTCAGCGCAAACATAGTCATACTGGGCTCGCACAATGCCTGCGATAAAGCGCAGCATATCCGGGTTATCATCGACGACCAGCAGCAGCGGCCTGGTTCCGGTAATGCTCTCACGTAAGAAAGTCTCAGCGCCGCCCATGTCAGCCGCCTCGGCAGCAGCGTCTGGATCAAGCGGGAGCGCACGGCTCTCGACCTCCTTTTCAGGTGCTGCAGCAGCCGCTTCGGGCTGCTCAAGCGGCAGGTACACGCAGAACTGCGAGCCCTTACCCGGCGCGCTTGAGACCGTTATGGTTCCGCGCATATTCTCAATGAGCTCCCGGGTGTGTGCCAGTCCGATGCCGCTGCCGCCGCGCTCAAGAGCCAGGTTCTCGCCGGCCTGCTTAAAGCGCTCAAAGACGAGCCTGAGATGCTCGGGCCGAATCCCGATGCCGGTATCGCGCACGCACAGCCGGACATGCGAATCCGCGGATACAGCCTGTCCAGCAGCCCTGGTCACCACGGTCTCATCGTCCGGGATGCCGTCAGGCGATCGGCTGAGACCGACCGTAATCGCGCCACCTTCGGGCGTAAACCTTACGGCATTGCCGATGAGATTGAAAAGTGCTTTTTCAAATGACGGAGCATCGACCGGCACAACCGGAAGCGATGCGTCCTGTTCGAAAGACGCGCTGATTTTTTTCTTCGCGGCTATAACGCTGAACGCATCCAGCACTGCGGCGGCCATGGGACCAAGGTTTTTCTTCTCCCAGCGCAGGTGCGCACTGCCGGACTCGGCCATGCTGAAATCAAGCAGCTGATTAACGAGCTTGAGCAGGTGGCGCGCATTGCGCAGCGCCACGGAAACCTGCTCCTGCATGCCCGGGCCGAGCGGCCCGGACTCACCGCGCAGCAGGCCCTCAAGCGGCCCGATCGCCAGCGTCAGCGGCGTGCGGAACTCATGGGTAATATTGGTGAAGAAACGACTTCGAAACCGGTTGGCCTCGATGGCGGCCTCGCGCGAGGCGATCAGCTCGATCTCGGCCCTGCGCTGATCGGTTATGTTGCGGATGATGGCAAACGAACCGGCCGGCGTTCCCCTCGCGGTGGACGAAACGACGATATTCATCGTTACAGGCACGAGTTTGCCGGCTGTGTTCAGAAACCAGCTCTCCCAGTCGGAAAGCTTGCCTTCGCGGCTCAGCGTATGCGTCATCGATGCTTTGTGCTGCTCGATAGTATCAGCATCAATACTGACAATCTCCCCGGTTGTTGAATCGTAGCAGCCCGGGGACAAAACGGAAAAGTCATGCAGAGACTTACCGAGGGCATCCTGTTCGCTGCAGCCGATCATGGCAAGAAAGGCCGCATTGGCCCTGATGACTGCAGCCCGCCCATCGGTTATCACAATCGGATCCAGTGATGTCTGGATAAGGTTTTCAAGTTGATCGCGTGAAGCGCGCAGTGCTTCCTGGGTGCGTGTACGCTCGGCCAGCTCAGCTCTCAGGCGCCTGCCCAGATCACGCAGCCGTCCCAGCGCCGCGGCGATGAGCACAATGGCGCTCATGCCGGCAATGCCGCCGCCGCCGAGCAGTTCCTGCCGTTCGGCACCCATGATTGAATACATCGCATAATTGAGCGGAAAAGCCAGAAAGGCAATCAGCACCCCCGGCACAAGGCCGAACAGCCAGCTGACCGCCGCCACAAGCAGCACGACAGCGGTTGCGCCCCCCTTGCCATAGGTGACTTCAATCAAAATAAAGGTCAGAACATACGCGCACACCGCGGCGCCGGCCAGGATCAGGCGCAGCCGTGTTCCGGCGAAACGGACTGGCCGCGCGCCGCCGGCATCAGGCGCAGTCCCGGGCGGGATAGCGGTTTCGGTTGTCTGTTCCATGGACATATCCCCTGAAGCATGCAGCGTTCAGACGCGCGGCTCCATGCATACTGCGCAGCAGCCTGCCCCGTGCTGCCGCACAACCGCGCTCAGACCGCTATGCAGCAGGTCCTGCGCAGAGGAAATGCAGCTTCTGCATGCATAGACCCATATGCGCCGCAATATCGGCGGTCGCGGCGGCGTAGCGCTCAAGCGCGCTTCCGCCAGCCAGGGCTTCGAACACGGCTACGCCGGCCCGGAAGCCTGTATCCATGGCAGCGCTGATGCCTTCGCCGTTGAGATAGATGAATCCGCCCGCCTCTCCGGCCAGCAGAACGCGGCCGTCGCCAAGGCACGGCGGCGCCATGCGGATAAGACATCCCTCATCGCGCTTCAGTCCGCGGAAGACCACCTTAAAATCACGCACGAGGAATTCCCTGAAGGCCTGCATGCTTTTTTTGAGGCTGCGGCGCTTGAATCCGCCGACACACAGCACGAGGGTGTCGTCTTTTTGATGCACGCAGCTGAGGATGTCGCCGATCTCCGGCTTGAAAAACACCGTCCATTGCCCTTCGGGCAGATCACCCCGTGACTGAAAATAATTATAGGTCTGATAGGCGATCACGGTCGGGCTTTCCGCGGCCCAGCGAGGATCAAGCAGTTTGCGCACCGTTGAGTTGCCGCCGTCTGCCCCGACCAGGTAATCACAGGCAAGCTCGCTTGAGATACCGCCGCTGCGCACCGCAATCCGCACGCCGTCATGCCCGCTGTGCACAGCACTCAGGCTGCACCCGTCGCGCAGTTGCGCCCCGGACCGGGTGATGAGCCAGTGGTCAAAATCAGCGCGCCGGATATTGTAATACACCTCGGAGAACGCCTGAGCGTCCTTGGCGATCTCCCAGACATACCTGCTGGAGCCGGCATCCGGCTTCCACTCCCTGATGGCGGCGGCATTGATCTCGCGCGGTGAGCAATACACCGGGTCCGGCGGCAGACAGCCGAAATAACTGCGCAGCAGCATCTGGGTCTGTCCGAATAAAACTCCCGAGCAGGTCTTGTGGCGGGGAAATCGCGCGCGGTCGATGACCAGCACATCGATGCCCCTGTCATGCAACGCTTTTGCGCAGCTCGCACCCGCAGGCCCCGCGCCGACTATAATCACCTGATGTTTTTCCACGTCTGTTCCCCTTGTGTGCCACTCCTGCCGTGCCGGCCGCCCGCAAGGTGCAGGCATACGGTGGTCTGCCGTTTCTGTGGCGATAGTATCACACAAACGGCAGCGCCATACAACCTGAAAACAGCGCATGGATGCCACCGTACGCATGTCCTGAACGGCGTATGCGTTCAGGGCGTGCGCGGGGCGGTGCGCAATCTCGGGGGAAAACCGGGGTTACTGCGAGGCCGGACCGGAGCGGGTGTCAGTGCCGGGTTCGAAAGAGCGCCCCCGGGGCTGCGGGCTATAGACCGGCTGTTGGCGACGGGAGGGGGGTCCGCCTGGCAGCGGCCCGGAGCCTGACTGCGGAGTCCTGAACACCGGCGGGGACCCTGCAGCACCAGGCATCCCAGATGAGCTGCGCGGCGGCCGCGTCTCGGGGGGTTGACCAATGCCGCCGGGCAGGCGGTCAACGTCCCGGTCGGGGCTTCGGGGCATCTTCGCAGGCGGGTTGAAAACCGGGCCCTGATCCGGGGCCGGTTCCACACTGCGCCTTTGCAGTTCTTCAGCAGGCGGCACGCCTTCAACCGGCATGGTCATCCGCTCCCCGGCAGGTACGGCCTGCAGTTTACCCGGCCGGCGCTCCGGGCGGGGCTTTTTCTGCCCGGTGCCTGCCTCGGGCTTGCCCTCCGGTTGCGGTGCAGGCAGCTGCCGGAGGTCGACCTCCTTCACTTCCCGGCGCGAGCCGTGCCGTGGCCGTTCGAATCCATCGTCCTCGGAGCCGCGCGTTCCTTTGTGCCGGCCCCGTTTCTTATAGAGCGAATCGCGGCGGCACATGACAGCATACCGGTAATAATCGTCGGGCCACCAGGTACCGTACGTAAAACGTGTATGCATGCCCGCGGGCACCCAGACAAGGTAGTCGCCGGAGGAGTAAAACCGTACTGCCGCGGGCGAAAAAACATACCCCGGCACCCAGCACCAGTACCCGTGCCGGCTGTAGCGCCAGCTGCCGTAATGGTAGGTAACATCGCCCCAGGGGTCGTGCGCCAGCCAGTACACGCCGCGCGGATGATGCAGCCAGCGGCCGTTATAAAAAGGGCGCCAGTCCGACGCCACATACGGCCGCCAGGCACGTGTACTGAATTCGGAATCATAATACCAGCGGCCATGGTCTTCGAGATCCTCTATCCCCTGCAAAGAACTCTCAAGGGACTCCTGCCTGCCGGCCGCTTGGATTTTTCGCAGACGCGCAAAGGTTTGTACTTCAAAACGGGTTCCGGGCTCGGTAATAAAGTCACCGACACGTGACTCGTGTACTCCTCCCAGGCGCAGACGCTGCGCAGGGTACATGTTCACGCTGTTGCCGGCTGATTCAACAGAGGCCTTCCCGGCCCACAGGTCGACAACAAGCGGAACGTCAGTGCCGAGCTTTATGCAGGCCAGGCCCCCCGGGCGGACATTGATCCGGGCATCCAGCCCGGCGTAATCGACGATATCTATGGAGGTGTCATCTGCGGCATACGCTGGAACATGCACAAACAGGGCACCCTGTTCAAGCAGTACGGAAGATCCTGCAAAGATACGCTGCAGCACTATATCCGTGTCGGCATCGAACCAGAAACGCTCACCGCTTCTGAAGGCGACTTCGACAAAGGCGCCCCGGCCGCTTGCAATCCGGTCGCCTTCGGCGAGGGGCATGCCGATTTCAAGTTCTTCGCCGGAGCGCTCATCAGCGGCCTCGAGCCTGGCGGCACCCGAGACGACGCTTACATATGCGCCGCTCCAGGGGTGCTCAGCGGCTGATACGCTGCCGTAAAAAACAGCAAGCACCATACAGGCAAAGGCGGGAACAACGGCTCTCGGGCACATACGCACTGCTCCTGCATTAATATTGTAGTATCAAGTATAGCAGGTTTGCCAGCCGGTTTGTAGTGAAGACAGGCACAGGAGCATAAATTGTTAAAAACAAATTTATTTGCCAAAAACCCGATTTATGGATAGTATGTCTGTACCGTTAGAACAGTTTTTTTACGGATGCCCGACAGGCTAGGAGATATCAAGAGGACACGGCAATGCCCAAAATACTGATAATCGATGATTCCCGCTACACCCGGCTTCCCATTGTCAAATTTCTTGCCGCCAACGGGTTTGAGGTGCGTGAAGCCGAGAACGGCTCGGTCGGCCTCGACGTGCTGAACAAAGAAAATTTCGACGCGGTGATCACCGATTTGCTCATGCCTGAAATGGACGGCTACGAGCTGCTCGATCGCCTGCGCGCTGACGGCAGGCAGGTGCCGGTCATCGTCATAACCGCCGATATCCAGGACTCCACCCGCGAAAAAGTGCTGCAGGCCGGCGCCCGTGCCGTTATGAACAAACCGGCGAATCTTACAAGCCTGATGGAACTGCTTTCAGCCCTGTAAACATGCACAGGAAAGATACTGCCGCATGAAAGAGCTCAGCCCACTTGAAATAGATGCCCTGACTGAGATAATCAATATCGGTGTGGGACGGGCAGCGAATTCCCTTAACGATATCATCGGTACGCACATACAGCTCAAGGTCCCGCGCATTGAGCTGTACCCGCTGGAGAAACTGAACGAGCTGCTTGGCCGCCTCGGTCATGCCAATGTAACCACGGTTATGCAGTCGTTTAAGGGTGAGTTCACCGGTTCCGCGGCGCTGCTGTTCCCTCCTGAAAGTACCCGGCGGCTGATTTCCTCGCTGACCGGAGAGTCTGTTCATAACGTCGCTGCAATTGCAGACGAGGGCCGCAGCGCCCTGATGGAAATCGGCAATATCGTCATCAACTGCATTCTGGGTACGATGGGCAATATACTCGAATGCAGCATGGATTTTTCCCTGCCCCAGTTCCGGACCATCAAAAACCCGGTTGACCTGCTCGCAGGCTCAGGCCTCAATGAACAGGGGGCCGGCTTTATTATCCTTGCCGAGGCAAACTTTTATATCAAGTCCCTGGAAGTCACCGGATACATTTTCATTTTCTTCAAGATCGACACCTTCGAAATACTTACCAGGATGATCAACCGTGCGGTGGCGCGCTGAGCCTGTCACGCCGCACACCCCCGGTGCCATGGATTTCACGCTTTCTTCATACGGCACGGCTTCGAGCACACCCGCTCCGGTCAACAGAATGATGGAGGCGTTCGCGGACGACTTTCGCCCCGGACGCGACATCAACCTGGGGGTCGGCTATGTCAACGAGAGCACCATTCCGGCGGGCCTCGTTCTTGAGGAGCTTCAGCGGGTAATCGCCGACCCTGCCCGCCATAAAACGCCGTTCAACTACGGCGGTCCCCGGGGCTCGGCACGCCTGATTCAATCCATCAGCGATTTCATCACGCGCACCGGTCGCGGCGGCCTGAACCGCGGGCATCTGAAAGGCCGCGGCATCATCATCGGCGCAAGCGGCGCAACCAGCCTGCTCGAGGCCATGGCCCAGGTGATCAGGCCGGGCATTGTTATCACCTCGGACCCCATGTACTACATTTACTGCAATCTGCTGGAGCGCATGGGCTTTCATGTCATCGCCATACCCGAGGACGATTGCGGCCTGCGCACGGACCTGCTGTACGAACGCATCGACCGGCTCGGAGACCGTTGCCGGGACATCAGTTTTTTCTATATCGTCTCCGTCAGTAATCCGACCGCAACAATACTTTCAAACGCGCGGCGGGGGGAGATCGTTGCAGCCGCGGCCACGCTCTCGCGCGCCCAGGGGCGCGCCATCCCCGTGCTGTTCGACACCGCCTACGACGACATCGTCCATGACCCGGCCTGTGAGAAGCCCCTGTCCGCGCTGCTCTTCGATGAGCTCGGCATCGTCTATGAGTCCGGCAGTCTCTCAAAAATTCTCGCGCCCGCGCTTCGGATAGGCTACCTGATTGGCAGCCCGGGACCGCTTTTAAACGCGATTATGCAGAAAACCGCCGATACCGGCTTCAGCGCCCCGCTGTTCAGCCAGGAAATCGCGAGCCGCATTCTTGACGAACACATCGAACAACAGCTCGACCGGGTTAACCGGGGTTACCGTGAAAAGGCCCGTGCCGTCAAAAGCTGGATCGGGCGCGAGCTCGGCCCCTGGATTGAAAACTGCACCGGCGGCAGCGCGGCGTTTTACTTCTACCTGACGTTCAGGGATATTGCCACCGATGAGTCGTCGCTGTTTTTCAAATACCTGACCCGCACGACCGGCGATCCGGACATCGACGGCCCGGCTGCCGACAGGCACGCCCGTGTTCTGTATGTGCCGGGCTGCCACTGCGTGCATCCGCGTGGAGAGCTTCGCGAACAGGGCCGGCGCCAGATGCGCATATCCTACGGATTCGAAGAGCCCGAACGCATTGAGCAGGCCCTGAGGCTCATGGGCGAAGCGGCCTGTTTCTGCGAAAATGCCGGGCCCTGCGCCTGATCTCTGCACGCCAAACACTGACAAAAAAAGAGACCCGCACGGGTCTCT
>CAIRTM010000132.1 GCA_903881505.1 uncultured delta proteobacterium | reverse complement strand
TGTTCCTTGATTTTGTCTACAACATTTTGCTGCTGGTAGCCTTCAGCGTTATATATGCGCTGATACCGCATCAGCGTTTAAGCGGTTTGATGTATGAAAAACCTTTTCGCTTTCGGTTGTTTTCCGGGCTGCTGTTCGGCTGCATGGGCATGCTTGTCATGTCCCATGCACTGCAGTTCGCGTCTGGGGTTATATTCGATACCCGTTCCGTTTTGTTGTGCGTTGCCGGTGCCATGTTCGGCCCGCTTGCGGCTGCTGTTGCAGCTATCATATGCGCGCTGTATCGGCTTTGGCTGGGGGGTGCCGGAGCACTGGTGGGCGTGAGCGTTATTGCCGAATCGGCACTATTCGGATCGATATATTATTACTGGCGGATGCATAATCCGCGTTTGAATGGATATCTGCCCTTATACGTTTTCGGTCTGCTGGTGCATGCTGTTATGATTGTTTTAATGCTCGGCATGCCGGGAGGTATCAGATATGACGTCATCCGCGGCATCAGCACGCCTGTGCTGCTGCTGTATCCTGTCGGTGTCGTGCTGCTCGTCAAGATATTCATTCAACTTGACAGCCGACGCTCTGCCGAGATCGCGCTCGAGATAAGTGAACGTAATTACCGTGATCTTGTCGAGCTCGCTGGCAGTATAATTTTGCGATGGAAGCCTGACTTTACTATCACGTTTATTAATGAATACGCAGTAAAATTTTTCGGTTATCCCCGCAAAGACCTGATCGGCGGGAAAATACTGGGTACGATTCTTGCGGATCGTGATTCTAAAGGCAGTGATCTTGCCGCGATGCTGGCAGACGTCGCAGACGATCCGAATGCGTTTATGGAAAATGAGTGCGAGTGCATACGCAGCGATGGAACCCCTCTGCGGGTGAGCTGGTCGAATAAACGTATCGGCTTGCCCGATGGCGGATATGAAATATTGTCTGTCGGCAACGATGTTACCCGCAGATGGCAGGCCGAGCAGGAGTTTGCACGGAGTGAAGAAGAGTACCGCCGTATTGTCGAGACGGTCAATGAGGGCATCTGGTCAGTCGACAGTGATTTTTGCACGACGTTTGTCAACCGCCGTCTGTGCGATATGCTGGGCTATGTACCAGATGAGATGCTCGGCCGCCGTCTTGATTCTTTTATGACGAAGGAAGATGTGGCGGCGGCGAATGCCGACGGCGCTGCAAATTTCATGGGCAGACAAGCGGGTCTGTATGAGCGTCGTTTTGCGCGCCGGGACGGCTCTGTGCTCTGGGCGCTGGTGTCCGCAATGCCGATCATGCATGCGGACGGTTCGTTTGGCGGTTTCTTAGCTACATTAACCGACATTACCGAACAGAAACAGACCGTTCAACATATCCAGCAAAGCGAGACCAAGTTCCATGCGCTTTTTGAGCATATGATGCAGGGCGTTTTTTATCAGAGCTCCGACGGCACTCTTACCGACATCAACCAGGCCGGCCTGAATATGCTTGGCCTGAGCATGCAGGAATTCCTGCAGCGTACTTCTTATTCAGCAGGCTGGAAGGTAGTCGATGAGAATGAAGTCCCTATTCCCCCTGACCGGCATCCATCGATGCTGGCGCTGAAAACAGCTCAGCCCGTGCATGATCGCTTGATAGGAGTGTACCGGGAAACGTCACGCGAGCTTGTGTGGATGATCGTGGATGCGATCCCGCTCTTTTATGATGGCGGCGGCGCGCCCGATGCCGTTTTCGTGACGCTGCACGACGTAACCGCGCGGCTCATGACACAAAAAAAACTGATTGCCCGTGAGCAGGAGGTGCTCAGGCTGTTTGCTGAAGCGCAGCGCTCCCGCAAGGTGCTGCTGAGTATCATGGAGGATGACCGCCTGGTCCATGATGCGCTGCTGCATGAAAGCGAGGAGCGCTTCCGTTCTGTGGTTGAGACGGCAACCGATGCCATCATTACGGTTGATATCAATGGTAAAATAGTCGTTTGGAACCGCGCGGCAACGCAGGTGTTCGGCTACGAATACGATGAAATCATCGGCGGGTCATTTGCCGTACTGCTGCCTGAGGATATACAGGATCAGCATATCATCGGCATTTTGAAGGCGATTGAGAGCGGCGTGCTGCCGTCTCCTTTGAACGTCAGTGAGGTTGTAGGTCTCAAAAAAGACGGCAGAGAGTTCCCGGCTGAAATTGCCTTTGGCGTTGTCGTGCATAAGGATACCCGTCTTATAACGGCCATCGTGCGCGATATTACCGAGCGCAAACTTATCGAACAGGAGGCCCTGCGAACCGCCCAGCTGGTTTCAATCGGCGAACTTGCGGCCGGTGTTGCCCATGAGATCAATAACCCTATCATGGGTGTTATCAATTATGCTCAGATTCTGCTCAATAAACTCAGCAAACAGGGCGGAGAGACTGACATACCGGAGAAAATTATCAAGGAAGGAACGCGCATAGCGGGCATTGTATCGAATCTGCTTAATTTTTCACGGTCAGCAGCCGAAAATATGAGTGCAGTTACGGTTCGAGCTGTTTTTGATCCTTCGTTCCAGCTTGTACAGAAACTTTTTCAGAAGGCCGAGGTCAAGGTTGATATCCGTCTGGACGATGGTCTGCCCTGTGTGCTTGTGCGTGCACAAAAGATGCAGCAGGTATTTATAAATCTGCTCAGCAATGCACTGTATGCGCTGAATCTGCGTTTTCCGGAGTCGCATGCTGATAAGAAAATTGAAATTTGGTCGGAAGAGCTGAAAGATTCATCGGGTTCTTTTGTGCGGGTTGTTTTCCTCGATCACGGCTGCGGCATCGCCCCCGAGCATCTTGCCCGTATATGCAACCCTTTTTTCACGACAAAGCCGACAGGGCAGGGTACCGGTCTGGGACTGAGCATAAGTCACACAATCGTCAAGGAACATGGCGGGAGGCTGCTGTTTGAAAGTGAGTCCGGGCAGTATACGCAGGTTATGGTTGACCTGCCGGCGGAACAGGGTTAGTGTGGAGGAATGAGTTCGAAGAAATCCTATGTCTTTTATCGTTTTTCACTCCGAACTCCAAACTTATTAGGGTCGCACCATGAAAAGCCGCATTCTCGTAGTTGACGATGAAGAACATGTCCGGTTCGCCTTCCGGGAGTTTCTGGAGGAGGCCGGCTATGAGGTGCTGTGCGCAGAGGATTATGTCTCGGCGATCCGGTCGTTGATGGCCGGTCCTGTCGATCTGGTGATAACCGATATCATTATGGGCCAACAGACCGGTGTTGACCTGCTGCGTGAGATCAAGGATCGGGGCCTTCGCGCACCGGTGATTATGATAACCGGTGCGCCTGATATTGAAACAGCCGCGGCCGCGGTGCGGCTCGGGGCGTATGATTATATCCCGAAACCGGTTACGCAGCAGGTGCTGCTGCGTGTTGTTGATCTGGCCCTGCGATTGAAGACTATTGATGATCAAAAGGAGCTTTACCTGCGCAACCTTGAAGCTATTTTTGCCAGTGTTCAGGACGGTATCATCTCGGTCGATACGCAGATGTGTATCACCCATACCAATGATGCGATCGAGCAGTTTTTTCTAACGCCGCCGGCAGGATTGCTTGGGCGCAGCATACTGGAGGTCACATTGCCGCGCCTGGCCTCCTCGTTGGACGTGCTCAAAAAAACAATTGAAACCAGGCAGCCCATTCGTGAGTTCCGAACGGAAATAGCCGGCCCTGACGGTCGACCGCAAATTGTCATTATTAATTGTTCTCCGCTGCTGGGACGCGATGCGGTTTTTATGGGAGCTGTGCTGGTGATGCGTGATATCAGCCGGATCACGGACCTGGAGCGGACGCTGAATGATCGCCGGCAGTTTCGAAAAATAGTCGGCAAAAGCGCCGCCATGCAGGAAATATACACGCGCATTGAGGCGCTGGCCGAAACCGACACTACGGTGTTGATTACCGGCGAGTCCGGCACCGGCAAGGAATTGGTCGCAGATGCTATCCATTACAGCGGTACGCGGGCGCTGAAGCCGTTTGTAAAGGTGAACTGCGCCGCACTGTCTGAAAATCTGCTGGAAAGCGAACTGTTCGGCCACATCGCCGGCGCCTTTACCGGAGCGGTCAAGGCTAAGACCGGCCGGTTTGAGCTTGCCAACGGGGGGACCATTTTTCTTGATGAAATCGGCGATCTTTCCCCGGCCCTACAGTTGAAGTTTTTACGTGTCCTTCAGGAGCGCGAATTCGAGCGCGTCGGTGACACAAGACCGGTCAAAATTGACGTGCGGGTAATAGCCGCAACCAACGCAGATCTCTCTGAGAAAATGCGCCGGGGTCTGTTTCGCGAAGATCTCTACTATCGTCTCAATGTCATGGAAATGAATCTGCCGCCGCTTTCGCAGCGCATCGAAGATATTCCGCTTCTGGTGGGCCATTTCTGCCAGAAATTCAATACCAAGTTTAACCGGAATGTGCAGGGCGTTTCAGACCAGGTGATGCGGCTTTTCGTGAACTATACATGGCCGGGCAATGTGCGTGAACTTGAGAATGTGCTTGAGCGCGGGTTCATCCTCTGCAACGCGGACACCATCACGACAGACCATATTTCGTTGCAGATCAAGGATGCCGTTGCAGTTGATGAAGCTGCCGAAGCGATGGAGTGCTCCGCAAGCAGGGAGCAGATTCTTGACGCGCTAGAAAAAACCAAATGGAACCGCACAAAGGCTGCCCGGATTCTGGGCATAAGTCGCCGGACATTCTACCGAAAGCTGAAGGATTTTGATCTGCTGGAGCAGCTATAGCCCTGAGGGGCAACGGCGCCATCAGGCTAAAACCGGATTTTGTCGTGTGCGGATTTCTGGCCCGCAGGGTCGCTGTCTGTCGGAGTCGGCGTGCATTGCGCAAGGAAATTGGGGTTGCAGACGCGTGCGCAACCGCCACCTGCCATGGCCGGTTACCCGGCCTGTTGTTGTTTGACGGGCTTTGAGCAGCGCGAACTTCTGTTGCAATGCATTAAAAAATTGTTCCAAACAGCATGCTTTCAGGGGGCAGCGCATGAAAATGTTTTTTAACTCCATCGCTGCGGTATCAACTCAACCCCTCCGGCTGCGTTCAGGCCAGACTTCCCGCGAAAAATTGAACAGCCTGTTTAAAAAGACCTTTTCAACAGCCTCTTAGACATAAACTCTAGAATCTTTGCAGGGTTTTATTTTCTGGTAATGCCGGTTATAACGACAGGCTCGATCGGGACGTTTTGATAGCCTGAACGTGAACCGGTTTTGACGCGGGCGATTGCGTCGACAACCTCCATGCCGGCAATGACTTTTCCGAATACGGCATAGCCGTAATCGCGGACGCCGTGGTCCAGAGCGACATTATCGCCGAGGTTGATAAAGAACTGCGAGGTGGCGCTGTCAACCACCGACGTGCGCGCCATGGCGATTGTTCCACGTTTGTTGCTGAGCCCGTTTTGAGCTTCGTTTTTAATGGATGGCTGTGTCGGCTTCTGCTGCATCTCGCGCGTTAATCCTCCGCCCTGTATCATGAAACCGGGTATGACCCGGTGAAAGACCGTGCCGGTGTAAAAACCTGCCTCAGCGTAGCTGATAAAGTTTTCAACCGCTACAGGTGCTTTTGTCCGGTCAAGCTCGACGGTAATGATTCCCATGGTTGTCGTGATGATGAAGACCGGGTTGGGCGGGGCCTGCATGAGGCTTTCTGCTGCAGGACGGGCCGGCATGCCGGCCAGCAGCGCTGCAAGGACAACGGGTGCGAAAAATTTTTTGTGCATGGGCTTATCTCCGCATGTGCAGTGTGATCGTGTTTTCCGTACAGATTGTATACAATAAAATGCATGCCGCCGCAATGTCCTTTGCCCGGATCAACGCAGGTGCCATGGGCGCACACTACGTACGGCATAATTATTTTATATTTATTTTTCGCCCAATGCATCATATACTCCGCGTGGCACATATATTTTTATAAGGGTCTCTACGTATGGCTAAATCAAAGGTTGCGATTGTACGCACAAAACCGGCTACCGTAATAAGCGATTATCACCGGGTGATGAACCTGGCAGGCTATCGGGACGTCATCGCCCGCGACGCCGATACAGCGCTTAAGATCAATATTTCATGGCATTTTTTCTTTCCCGGGTCATCAACCACGCCCTGGCAGCTCGAGGGCGTCATACGCGCCATGAAGCAGGACGGATACAGTTCCGAGCTGATACACGGCTGCCATAACCGCACGGTCGTGATCGACGCGCATCTCGGTGAGCGCGAAAACAAGCAGCTGAACGTTATCCAGGCGCACGGCTTGCGCAATGTCCATCTGTATGAAGGCGAGGAGTGGATACATATTCGCGACGCAGTCGGCGATCTGGCGGATAAATTCATTTGTTTGAATGAAGTATATCCGGACGGCTTTTCGATCCCGAAGCGCTTTATCGGTGAAAATATCATCCACCTGCCGACGATAAAAACGCATGTGTTTACGACTACGACCGGGGCCATGAAAAACGCCTTCGGGGGGCTTCTCAATGAGCACCGCCACTGGACGCACCCCGTGATTCATGAAACGCTGGTTGACCTGCTGATGATTCAGAAAAAGATACACCGGGGCGTGTTCGCGGTTATGGACGGAACATTCGCCGGTGACGGGCCGGGCCCGCGCTGCATGCGGCCGCATGTAAAGAATGTGCTGCTTGCATCCTCCGACCAGGTAGCCATCGACGCGGTTGCCGCCAGACTGATGGGCATGAATCCGCTTGAATTAAAATTCATCCGCATCGCTCATGAAATGGGCCTTGGCTGCGGAGATCCGGGCGAAATAGAGATCGTAGGCGATGTCGACGCCGCTCAGGAGAGCTGGAACTTTGACGGTCCCATGAAGGACATTACCTTTGCGGCCCGCATGCAGCATCTTATTTACTGGGGCTGGCTGAAAAACGCGGTTGAATGGTCGCTGAAGACCTGGATGGCGCCCTGGGCCTATATCGCCTCGGTTATCTACCATGACCTGTACTGGTATCCGCGCAACAGCCGCGAGCACATGCTGGAGTGCCTGAACAGCGAATGGGGCCGGCTGTTCAAAAACTGGGAGAGCGTAGCGCCAGATGAAAACGGATGGCCCGACGTCGGCAGCGGACCATCGGTGTTTGCCCGCAGCACGGCTGAACTGCTGCGCATGGGCATGCGCGTACTTGGTCATACGATTGTCGAGGCGCCCGAGGTTGCGGCCCGACGCCGCAGGCGATCGCACCAATGAGTCTGAAAATCTGCGAGATTTTTTACAGCATTCAGGGAGAGTCAACGCGCGCAGGCTGCCCCTGCGTTTTCATCCGTCTTGCCGGCTGCAATCTGCGCTGTTCTTATTGCGATACGCAGTACGCGCTCACAGGGGGCGAGGAGCGCTTTGTCGATGATATTATCGCAGCGGCATGCGCCTATCCCTGCCGCCTGGTGGAAATCACCGGCGGAGAACCGCTTATCCAGGAGCAGACCCCGCAGCTTGCCGCAGAGCTTTTAAACAGGGGCTTCACTGTGCTGCTTGAGACAAACGGCACTGTTGCGCTTGATGCTCTTGACAGGCGCTGCGTGAAGATCGTTGACGTGAAATGCCCTGCAAGCGGAGAGGCGCACAGTTTTAATCCCGCGGTTCTTCAGAGCCTGAGCCCGCATGATGAGTTGAAATTCGTGCTGTCGGATAGAAACGATTATGATTTCGCGCGCGATTTTCTAAACCGTTTCAGCAGCATCAGCATAGCGGCGGTGCATTTTTCGCCTGTCATGACAAACTTGTCCGCCTCCGAGCTTGCTTCGTGGATTCTTGCAGACGGCCTGGATGTGCGCTGCACGCCCCAGCTGCACCGCTATATCTGGCCAGATATCGGCTGCGGCGTGTAGCGCAGCTGCTTTTTTCTATTGATCTCTTGGACAGCAATCCGATTCCCAGGCATGGTCATTGATGCCGTGGGCGGCTGTGCGGTCATTGGAAAGCAGTTCTTCCTGCAACTGTATTTCCTGGCGCGTGGTGTAAATATAGGCCTTTTCGTCGTGGCGGTGCCGGGCGAGCTTGTGCAGGGCCGCTTCATCGTAGATAATAAATTTTTGGCCCGCACGGGTTGCGCTGTATCGTCTGAAACCCAGTTTTACCAGCGCATCAATGCCGAGACGTACGGATGCGTCCAGGCATTCCCGGTAGACGAGGTCTACACCGTTTTCCATCAGGGCATAGGCGCCGAAATTATTGCGTGCCCGCGACATGACCGTAAGATGCGGGAAATGTTTGCGGGCGATTTCAGCCAGCGTGCAGTTGGTCGCAGGATCGTCAATGGCGATAATCAGAATAGCGGCATCGGCGGCCCCAGCGGAGTGCAGCATGTCGAGCCGGGTCGCATCGCCGTAATACACGCGAAAGCCCATTTTCCTGAGCAGTTCGACCTGGTCGGAATCGTTGTCAAGGATTGTCGCTTCGACGCCGTTTGCCCGTAGAAATCTGCCGACGGTGCTGCCGAAAGCGCTGAATCCTGCAATGATCACCGCGTTGGTGACGTCGACGCGGTCCCCAGGCCGTTCATCCGTCTGTCGGGTGCCGAAGCGCGGAAGAATCAAGCATTCCTGGGCCAGCAGCAGCACCGGTGTTACGGCCATGCTCAGGGCCGTTGCCGCCATCAGGATATCAATCCACTCCCCCGGCAGAATTCCCAGCGTGCCCATGAAGGCAAACAGGACAAAGGCGAATTCACCGACCTGCGAAAGGGACACGGCAAAGATGCTGTTCTGATCAAAGGATAGTTTGAATATGCGGCCGGCCACAGCCAGTACCAGGGCCTTTGCGGCAATGATCGCGGCAACGAGTCCGAATTCAAGCAGAGGCCGTTCGGCGATAAGGCTGGAGTTGATCGAGGCGCCGACGGCGATAAAAAAAAGACCCAGGAGCAGTCCCTTGAACGGCTCAATATCGCTTTCGAGCTCATGCCGGAATTCCGAGTTTGCCAGCACAACCCCGGCGAGAAAAGCGCCCAGGGCAGGCGACAGGCCGACCAGTTTCATGAGGCAGGCCGTTGCTATAACGATCAGCAGCGAGCCGGCAACACACAGCTCGCGAAGGCCTGCGCGGGCGACAATACGCAGCAGTGGAACAATGACGTAGCGACCCATAGCGACGACCGCTGTGATGGCGCACAGTACCGTGCATGCCTGCAGCCATCCAGGCAGTCCGGCCGACATGCCGCCGTGGTTGGCGGTCGGTACACTCGCCCGGTTCAAGGCAAGAAATGGCAGGAGCGCCAGCAGGGGAATGACCGCGATGTCCTGGAACAGCAGCACGCCGAAGGCGCTTCTGCCGGCCGCAGTGGTGCTGAGGCCCTTTTCTTTCAGGTTCTGCAGCACCATGGCCGTCGACGACATGGAAAGCGCTATACCAGCGGCAACAGCCGCCTGCCAGTTAAAGCCGATTGCGTACAGGCCCGAGCCGAGCACACATGAGGTTGCGGCGAGCTGCAGCCCCCCGAGCCCTACGATGCGGCGCCGCATGTTCCAGAAATGCGCGGGTTCCAGTTCAAGGCCTACAAGAAACAGCATCATCACCACGCCGAATTCGGCAAAGTGCATGATGTCGCGGCCTTCCTGTCCGATAAAACCAAGCCCTGACGGGCCGATTACGATGCCCGCCGCGAGATAGCCCAGCACAGACCCCATGCCGAGCCGTTTGGCAACCGGCACGCAAATGACAGCGGCGGCAAGGTAGATGAGAGCCTGATATAGAAACGTATCAATCATGTGCGCACCGCTGTTCCCCGGATTCGATCCACTCGTTGAGAAATGCGTGGTTCCTGATGCCGGCAGGGTCGAAGTCCCGCATGCTCAGGCGCTGCAGCGCCCGGCGATAGAGCAGGCCGTAACGGTTCAGCTGTTCAGGTCCCAGCAGAAAGGTTCCCTGTACCGTGAACACCGGCAGCCAGACCATCCTGCACAGCCGCGCGGTCTGCTCCAGGGGGCGGAGCAGCACTTCCAAACGGTAGCGGTTGAATCCCTGCGGGCCGTATGAATCGCCGCTGCCGCCTGTTGTTACGGCGTTCAGCAGAAGTTTATTCTCAAGGTTCCTGCCGCCTGCTCCATGGGCCCAGCCGTGTTCGAGCACCAGATCCATCCATTGTTTGAGGATCGCCGGAGGGCTGTACATGTAAAGCGGATACTGCCAGATAATAATGCCGTGCTGCAGGAGCAGCGCATGTTCATGCTCAACATTGATATTAAAGTCAGGGTACAGTTCATAGAGATCGTGCACCATGACACAAGGCAGTTGCCGGGCAGCCTCGATCAAAGCCTTGTTCGACAGTGATTTTTCGTAGCGCGGATGCGCAAGCATCAGCAGGATGTTTTCCATACCACCTTCAGTGAATACATAATTGTGTTATATTAACACAGGATTCAGGGTTTTAGAAGTTTCATACAGCGCTTGCGGCACGGGAAACGATGGTTGCGTGCGGCATGCCGCACGCGTATGTGCGCTGGAAATGATGCAGGTTCAAAGGCACAGGATAAAAAAAATCCCGGCGTCAGGCCGGGTTTTTTTACCCTCACTATGTGGCGTCCCCAAGGGGATTCGAACCCCTGTTGCCGGCGTGAAAGGCCGGTGTCCTAGACCTGACTAGACGATGGGGACGTGCTCAGGCAAGTCAAAAAATTATAGCAAAAAATTATTTTTTTGCAAGGAATTTTTGCCTGTTGTATCGTGTGTGTGCCGGGGAAGCAGTGGAAAACGTAAAATCCTCAGTGATATTCCCGCAGGATGCCGGCGACCTTACCGATCACCTCCATGTCATCATCCTCGTAAAGATATATCGGGTCGTAGGCGCGGTTGGCCGGCTGCAGCCGGATACGGTTATCTTCCCTGAAAAAGTATTTGAGGGTCGCTTCATCTCCAACGCGGATGACAGCGACGTCTCCCTGTTCAACCTGCTGCTGCGGCCGGATAAGCGCGAGGTCGCCGGGCTTGATATGGGCGTCGATCATGCTGTCGCCCGGTACGCGAAGGAAAATCATGCCGTCCGTGCGTGCGATCGACGGGTCGATATTGATATGCCGTTCGATGTTTTCTACGGCCAGCAGGGGTTGACCAGCCGCAATGCGGCCGATAAGCGGAATTGCGCGACCGGTCCCGGTCGATGATGAGCCTTCGCGCTTGAGCAGTTCAATGGCACGCGATGAGCGGGCTGTTTTGCGGATACAGCCTTTTCGTTCAAGTATATCGAGATATTTTTTTGCGCTGTCAGGCCCGGCAAGGTCAAGCCCTGTTGCGATTTCCCGCATGGTAGGGGGAAATCCGTTCTCATCAATGTAGCTTTGCAAAAAAATTAATACCCGCTGCTGCTTCGGTGTGAGTTTCGATCCCATGAGAGCCTCCTGGCTGTATAACTTGTTTTTTCTTTTTATATTACATTTGTAATATAAAATGTCAATATTTTTTTCGTGGATTCTGCAGCAGGAGATATCAGGGGGCGCTGCATGAGGCAACTTCAACCAGCGTTACTGTGCCGGTATTGCAGCTACTGTATCAAAGTCAACCCGCCTGTCTTTGAGAAGTGCGCAGGCAGTTTCGGCTTCTTCCTGAAGGACAATAAGGCAGATGCCGCAGTCGGAGCTCAGCTGACGCGGAACCGGTATGAGCCTGCAGGAAAGTCCGGCGTCTTTGAGCAGCTTTTCAGCGCGCATGACATGCGCGCTTGTCGGAAACAGGATTACGAACTGCTCACTCACAGCAGGCCTCCCGGCTCAGGCATGCAACTGCATCAACGGCGGTGGTGATGTCGTCATGTGTAGTGAAAATGCCGGGGGAAAAACGGATGGTTCCCTGTGGAAAGCTGCCGGCGGTCACGTGTGCGCGCGGCGCACAGTGCAGGCCGACGCGGCAGAGAATGCCGAAGCGCTCGTCCAGAAGCTGTCCGGCCTGCGAGGGACTCATGCCCTTGATGTTGAATGAAACTGTAGCGGTTTGGAGGCGCGGGTTACGCGGCCCGTATACTCCGACACCGGGAACAGCATGAAGCCTCTCAAGCAACAGGCGTGTATGAGCGCGGCAGGTGGTCTGAATACGATTGATACCGGCTGCTGTAATCCATGCCAGCGCTGCGCCAAGGCCGGCAAGACCGGTCGTGTTGAGGGTTCCGCATTCGAGCAGGTCGGGCAGAAACGGCGGCTGGGTTTCAGTGGCGGAGCGGCTGCCCGTGCCCCCCTGAAAAACAGGCATGATGCGTGCAGGATCAACTCGCTCGCCGATGACGAGTCCGCCCGTGCCGGTCGGCCCCAGCAGGGCTTTGTGGCCGGTAAAGGCAAGTAGATCGATTTTGTCGGCCGGCATGTCAATCGGTACACAGCCGGCAGTCGATGCTGCGTCCAGCAGAAACAGTAAGCCGCGTTTGCGGGCGATTGCTCCAATGTCTGCAGACGGCAGCAGGGTTCCCAGCACATTGGAGGCATGGGTAAGCGCGATCATGACCGTGGCAGGTGTGATTGCCGCCTCGATATCGGCCGGATCAAGGCTGCCGTCCGATGCGCATGGAACTGCTGTAAACGAAATGCCGGCTTGACCCAGCGTGTTCAGGGGCCTGATCATGGAGTTGTGTTCAACCGACGATGTGACGACGTGGTCGCCGGGTCGCAGTAAGCCATGCAGGGCGACATTGATCGCGTGCGTGACATTAAGCGTAAAGACTACACGCAGAGGGTCGGGTGCGCCGAAAAGACCGGCCGTCAGTTCACGCACGGTTGACACCATGCGTGCTGCCTCGATCGAGAGGCGGTGGCCGGATCGCCCCGGATTGGCCCCCACATCAGTCAGGAAACGGGTTATGGCTTCTGCAACACCCGGGGCTTTGGGCCAGGATGTGGCAGCATTGTCAAGATAAATCATCGGCGTTATTTTTTTGTAACTATGAGCCTGAAACCGCCTTCATATTCTGTGGCTTCGGCCTCGAAGCCGAGACTGTTGACAGTCCTGAGAACGTTGTCGCGTGCAGCCCCGGTATCCACGAGAATTTCCAAATGATCGCCGGTACTCAACTCGCTTGCAGCGCGGCGGGCCTTGACTGCGGGTTCGGGGCAGGAGAGGCCCCGTGTGTCAATGTGTTTCATAGCAGGTACCTCGTTTTATTGAAAGTATTATTTCCAGCGCTCGCGCATGCTGAATCCGATGATAAGGCATATAACCAGCCCGATGCCGACAGCGATCATGCCGTTTGTGGCCGGTCCGCCAACCGTCAGGATGCCTTCCTTCAGCGCATCAGAGGTTGAGGTCAGACCGAAATTATGCGCCAGCGCAGCCCCAGTCAGCATGCCCGCGAAAAAAATGAAGGCATCGCTGTCGCCTTCACCGCTCAGGAATACCTGGCGTCCGGGACATCCGCCGCCAAGAGCGAAGGCAAGGCCTGCCAGCACCATGCCGAGCACGTTCCAAAGGTGCTGGCTGTGGGCAATGCTTTGAGCCGCAAAGGCACCGGTGAAGGCTCCCCTGAAGATATTGAATACAAGGACGACAGCAAAAAAGGCCATTACGCCGCTCATGAGGTGCCAGTCACGCATCAGGAACAGGTCACGGAAGGCGCCCATGGTACAATAGCGGCTGCGCTGGGCAACCCAACCGATCACCAGCCCGGCTCCGATCGATATCAGCAAAGCCGCGCGCATGCTGCCGGGCCCCTGTGTGCTTGTAAAAAGAAACGCTGGCTTGGCAATGGCCGCTACGAGCAGGCCTGCCATGATGACAGGGGCCGCAAGGCCGACCGGTTTTTTGAAAGCGTGCGAGCGTCCGAGGCTGTAGCCGTTTTTAAGAAACAGCACGCCGATGCCGATGCCGGCAGCAAGGCCCGCGATACCCGCAATGGCATTGAGATCACCGCCCGCAAGGCGCAGGATCGCCCGCCACGGGCAGCCCAGAAACACCAGAGCGCCGATCATGGCGAATGCGCCCAGCACAAAGCGGATAACAGGAGATGAGCCGCCTCGGGCCTTGAATTCGCCGAACGTGAGTGCCGCCAGAAACGATCCCAGCACAAAGGCCGGGATTTCAGGCCGCAGGTATTGCACGGGTGCGGCACGGTGCAGGCCAAGTGAGCCTGCGATATCCCTGATAAAGCAGGCAACGCATATGCCCATGTTGACCGGATTGCCGGCCAGTGCAAGAAAGCATGCGATCAGCCCTATCAGTGCACCGGCGGTGATGATGCCCGTGCGGGTAGCGAAAAAGCGGAATGGCGTCTGCTTTGATGGTTGCTGCTGCTTTGTGTCCATGCGATCTCTCCGGCTGCAGTGTGAGCAGGGTGCCTGCGACAGCACCAGTAAACGATTATATTTTGAAGCACACGGGGATCCCGGGCATGTCGTTCCCCTGTGTTCGGGTACGCTCGCGCAGGACGCTCATGCGCACGGGCCTTTGCGTGCGGGAAAAAGTACCTGCAAAGAGTCCACCGGTCAAATAGAAAAAACAGATAGTCTATGCCGTAGGTATTGAAATTTGCAATGCCACGGGTTGCGGGGTTTTTGCGGATGTATTTCATGAAAAGCTGTGGTATAGAGTCTGGGCGTATCGCATGCGGCAGATGCACTGCCTTTTGTAATTGAAAGGCCATGCACGCACGGCTGGAGTCAGGCCCGTTGCAGGCATCGGCGTGGCATGTTGGATCGTGATGAAAGGCGCAATTTTTTTATGAATTAAATTGTTATATTATTATACTTAAATAATTGATTTATCTTTCAATATTTTTATAAAAATTTTATTCCGGTGCGTTTGGATGCCGGCCTCTTCAAAGCTGGGAACAACGCGTC
This sequence comes from uncultured delta proteobacterium, assembly GCA_903881505.1. Lineage (GTDB taxonomy): Bacteria > Desulfobacterota > WTBG01 > CAIYCZ01 > CAIRTM01 > CAIRTM01. The sequence continues at coordinate 31,653 of CAIRTM010000132.1, read as the reverse complement.
TGCAGGTCGTGTGAACAAACAATGTAAGGAGAATTAATTGAATGCGTGCGATGATCGAAGCGATTGCCTGGAATGATGAGTATGTGCGGATCCTTGATCAGACCCGGCTGCCAGCCGAGGAGGTTTATCTTGAATGCCGAACGATTGACGACATAGCAGGCGCGATCAAGCGTCTTTCAATCCGGGGGGCACCCGCTATCGGCATTGCCGCCGCAATGGGGCTTGCGTTTCTGGCAGGGCGGATCAGCACCGGGAACCGTGGGGAATTTGCCGCACAGGCCGCATCGATCAGCGCACACCTGCTTGCCACCCGGCCGACGGCGGTCAACCTGCGCTGGGCACTGGAGCGCATGGCACAGGTCATGCACCGGTTTCAGGGCGCCTCGGTGCCGGAACTGCAGGAGCTTTTGAAACAGGAGGCCCTGCGCATACATGCCGAGGATATTGAAATTAACCGCAGTATGGGCCGTCATGGTCAGGCGCTGCTGCCGGATGATGCAGTTGTGCTGACGGTGTGCAATACCGGATCGCTTGCAACCGGCGGACACGGCACGGCACTGGGAGTTGTTCGCAGCGCGGTAGAAAACGGGAAAAAAGTGTTTGTCGCAGCCTGTGAGACCCGCCCCCTGCTGCAGGGAGCGCGCCTTACTGCCTGGGAGCTGCTGCATGATGGTATCCCGTTTGAGCTTATTACCGACAGCATGGCCGCTGTGTATATGAAAACCAAACGTGTTGACGCCGTGCTCGCCGGCGCAGACCGGGTGGCGGCTAACGGTGATGCGGCCAACAAAATCGGCACCTATGCGCTTGCAGTGCTTGCCCGCGCGCACGGCATACCTTTTTATATCGCCGCGCCCCTGTCAACCATCGATCGTACGACAGCATCCGGGCATGCTATCCCGATCGAGGAGCGCTCACCGGAGGAGATCACAACGATTGCCGGCCGGCCTGTTGCCCCTGCCGGAACACGTGTGTGGAATCCCGCCTTTGACGTCGTTCCGGCAGAGCTCATTACCGGTCTGATCACAGAAAAGGGCGTGATCCCTGCGCCGTATACAGAGAACATCGCTGCTGTTTTTAGACGGAAGTAGCCTCGCATTTGTTTACTTGTCCAAACAGTATTGCGTGACGGTGACACATTTTTCTTCGTGTTATATCCGTCGTTATCGCTAACGGCTTTTTTAATAATCCGATCCCGATACCGATTTCGATATGGATATATTATTGCGAGATATTTATTCCATACAAACGGTTGCCCTGCATACGATTAACCTTGCATGCGATGGCGCTATATGATATTTATATAAACTTTGTATGCAGGATGCAGAATAGATAATATTTAATAAACTAAAATAATTCAAAAGGAGCGTTCTATGCATATTGTGGTTTGCGTAAAGATGGTGCCTGATACAACGCAGGTGAGTATTGATCCGGTCACCAATACGCTGATACGAGATGGTGTTCCGTTCATCACCAATCCGTATGACACCAACGCCGTTGAAGAAGCGATCCGGTTCAAGGACAAATACGGGGCATTTGTGACTGCGGTTTCCATGGGACCGCCCAATGCCGAGAGCGTGCTGCGCAAGGCCGTTTCGATCGGGACCGACCGCGCGATTCTGCTCAGCGACCGTGCGTTCGGCGGCGCCGACACCCTGGCCACCAGCACCGTTCTGGGCCTGGCCATCAAGAAGCTCAACGAAGAGCAGCCGGTTGATATCGTGCTGTGCGGCAAGCAGACCATTGACGGCGACACTGCGCAGGTTGGCCCGGGCATAGCGCGCCGCATGAACATTACGCAGCTTACCCTCGTTGACGAGGTCGTTTCGGTCAACACCGAAAAGAAGACCATCCGGATCCGGCGCAAACTTGAAAATTATCACGAGATTATCGAGGTAAAATTGCCGGTGATGATGACGGTGGAGCGCGAGATCAACACACCGCGCTATCCCACGGTCCCCGGCCGGCTGCATGCTGATGATGTCAGGGTCGAGATCTGGTCCAATGCCCAGCTGAAACTCGATCCCGCCACGATCGGCCTGCCCGGATCTCCCACGCAGGTTCGCCGTATTTTCGCGCCGGAGCGCGAAAAGGGTGAAATCATGATGGGCGAGGGCCCGGACCGCACCAAGGCGGTTGAGGCTTGCTTTGCGAAACTGCTTGACCGGGATATCGTGCACGTGTAGAGCGCGACCGGTTATGAAAATATATTTTTGATAAACCTGAAACGGCTGGAGGATACATGGAGCAGAAACCAAAAAAAATAAAGAAACCGCGCGGCAAAGCGCGGCTCATTGAAGGCAAGTGCATTGCCTGCGGGGCGCGCTGCCAGATGTCATGCCCTGTTGACGCCATTGAGATGAACGCCAAGGAAGAGCCGGTCGTTGATACCGCCAAGTGTATCGGGTGCACCAAATGCGTCAAGGCCTGTCCGGCTGATGCCCTTGAGATGTTTTTTACGCCCGAGGAGCAGGCCCTTTTAAAGGAGCTCGAATCGCAGGGCGCCGCTGCGGAGCCTGATGAGCCGGAAGCTGAAAGCAAGCAGCCCGCGGGAGGGTCGGAATCGAACATCGCCCTGTGGAAGGGCGTCTGGGTGTTTATCGAACAGTTTGAAGGGCATGCCCACGATGTTTCCTGGGAACTGCTCGGCAAGGGACGAGTGCTGGCCGATGACCTCGGCGTGGAGCTGGCGGCCTTTGTCTTGGGTGACAATGTCAGGCATCTTGCTCAGGAGGCGTTCGGCTACGGCGCTGACAAGGCATACAGCATGGAAAGCCCGGTTCTGAAGCATTACCGCACGGAGAGTTATCTGCGCGGGACTGTTGAGCTTGTCAATAAATACAAGCCCGAAATCCTGCTGATGGGCGCGACCGGCCTTGGCCGTGACCTGGCAGGCGCCGTGGCAACCGATCTGAAGACCGGCCTGACCGCGGACTGTACGCAGCTGGATATTGATAAAAAAATGCGCATTCTTGAACAGACCCGTCCCGCGTTCGGCGGCAATATCATGGCGACCATTCTGACGGAAACGCGACGGCCGCAGATGGCCTCGGTCCGGCCGCATGTGATGCCCAAACCCCTGTTTCAGCAGGGCCGAACCGGCGTTCTGATCGAAGAACCGTTCGCACTGCAGGAAGACGATATAGCCGCCAAGATTATTGAGATTATCAAGTCGTCCGAAGGAAAATCGGTTAATATCAACGCGGCCAAGATTCTTGTTTCAGGCGGCCGCGGCATGCTCAGCAAAGAGAATTTTGCAAAGCTCCAGGAATTGGCGGACCTGATCGGCGGCGTTGTTTCAGGATCGCGCTGCGCTTTTGACGAAGGCTGGATCGAGCATGCGCGCCAGGTAGGCCAGACCGGCAAAACCGTGCATCCGAAACTCTATATAGCCTGCGCCATCTCTGGCGCCATTCAGCACCTGGTCGGCATGCAGGATTCCGAATACATCATTGCGATCAACAAGGACAAGAACGCTCCGATTTTCGAGGTTGCCCACCTGGGTATCGTCGGTGACGTGTTTGAAATTATTCCCGATCTGATCGAGAAAATTAAACAGTCCGGCGCGAAAATAGTTGAATAACATGAGTTACATTCAGTCATGAAAGGAGTTTTGCCTTGGAACGTTTAATATTCCTTATTGTATGTCTGGGCGCATTCGCCTTCTTCTTCAAAAATATTTTCAGGCTCGTGGCAACGATCTGCCTGGGCCGCGCGGAAAACCGGTTCGACAACCTGTGGTCGCGCTGCGCAGGCATGTTCGCCTATGGATTCGGGCAGCTGCGCGTCATCCAGAAGAAGTTCGGCTACAACCACTACCTGCTTTTCTGGGGTTTTATGACCCTGGTGCTGGTGAACTTTGAGTTTCTGTTAAAAGGCATATTCCCGGCCTTTAGTCTGGCGTTCATGGGGCCTCTGTATTATATCCTCATGTTTGCAGCTGATATTATGTCGCTGGTAGTGCTTGGATGCGTCGTCCTCGCTATCGCGCGCCGTCTGTTTTTCCGGCCCTATTTTATTGATCAGACCGCGGACGCCTTTTTGATCCTGTGCCTGGTCGGATCGCTGATGATAGCCTTTTTCGGTATGTCAGCCTGTGAATATCGTCTGGATGAACTGGCTGCGGGCACGTACATGCTGGTGACGCGTGGTGTGGCCTTGTTTCTCCGCGGATCCGACACAGAATCTCTGCATGCAAGCATGCGTGTTTTCTGGTGGATCCATGCGATTGTGCTTCTGTTTTTCATGAATTACCTGCCTTACAGCAAGCATTTGCACGTGCTGACGGCGATACCCAACTGCTTTTTCCGCAGCAAGCATATGGTTGCAACCGTGCCGCGCCTGCAGTTTAAAAAGGGCGAGGAATTCGGTATTTCGAAAGTTGTGCAGTTCCGGTGGAAAGATCTGCTGGATTTTATGTCCTGCACGGAGTGCGGACGCTGCCAGGAGGTATGTCCGGCCAGCAATACCCAGAAGACGCTGAACCCGAAAAAAATGGTACATCAGGGTAAGGTGAATCTGTTCACGAACAGCAAGTCCGTTTTTGCAAACCGTCCGGCCGACATGCTCGCACCTGCCCCCAAAGATGCCGCCATGAACGTGCCGCTGATTAACGGCAGTGATAAGAGCGTTTCAAAAAAAGCAATCTGGGACTGCACGACCTGCGGCGCCTGCATGCAGGTCTGTCCGGTATTTATTGAGCATGCGCCCAAGATCGTGCAGATGCGCCAGCATCTTGTCATGGAAAAAGCCGAATTCCCGGAAGAACTGATTGCGCTGTTTGAGAACTCTGAGCAGCGTTCCAACCCGTGGGGCATTGCGCCGTCGGATCGCGCCAAGTGGGCTGCTGATTTAAACGTTCCCTTGGTTACCCAGGGAGTTCAGGCTGAATACCTGTTCTACGTCGGCTGTGCCGGCGCGTTTGACTCGCGCGCGCGCCAGGTTACAACGGCCCTGACAAAGATACTCAACGCTGCCGGAGTATCCTGGGGCATACTTGGCAATGAGGAGAAATGCTGCGGTGATTCGATGCGGCGCCTCGGCAATGAATATGTGTTTGATAAAATGGCCCAGGCCAATATCGAGCAGCTTAAAAAATACGGGATTAAGAAGATCATTACCTACTGCCCGCACTGCTATACAACGCTGAAGAACGATTATAAACAGTTCGGTGCCGATTTTGAGGTTATTCATCACAGCGAACTGATCAGCAGCCTGATTGCTGCCGGCAAAATCAACCCCTCCAGCGACAGCGCAGGACGTGTTGTTATCCATGATTCCTGCTACCTGGGACGCTATAATAACCTGTATGATCAGCCGCGGGATGTTATCAAAGCCTGCAGCGGCGGCAGGGCCCCGGCCGAGATGGAGCGCTGCCGCGAGAAGAGTTTCTGCTGCGGCGCCGGCGGCGGACGCATGTGGATGGAGGAGCTCGACGGCAAGCGTATTTATCTTGAGCGCACGCAGGAGGCCCTCCGGGCCGCCCCTGACACAATCGCGGTCGCCTGCCCCTACTGTTTGACCATGTATGAGGACGGCGTCAAGGATGAGAAGGCCGCAGATCGTGTCAAGGTTAAGGACATTGCGGAGATCGTAGCTTCTTCCATTAGCTAGTTTGAACGTTGCAGAAATGTGCCCGACAGGGGCCGCATGTCATGCGGCCCTTTTTTTATAAACCATTTGCAATTACGTACCAGCGCCACTATACTGGCACTGTTGCAAGACAAGAGCTGTTTAATATTTTCGGGTATGCGCGTTCGGTAAAGACGCGCCGCGTGTGTATACACGCGCGGTAATGCCCGGTATCATCTGTGTGGCGCGTTTCTGTATGAGCCTTGATATCCTGTTGGTTAATCCCCCCCTGACACTTGCAGAACGCTACGGTGCATTTGCATCCGTGGGCAGCCAGGCGCCGCCGCTGGGGCTCTGCTATCTTGCCGCTGCGGTCAGGAAGGCCGGCCACCGTGCCGGCATACTGGATGCTCCGGCCTTGAACCTTGATCTGCCTGCGACCGTGCGCGAAGTCGGGGGCACAAGGGCAGCGCTGATCGGTATCACCGCGACAACCGCATCGATTATCCGTGCTGCTGAACTTGCGCAGGGGTTACGGGCAGGCGGTGTGCGTTCGCCTATTGTTATCGGCGGCGCCCATGTTTCCGCTCTGCCGGAACAGACCCTGCGTGAGTTTCCTGAATTCGATCTCGGGGTCATTAACGAGGGTGAACACACCATCGTTGAGGTGATCGAGGCTAATAAAAGCGGCAGTTCCTATCATGATATCCGCGGCGTGGTTTTTCGCGACCGGGATGACATCACTATGACGCCCGCGCGGGCGTTAATTGAGAATCTTGATGAGCTGCCGTTTCCCGCCTGGGATCTGATACCTGATCTTGCGAAGCATTATAAACCCGCTCCGCACAGCTATTTTCAGCTGCCGTCTTCATCTTTGATGACATCTCGCGGCTGCAATGGAACATGCACGTTCTGCGCGCGCCCCTTTATGGGCGAGCGCTATCGCAGCAACAGCCCTGAATACACCCTGGCCATGGTCGATCATCTTGTGCGCCAGTACGGTATTCGGGACATTATGTTTTATGATGATAATTTTCTGCTGGACCGGGGGCGTGTGCTGAAGATATGCGATGCGCTGCTCAGCCGCGATTACCGCATTTCCTGGTCCTGCCTTGCGCGGACCGACCTGACGCCTAAGGATTTTTACGAAACCATACACCGGGCCGGGTGCTGGCAGATTGCCTATGGCATCGAGAGCGGCGATCAGGAAATTCTAAACAACATGAAAAAGCATGTTAAGATCGACCGCGTTGTTCAAATGATACAGCAGGCCAACAATGCCGGCATTACGACACGCGGCTATTTTATGATCGGCTGCCCCGGCGAGACACCTGCAACCATCGAAAAAACGATTGATTTCATGCGCGACAGCAAGCTGAAGGAATTTCATGTGACGTTTTGCACGCCCATGCCCGGTGCTGAGCTGTTTGATAGCTGGCGGAAATGGGGCGCATTCGACTGCGACTGGCGCAAGCTCGGTTTCTGGGACCCTGTTTTCATTCCGCACGGGATGACCCGGGAAGAGCTTATCGCCGGCCATCGCCGCATGTTCAGGAAATTCTACCTGCGGCCCGCAGTGATTGCGCGCTATGTTTTAAAAGTGATTCGAAAGCCCTGTATCATGCTCAACATCCTGCGCGCAGGCTGGGATGTGCTAAAATACAGTATGACGGGATATGTTAAGCACAAACTCAAAACTGTACGGCACGGTTAGGTCCGGTTGCTACCTATAAGCTCCTATGCCTGACAGGCCCCGCAGCTTTACGCCTGCGGCCATGGGGGCTTTCCATGATATGGTAGAATAAACACGGATTGGTGCGTGCAGGGATGTGTTTGAAGAAAAGGGGGATAAAGTGGCGGTGCAGGGACTTGAACCCCGGACACTGCGGATATGAGCCGCATGCTCTAACCACCTGAGCTACACCGCCGTCACTAGAGTTCTCCATTATACTTATCTGTATTGTTAAATTCAAGTATATTTTTCTGCTGGCTGGTGTTTTATCCGCCGGCAGATGATGATTCTGTAGCCGGATGGCGTCATATCGGGATGGAAGGCGCCAGCGCGAAGAGATGAAAAAATAAATTTCGGAGCACAGGTATGTCCAATGACACATATGCGCGGCCTGAAGCCCGGGGCGATATCAGCGCACAGGCAATCGGCGATGAGGTTATGCTCTATGACAGCGATGGCGAAAAAATACATGTGTTGAACCACAGTGCACATGCCATATGGAAATTGTGCAATGGCAGGAATACTTTGGAGGATATCAGGCGAGAAATGGCACTTCAGTACCCGGATTCAGAGTCTGGGCTCACTGACGATATTTCTCTTGCCTTGACGGAGTTTAAACGGAAAGGACTTTTGATTTAATAAATTTTTCTAATTTATATTGGTAATAATGACGATATAAACTCTAATATTAAGAACCAGAGCACTTTTTGCTATAATATGAAATCGCAACTTGACAATGATTATTGTGTGCATTATATACTAGATGAAGGCTGAAATAATAGCCTATGACAATCCAGCACAGAGGTGTTTAACATGAAGTACGAAAAACCGAAAATTACAACCTATACTGAAGAAGAGATAGCGGCGATAATCGGCCCTGCTCAGACGTACAATAGTTTCATGGAAGACGAGCTGGGTTAATTTCTGTTGTTGCACCATGTCTTTTCCGGGTTATACAGCTGCATGTATAACCCTTTTTTTTTGTAAGACTATGCCATCTTTGATTGTGCCAGATTTGCATTTGCACCGGGTGATTAATGAGTGCCCCTATAGCTGTGTGCTTCGATTCTGGGGACGGCATGTTAGGCTGCATTCCGATGATCGTGATACAGTTAATACGTTGGCGCTTGTTTATAAGCATTTCGTTGTACCTCCGCCTGATGTATTAGATATTGAATGCTGTGTTCTGCGTTCATATACCGGCTGTCAGGGCCCTGCACTTTTTGTGGGCGAGTCTTTCTATCCGCTTCCTGACACTGAGCGTTTTCTCGATCATGCCGAGCTAATCCTGTTTCGCCACCTGTCTGAGCTGATCGATGACTATATTGTGCTGCATGCCGGGGTTGTGGTACGGCGGGGCAGGGCCGTTGTTTTTTATGGTCAGTCGGGATTCGGCAAGACAACGCTTACACTTGAGCTTGTGGGCCGGGGTTATGGCTTTATGTCGGATGAATTCTGCCCGGTGAGGTTGTCGGATTTTATGGTTGAGCCGTTTGAACGCCTGGTGAGCATACGAAGGACAAGCCCGCTGTACCGTCGTATTCATTCAGAAAGGGCGCTTGTGCACAGCTCCCTTGATAAGGATTTTTTTGACTGCGCTGCCGCCGATCCGGCGCGTTCGGCCCAGCCTTGTCCGATTGGCGCATGTATTGAAATCTGCGGTACGGTTGATGCCAGTGTCTGTCCGCCCCGCGGGGTGGTTCTGGATATTTACCTGTGTACTGAGGAGAGCGGCGTTCCCGATGCTCTCAGGCATCTGCCAGATGTAACACTGAGCGGACCGGTCATGAGGGGACGCTATCCTGTATTTAGGGTTGCTGCTGCTGACCGTACAGCTTTTGTAAAACGGTTTAACAGCATTTGGAAACAATACAATCATGAGATTTTTGCCGTGTTCCCTTACAGGGGAGAGATAGATACCTTTGAACGCAACCCGGTGATGCGGCCGATCACTAGGTTTGATGCTGTTTCATCGGTGATGGCAAATATTGTTAATCGTTCTCCGGCAGGAAGTCTGCTTGCGTCTTTAGGCGGCAAAAATGCTTCATTGGCAATGCTGCTTGGCCGTTTGCTTGCAAACATTCCCTGCTACAAGTTGAATCCTGGCAACCTTGACATGATGGTAGAAATGGTTGATACTATTAGATGGTAATGGTTGTTATTTATTAAAAAATAATTATTTTTTATACCCGCTTTTTTAAAGTACTGAGTGATAAACAAAATAATGCTACATATAAGAGTCAGGTCTGAAGGTTTGTCAAGTCTGAAGGATTTGACATGAAAAAAAGTCCTTGCTTGCTTTTCATGGTGCTGTGCCTGCTTGCGTTGCCGGGCTCGGCAATCGCTGTTCAGGGGATCAGTTTCATTGCTGAAACTCCCAGTTCTGTGGTGATTGCCGTTGATGTTCCTGAGCCTGTTTTTATCCCCGCCGGAGATGGTGGCTCGGTTGCCTGCTCGCTTGACGGTTTCAGCGCCTGCCATGAGTCAGGCATGCCGGCTGTAGTTGCCCGGACTGTGATGGTTGCAATTCCCCCCGGCGCCCGGGTTGCACTCACGATTGATGTGCACGCCGTCCGGGAGTACCGTTCCGTGAATCTTGCGCCAGTTGCTGAGCCCGCGTCGGACAGCACTATGAGCGAAGGGTTTTCAGACAGTCAGTTCGTACATGATCGGAACGTCTATAAACGTGATGCCTACCTCCCGGAACGACCTGCGGAAATCACGGCTACCGGTATTCTGCGCGGCATGCAGTATGCGGAGATACTGATAACGCCCGCACAGTATAACCCTGTACAGCGCATGCTGCGCGTTGCGAGCAGCATGACCCTGACGCTTCAGTTTCAGACTTCAGACGGGGGCAGTGTTGTAAACGAACCGCCTGCCCAGGAACCGGTTGACGGAGCTGCCCGGGTGTTTGACACCATTCGTACCGGAACCGTTATTAATCCAGCTTCCCGTTTTGCGCGTGTGCCGTCCGCTCACGGGCTCGCCCCGGCGCAATTCCGGGTTTCAGGCGAGATGGTGGACAGTCCTTTCGCAATACGGATTCTAACATCAGGTCCGGGTGTTCACCGCTTAACGTATGATGATATTAACAGCCTTGGCGTGGACATGGCCGGCCTGACGAACAGCAATATTAAAATTGAAAACCTCGGCCGGGAAATCGCGGTGTACCGCAGCGGCACAGGTCCGTTTGCAGAAGGTGACTACATTCTTTTTTATGCTGAGGATTTCCAGAGTGAGTACAGTGCAACCAATGCCTATTGGCTGTATCAGGGAAGCAGCGACGGATTAGCGATGCGGACTGTTGAAAGTGCGCCGGTCAGCGGGTTTCCAAAGCCTTCTTCGTTTACGACATCAATGCGCATTGAGCACGATTTGGTCTGGCGGCGCAATCTTCCCGACTATGCGGATGGAGAGGATCAATGGTTCTGGCAGCTGCTCAATATTTTCGGTGTTACAACCCATGCAATGACCTTTACACTCAATGATTTTGCCTCTGATGCCGGTTCCTTTGACATCGAGCTGTGTCTGCGGGGGGTGAGCATTTTCAACCACCGCTCCCGGGTGTTGCTGAACGGTACGCAGATTGCAGATTTTGCATGGGCAGGCACGGCTATTGAGCGAAGAGCGATCAGCGGTCTTTCACCAGCCCTGTTCAATAACGGCATGAATACCCTGACCGTTCAGGCCGTGACGGCTGATAATCCGCCATCTTCGCCCGATCAGTATTATGTCAATTGGGCTGAGTTGACCTATGCTCAGCGCTATACTGCCGACAATAACCGGCTTGCATTCGGCTCAGACAGCGCCGGCGGTACGACGTTTGAGTTGGATGGCTTTACCGGTTCCGACATCATGGTTTTTGATGTCAGCCAGCCGGAAGCACCGGTGCTGCTGAGCGGTCTCGAGATTACTGCTGACGCTGGGGTTTCACAAGCCCGTTTCGAATACATTGTTACGCAGAGCTCTGAATTTTTCGCAGTGAACCCTGGATCATCACGTGCGCCGGTTTCGTTTTCTGTTGACACACCCTCAAACCTAAAGCAGCCGCGCACTGATATTGATTACATCATTATTACGCATGCGCAGTTTGCCGCAACGCTTGCGCAGCTTAAAACATTACGTGAGCAGGCCGGCCTCGGTGTTGAGATTGTTGATATCCAGGACATATATGATGAATTTTCGTACGGTATCAAGGATGTAACTGCCATTAAGGATTTTTTGAGCTATGCCTACCAACATTGGAATGCAGCGGATCACCCAACCTATGTCGTGCTTGTCGGAGACGCCACCTACGATTACCGCGATAATCTGGGCCGAGCATCTGAAGGCAAAGCCGATCTGATACCGACATATTTGGGCTATCGCGGCAGCCTCGGCCCGAGTGTCGGAGCCACGTCTTCTGACAACTGGTTTGTGTGTGTTGACGGTGATGATCCATTGCCTGACATGGTAATCGGCCGTTTGTGTGTTAAAACAAACGATGATCTGCACAACATCATTGATAAAATCAGTGCTTATGAGGGAGTCGAGTATGAGCCGTGGCATAAGCGGGCAATTTTTGCAGTCGATTCCGATGATCAGAATGTTTTTGAAGACATGGCGCAATCGCTGAGTACGAAACTGCCCTCTGATTTTACTATACGCAACATGTATTTGAGTACCTACGCTACAGTCCCTGATGCTACGGCAGACCTGATTGATGAAATCAGCAATGGTGCTTTGATAACTACTTACATTGGCCATGGTTCTACTGATACATGGTCGAACCGAAAATGGTTTCAGACACCGAATCAGAATACCGGCACAACCCGCGATGATGTTGCACTGCTGACCAATACGGACAGGTATACCTTTGCCCTAATTCTTAACTGCCTGAGCGGTACGTTTTCCGAAGTTGTCGACGACTATGCCACGGCTGAGGAATTTGTTCGTCAACCGGACAGGGGCGCCGTAGTTTGTGTGGCTCCGAGCGCTTCAGGGCTGCCCTCGCATCACAAGGTGCTGGGCACGCAGATGTATGAAGCCCTTTTCAATAAACGTATTACGGCTTCCGGCGCGCTGCTTACGGCGGCAAAAATTGAGGCCTATCAGCAGACGAACTCGCGTGATCTTCTGGAAACGTTTATACTGTTCGGTGATCCCGCGCTTGAGCTTAAAATTGAAGGCACTGATCCTGAATGCGCGACAGACAATGAGTGCGCTGACGACGCTCTGTTCTGCACCGGTGATCCCCAGTGCACGAACGGCGTGTGCGCGCAGACCGGAGATCCCTGCAGCGGCGGTACACCGGTGTGCAATGAGGCACTTGACCGGTGCGTCGAATGCATGAATGACATAGACTGCGGGGGGGCATATACGTGTACAGATTATGTATGTGTTCCACAGTGTGCTCTGTCTATAAAATATAAGCCCCCGGTTTCCGCCAGGCTTAAGAAGGACAAAAAACTCAGCCTGCGTATCTCAGGCGGCCAGGGTTTTGATCCCTTGAAAGCTGTCGATACATCGCCATTCGTGCAGGTGATTGAGCCCAAAGTCAATGTCAAAAAAGGATTTGTAAAGGCCAAGGTCCTTGTGCCTGCCGGCACCGCCCCCGGCACATACCGGATCAGCGTTGGCGACTGCCAAGGAGTGATTCAGATTCAATAGCCGGATCTTTGCGGATGTCCGATCAGGAACCGGGCATGCGGGAATGGGGCAATAGCCAATAGTTTTGACATGCATCAATGCTGCGCGCTGGCTGGGGTGTGCTGCCCGGCCCGGCCCGGCGTTTGATCCTGCAGACATTCGAAGTGCGGACCCAAAGGCCAGTTGTGAACGCATCCCGGATAAAAAGCTCATGAATTCAGGCCGGCTGCTCAGAGAACAATGCATAGAACTGTGCCGTTCAGGCAGCCGTCCGCGAAAAATTGAAACAGCCGGGGTGAGTATGTATCCGTTGATATGCGATGGGAGCACACTGACGTTTCTGCCGGCTACCGCAGACCGGTCGCTGAAAGCAGGGGATATAGCCCTGTTTGAACGCCCCGGCATCCTCGTGGCCCACCGTGTTGTCGGCAGTTTTTACCAGGACGGCTGCCTGTGGTTCCGTGAAAAAGGAGATAACATGTTGTTCCCCGGCATGTTTCCGGCATCCTCGTTAATCGGTCGCGTGATACACATTGAACACAACGGGCATGTCCGTGATTTGACACATCTGAGGCATCGCCTTGCCGGACGCCTGGCTGGCCTGTACTGGCAGGCTCTGTTTGCGTTCATGCGTGCCTTGAGCGCCTGCGGGCGCAGGCTGGCCTGCGTTGCAGCGCCGCGGGCGCGCGCATCTGTTCTTGCCGCATTCCGTTGCCTCACTCGCCTGCCGAGCCGTTTTATGCGGCCATAGTTTTCCTTGAACTTTTTTTGTTTTTGGCCATGACTCCCCGCTGACCATCGTTTGCAGTGTCATTGCAAAACCGCGCCTTTACCTGATACCGGCCAACCTTGGTGAACGGCGGAACGGGGTAATAATACCAGAGACAATTGCTTTACTTTTTGAATAATTTTCGCTAGTCTGACCGATGGTATGGCAGCCTATTCAACATCATGGGAGGATATATGCGCTATATAGTTATCGCGATGTGCCTTGGCTGCGCTGCAGCGATGCTGTATGCCTGCCGCAGCAGTGCAAAGGTGAGTACACTGGAAGTCGTGCCGCGGGTTGAACTTGATCGCTATCTCGGCACCTGGTATGAAATTGCCCGTTACCCCAACAGTTTCCAGAAGGACTGCTTTGCCACAACCGCAACGTATGAACTGCTTGATAACGGAAAGATCAGTGTGATAAACCGTTGCCGCAAGGGTTCGCCCGACGGCGCTGAAAAAGTCGCCAGCGGTAAGGCATGGGTTGTTGATCCTGCGACCAACGCCCGCATCAAAGTTCAGTTTTTTTGGCCTTTTTCAGGCGATTACTGGATTATACAGCTTGGAGAACGCTACGAGTACGCTGTCGTAGGGCATCCTGACAGGACCTATCTGTGGATTTTAAGCCGTACACCCCGGATGGATCCTGAACTGTATGCCCGCATTCTCGACCGGCTCAGACTACAGGGGTATGATCCTGGGCGTTTGATTGTATCCGGCGGCTGAGCCGCCTGGTCTGGCGATTACGTATTTTATAGTATCATAGCAGGCATATTGTCCGTGCTGCCGGCGTACGGCATGAGCGGGTGCTGTTCCTGCTGGGTACCCCCGGCATTCCCTAAAATCCGTGCAGGGTTCGGCGGTTTGAAATACTGCCGCAATTTACTGGTAGCGGTTCGTGAACCGCAATGGATTTTTACGGTTCACAGGTGTCGCCGAGGACTTCCCAGAGCTGAAAAAAAGGCGGAGTGTTGATGACGGGCCTGAAATAGCGCGTGTCGGGCAGCATGCGGATAAATAATCGGCTGAAAACCGAATCCGCAATGCCGGCGTCCATAAGGGCTCCGTTGCGGTGTTCGCGGTTAAATTCAAAAATCAGGCCGCTGCGGTTGTAGTCGTTAAGGGTATTCGTGCGGCCGCTCGTGTGCATATCAATGCGGGCAAGCGGAATGCGGCGGTTATCCTGCAGGCAGGTACCCGATGCGCGGTCGATGGCGAGGTTGCCGGCTCCCCGTACGGTTGCGCGGTCGAAGCTGATCTGCTCGTACGGCCTGAATTGTGGATGCGTGCCTGAGCGGGAAGCGGCATCCCATGAGCCGAACCAGTACCACCAGTACGCGGTGCGGTTCAGAAGGTGGTCGCAGACCAGATAGAGGGGGCGTGCCCTGCCCGGGAAAAAGAAGCGCAGCCAGTCATCAGTTGTTGTGCAGTTGCCTTCCGGTTTGAGCTCGGCCTCAAGCAGCCTGCGGGCCGCTTCAGGGCCCGCCTGCAGGACATTTTTTACAAATTGAATCCCGCGGGCAGGATCGTTACCAAACTGACGGTATACGCGCTGCATGCCCGGCATGCCGCGGCCCACATAGAACCGCATAAAATTTGCCGCGAGGCGGAAGTTTTCCGTGGTGTACGGTATGGCGTTGAATACTGTCAGTTCACCGCCGTGAATTGCACCGTCATTGATCGTGGCCCGTCGGGCATAATAGGTCAGCGCATAGCCGTGGTCCCACCATGCCCAGATAACCGCGTCCGGCGGTGTGATTTCGCGGATGCGGTGCATGGCCTGCACCATGAAACCGGGCTCCTTCGGCATGCGCGTGCTGCTGATATTGTGTGTGTAGAGCGGCACCGCAAGCACAGCTGCAAGCCCGGTGCAGGCAACGGCGTCGAGCGGCCTGACGCGGTGCAAAAGCCGATAGATGCAAGACGCTGCGTATCCGGTCCCGATGGCTGCAAGGGGAATCATGAAGAGGATAAAGCGGTTTGCGGCTGTGAAAGCCAGATACGACATTATGACAAACGGCAGCAGAAAAAGGATGCGGGCGCGTTCGCGCCAGGCAAGAAGCACGCATCCGGCAGAAGCAAAAAGGAATGACAGGCTGTTCGTTGTCGTGGAATTGACGATGTTTGCAAACTCAGGCACGAACTGTTCGCTGATGGTTTTACCTACATTCGGGAAACTCCCTGACTGGTCTTTGGTAATATAGAGAAATTCACGCCAGAGCCGCTCGATAATCCTGAGCGGCAGAGCCGGGTCGATGTACCATAGCGCTGCTGCCGCGCCGCAGGCAAGAATACCGTAAAAGATAAGTCCTTCGCGCAACGCAGGGCGATAGTAGATTGCCAGTGCCGCCAGCAGGGGCAGCCCGGTCAGCGCGCACACAGCCGCAGGCGTCTGGTCCCACCACCACAAAAACAGCGCCGAAACAGCGACGGCTGCGCCTGCATACGCATAGCGCCGCGCTGTTCGTATAAGAGCAAAGCGCATAAGCAGGTATGAGGCGCTGAGCGAGAACGGTAGAATCATGCAGTCGGTGTCAAAGCGGCCGATATTGCTGCGCACGATATAAAAGGGATATAAAACGGATACGAGGGACGCCAGCAGACCGCACATGATCCCGCCGTAAAAACGACCGGTCAGGTAGAGGGGCACAACCAGCAGCGGCCCGAGTATGGCCGGCATAACCGCCCCAACCCAGCACAGGCTTGCGTGGGTCGCTTTGGCGGTCGCTGCAGCCAGAATCGAGATGAGCGGAGGCGGCTCGGGACGCCGCGGGCTGTACGGAACGCCTCGCTTTTCATCGGGCTGCGCATAGGTGCCGTCGATCAGGTCCTGGGCGAGGCTGAGGTAAAACCAGGCGTCAAACGTGGCATGGATCGGTTTGCCGTCGTAGAACGTACGGGATTCGATTTTCCGCCACTGCGAAAGGTCCTCCATACGGCAGAAAATGCCGAGCGCGAAAATGGCTGTTACCGTGATGATTTCAAGCAGTATACGCCACGGCGCGATCCTGTGGGCACAGCGGTCGCATGCAGCCTGCATGCGCATGAACATGCCTGTTCCGGCGCCGACCGTTGCCGGAGCGGCAGGCTGCTGCCGTGTGTTGAGCGCTCGTTTTTTTTTTGAACCTCCCATGCGGCGTGTGCCTCATCCCCCATTCTCGATGCGATCGTAGCGCATCTGGGTGATTTGTTCGCTGATAAGACCCATCAGAAATATCATCAGCGCCGAGATAATGCACAGCGCGGACATGTTGGTAAATCGGTTGTCCGTGATGTAGGTGTACATATAGTTTGTAAGGCCCAGGATGAACAGCACGAAACTCAAGGGCAGAAAGATGTGCAGCGGTGAATAGAGCGTCGTGATTTTGATGATTATCAGCAGAAAGTTGAATCCGTCATGCAGCAGTCGTATTTTGCTCGCACCGGCCCGCGGGAGGGCAGTGATCGGGATATAAAAAATTGAGCGCCCGCTGCGAAGGAATGCGAGCGTTATCGTTGTGGGGTATGAAAATGTGTTGGGCAGCAGGCACAGGTAGCGCAGGGCGGTTTCCCGGCGCACGACCCGGAACCCGGACGTCAGGTCCTTTATTGCAAATTTGGTAACATAGCTTGCAAGAAAGTTGTAGATGCTGTTGGCGACAAGCCTGAAAATGCCGGCATGCGATCTGCGTGAGCGCGCCCCGACAATCATGTCATAGGAACCCGCCAGCCTGAGCATGGAAGGTATGTCGGACGGGTCGTGCTGGCCGTCGCCGTCCATCAGCACAATCGTATCTCCGGTGGCGCTTCGCATCCCGGTTTTGACTGCCGCACCGTTGCCAATTTTATAGGGGTGGCTGATGACGCGCACGCCGGACCTGCGCGCCGTATCAGCGGATGCGTCTGTGGAGCCGTCATCGATCACGATAATTTCTGCGTCCGGAACATGGCGCCGGATACTGCTGATAAGAGCGGGCAGCGCCTGGTTTTCATTGTGTACGGGTATAACGATGGAAACGTTCATTCCTCATCCTCGCGCCTGTGCTGTGATTGCGGTCGTCGGGAAATCATAGTCGAAATCAGTTCTGCAAGTCAAGCACGCCGCCGTTTTATTTTCCGATGCAGAAGCGTGAAAAAATAGCGTCAAGTATATCGGCTGAGGCCGTCTCTCCGGTTATCTCCCCAAGGCTGTGCAGGGCCTCCTGCACATCGGCGCTGACAAGTTCAAAGGGAAGTGCGGCATGCGCGGCCTCATATGCGCGTTCAAGCGCGCCGAGTGCGCCCGCCAAAGCCTGTGTATGCCTCAGGCTGGTGATGATGACGTCGCCGACAGCGGGCGCGCAGTCTGCCCGCACAAGCCGGGCAAGACGATCGCGCAGTGCTTCAAAACCCTTGCGGCTGGCTGCGGATACCGGCACTATCATGTCATGATCGAAAAAATCCATGAGCATGCGCATGTCGCTATGCTGCTGCAGGTCTGACTTGTTGATGACCGCGATACAGGAGAGAGGTTGTTTTTTTTCTAGCAGCAGCATGTCATGCATATCAAGCGGGCGCGAGCCGTCGAAAACAAGCAGGGTAATGTCGGCGTTTGCAAAATGGTCCAGTGCGCGGTCCATACCGATGGTCTCAATTTCATTGGTGCTGGTGTGGATACCGGCGGTATCGTGCAGGCGGACCGGAACACCGGCTATGGAAATCGTTTCGCGGATGACGTCGCGCGTCGTGCCCGGGATTGCAGTGACAATGGAGCGATCATCGCCGAGCAGGACGTTCATGATGCTTGATTTGCCGACATTGGGTTTGCCGGCAATAACCGTATCAAGTCCGCTGCGGTAACAGGCGGACTGCCGGGCGTTTTCAATCAGTGCCCTGATGTGCATGCACTGATCCAGAAGAGCGTCCCCTGCGCGCTCCCGGGGTATTATATCGATTCCGTCTTCGGGAAAATCGATACAGGCCTCAAGATGCGCCCGCAGTTCAATGAGTGAATTTCGAACCGCACTGACGCGCTCGGAAAGCGCGCCTCGCATCTGGCGGGCGGCGATTTTAAGAGCCGCAGAGGTTTGGCTTTCAATTAGGTCAATGACGGCCTCGGCCTGAGCAAGATCAAGCCGGCCGTTGATAAAGGCCCGGCGGGTGAATTCGCCCGGCCCGGCAGCGCGGGCGCCGTTGGCAAGGACAAGTTCAAGCACGGCGCCTATGCCGGTCAGTCCGCCGTGGCAGTTGATCTCTACGACATCGTCACCGGTGTAGGAGTGCGGTGCGGGCATGCAGGCGAGCAGTACTTCATCAAGGAGGGCTCTGTCGGACGGGTCGACGATACGGCCGCAGTAAAGATGCCGTGGGATCGGCGGGTCTGCGGAAAACGTTGTAGCCTGAAAAATTTTCCGGGCGATCAAAAAGGCGGCCGGGCCGCTGATTCGGATGATGCCGATGGCGGCATTGCCTGCGGCTGTTGCAACAGCCGCGATGGTGTCGTTGTAACCTGGGACAGACATGCCGGTTGCCTGGGTTGATACAAGTGATAACGTGATACGCCTGCGAGCAAACGCAGCATCAGGCCTGGACTGACTGCCGGGGTGCGATGATGACTTTTTTCAGCGCTCCCGAGCCCTTGCTCCATGTGGTCAGCTCTGTGTCCTTTTTAAGGGTCATGTGTATGATGCGCCGGTCGCCCGGACTGAGCGGGTTCGTGGCAACAGGCGCGCCCCGTTTTTTTGCCTTTTCACACATGCGGTTGGCAAGTTCAACCATGGATTCAAAATGACGCGCACGGTAGGCTTCACAGTCAACCTGAATATGCGGCAGTTCGCGGAATTTGCTCAGGCGGATCTTGTTCAGCAGGTACTGGATGGCTTCGAGCGTCTGGCCGTGCTTGCCGATAAAAATGCCGCTGCCGTCGCTGCTGATGGTGTAGAAAATTTCTCCGTCGCGGGTTTCCATCTGCACGGTCGCGCCTGGCTGAATCCGGTCCGCGATTGACGCAAGGATATCCTGCAGCCGCTGTGCGGCTTCGGCAGTTTCTGTATTAGGCGGCGGCTGCATGCGGGTGGCGCGGATGCGGGCTTTTTTACCCGAAAAAAACGACATCAACATGCCGGGAGCCTGCTCGAGTATCTCTACGGCCAGCTGTTCGGGGGTGGCGTCAAGCTGACGGCAGGCCAGTGTTATCGCTTCTTCGGTTGTTTTGGCTTCAATGACGACGGACTGCATTGTATTCCTCCAGCATCGTTGTGTTTCCTGTTGATGTAGACCTGTTGGGCGATAGAAATTATGTTGTTAATCAGCCAGTAGATAACAAGCCCGGATGGAAAGTTCAAAAACATGACCGTAAACATGACCGGCATGAACATCATGATGCGGGCCTGGGCCGGATCAAGCGTGCTCGGGGTCATTTTCTGCTGCAGAAACATGGACGCGCCCATGACGAGCGGGGCAATATAGGTCGGGTCCTTGGCGGACAGGTCGTTGATCCAGAACGATATGAAATTTGCGTGACGCAGTTCGATTGAGTCCATAAGCGCGCGGTACAGGGCTATAAAAACCGGGATCTGCAGCAGCATGGGCAGGCAGCCGCCAAGAGGGTTTACCTTGTAGCGTTTAAAAAGCTCCATCTGCTGGCGGGCGAATTCCTCGCGGTTGTCCTTGTATTTCTCTTTCAGCGCATTAATTTCAGGCTGCAGTTTCTGCATGCCCTTCATCGACTTGAAGCTTTTATTCGTCAGGGGCCAGAACAGTATTTTGATGATGATGGTCAGCAGAATGATCGACAAACCGTAGTTGTGCAGAAACCGGTTGAAGAACTTCAATGAGAGCAGCAGCGGCTTGGCAATGATGTCGAACCAGCCGAAATCGATTGTGCGCTCGAGCCGGGCGCCCTGCTGCTGCAGGATGTTGACATCCCGCGGGCCCATGTAAATTGAAAACCGGTATGACTGCGACTGCCCCGGCTCAAGCCGGATAGAGGGGTAGACCTGTTTGCAGGAAATCAAACGCGGGCTGCCTGAAAGGCGTACCTGCGCCGGCCGCTCTTTTTCAGGGATGAGCGCGGAAATGAAATATTTTTCCTCGAAAGCCGTCCAGGCGACATCGTCGCCCTGAATGATGATTTCTTCCTCTATATTATGGAGGTCCTTTTTCTCGGCGCTGTCCTTGATCAGGTAGGCAAAGCGGGGCGCGGCCGTTGTGTCGCCGCCTCCGAAAAAGCTGCCGGAGCGCTTCTGGGGACGCTGGGCAGTCCATTCCAGAAACGGGTTGCCTTCGATGCGTTCGGATGACGTATTGGTTATGACCATGTCGAATGTGATTTTATAATCTCCTGGATTGAAGACGAAACGCTTGCTGAACTGCAGCAGGTTCTGATCAAGCCCGCTGAATGAAATGCCGGCCGGCCTGGTTTGTGCGTTAAGCTCCAGAAGCGTTGTCTCGGCGCGCCAGCCGGACACTGCGGCCAGTGTGCCGTCCGGATAGACAAACGAGGTTTTAACCGGCAGCGGGTCACCAGGCTCGATGCCGATCATTTCCTTGTAATTATCAGTGCGGCGGCTGTCGGTATCCCCGCGCAGTTTAAAGGTCCTGCGTATCCATGCAATGATGGCCGGCGGGGGCAGTGTTTCCTTGTAGTTGAAGAGCCTGACGCTGCTGATGGCGGCTTGAGTCTCAGTCAGCGTCATGCGGTACAGGCTGTTGTGGACGGTTATGCTTTGTCCGGGTTCAGCCGGCAGCGGCCGGCTTTCTGCCGCAACTGCGGCATCCGGCACATGGCGCGGCAGGGGTGCTGATGCGGGCTCTGTCTTTTCCGTGGCCGCTACAGGCGGCGGTGCCTGTCGGGGCGGCGCCAGAAATGACTCATACAGAAGCCAGACTGCGATTGAAAGCAGTATTGCCACTAAAACACGTTTGTCGGTGTTCATGGTTTGATCTTTCGTTTCCGTCCGAATGCTCGGATTCGGGTTGGCGCCTCTATGCACAGGGCGCGTACGTATCGCCGCGCGGTACGGGCGAAGCCGTCCGGTGCGGTGCTCAGCTGGTTATATGCAGGCCCCGGGCATTACCGTCTTACGCAGGGTCATACCCGCCGGCATGAAACGGGTGGCATTTGAGCAGCCGTCTGGCGGTCAGATACAAGGCTTTGGGGAGGCTGTATTTATTCAATGCATGGATTGCATAGCTTGAGCATGTCGGCGTGAAACGGCACCGAGGCCCGAGAAATGGCGATATGCATGTTTGATAGCCCCGTACACAGGCAATGATCACGGTTTTAATCATGTCTGGGGTGCCCGAGATTGCTGCGATGCCGGTTCAGGTTCATGAAGGGCAGGGGAATGTCCGCCGCTGAGGTTGAGCAATACTGCACTGAGCTCCCGGTTCAGGGCCGCATACTCAAGGCGGCCCGAGCCGGCTTTAGCGCATATCACTATGTCGGTCGATTCCGGCAGCAATGCCTTATTGCGTCTGAAAAACTCCCTGATCAGCCTTTTGATCCGGTTGCGCATGACTGCGTTGCCCGTCCTTTTGCCTACGGTGAGTCCAAGACGGCGCAGGCCGAAGCCGTTTGCACGCAGGTTGCATTTAAAGTGCGGTGATTCCTTCTTAACTCCTGTCCTGAACACATTAAGAAACTGGTGCCGTTTCCGTAAGCGTTCCCGCGGTCTGAGTGTATGGGCTCGCATGGTATGCACGACAACAGGCAGTGCGCGGACCGGGAATCAGGCGCTCAGCATCTTGCGGCCTTTTTTACGGCGCCGTTTGATGACGTCCTGACCGGCTTTGGTGCTCATTCGCTCTAAAAAACCATGGGTGCGCTTGCGTTTAAGATTGCCTGGCTGAAATGTTCTTTTCAAGATGTTCTCCCTGTCACATGTCGATTATGGTTCATCCGGAGCGGGTGCGCCTGTCCTGTGATGTATCGTCCGTATATGTACTGCTCCACCCGCGTCGAAGGCTTTAAGTTTAAACTAATTATACAACCATATTTTGAATGTATTGTCAAGATTTTTCAATAATTCTCTTGATTGATGCGTGGTCGAGAATGATGCCTTCGAGCAGGCCTGAATCACTAACCGTGCAATCAGCGCTTTTGAAAAACAGCATAATCTGCTGAAGAATCATGGCGCCGGCAATAATCACAGCGGCGCGCCCCGGCTCAAGGCCGGGCATCAGGGAGCGCTGCACAAGCGGTTTTGAGACCATGTCGTCAAGAAGCGCGCTGATAGCCGCGCCTGTCAGAACATGGCCGTTTATGAGGTCAGGCAGGTAGCTGCCCAGCCGGAGATCCATTGCGGCCAGGGTGGTTGCCGTGCCTGCTGTTGCAATGAGTGCGGATCCTGCGTTTCGAAACGTCTGGCTGTAGTGTGCTGCAAGATCAGTAAGCTTATGTTGTATCCATTCGCGCAGTGCGGCGATATCTTCTTCTGAGGGGGGATCGCTGCGCATAAAACGCTCTGACGCTGCAATAACCCCGATGGGCAGGCTGACGCTGTGTTGAAATGAGCCGTACGCCACGGCTGCCAGCTCTGTGCTTCCGCCTCCGATATCAATAATAACTGAAGATGGGGCAGGGCATTTGATGGAGCCCAGCACGCCGCAGCAGGCAAGCCATGCCTCACGCCGCCCGTCAAGAACATCGGGCATATGTCCGCAGGCATCCTGTACGCGCTCGAGAAAGGTCCGCTGGTTGCGCGCCTGCCTTACGCACGCGGTTGCCACCGCCAGTATTTCGCCGGCATCCTGCCGGCGGGCGCGCTCGTAAAAAAGCTGCATGCATGCGGCCGCCTGCTCGATTCTGTCGGGCTGCAGCATGCCGTCGTCCTGCATGCCCGAGCCCAGGCGTACGATTTCGCGGTCGCGTTCCCGCGGGTAGAGCGCCCGGGCGTTACAGTCCGCAATCAGCAGCCGGATGGTCTGCGAGCCGATATCGATGGATGCGATCCGTTTCATGATGGTTCCAGCGGCTGGCCCTGTGCAAACGGGCGCGTATGTGCATGCCGGTGCCGTTACAGGGGCCCGGAGGCCGGCCCAACTGTGCTTGCGCATTGTATCTAGCCGGGCTGCGAATGCTGCAGGGCGCCATGCTCGGCAAAGCTGTAGTAGCCGTATCTGCCGATTATAATATGATCATGCACGCGAATGCTCAAGACTTTTGTTGCGCTCACCAGTGCTTCGGTGAGGTGCCTGTCATGGGCCGAAGGAGCGGGGTCGCCGCTGGGATGGTTATGGACGACGATAATCGACACGGCACCGGCGGCCAGGGCCCTCTCCACGATTTTGCGGGGATACACGGCCGTCTGGTCAACCGTCCCTTCCTGGATGACCTCATCATGCAGTATCTCGTTTTTGGCATTGAGGTATACTGTCCGGAACTGCTCGTCGTGCAGATGGGCCATGCTTGAACGCAGGTAGCTGATCAAGGACTGCGGGCTTGATATGATATTGCGTTTTTCAGCAGCGGCCGAAAGGTAGTAATCGCAGCATGCCCGGATCAGCTTGATCAGCAACGCGCTGTGCTCGCCGATATCGCTGACGGCGGTCAGATCCTCAAGCGGAGCGTCAACAACGCCCTGAAATGTATGGAAGCGTTCGAGCAGTTTTTTTGCGGCCGGTTTGACGTCCTTGCGTGCGATGCACCATGTCAGCAGCAGTTCCAGAACTTCATAGTCGTACAAACCCGCCAGACCCTGCTGTTTGAACTTTTGCTTGATGCGTCGCCGGTGTCCGGCAGTGAGGTCGGCCGGCGGCCTGGTAGTCTGCACCATGATAGCGGATATTGATATGTTAGCACGCTGAAGCGGACGTTTTCCCGTTCAGGAAAACGCCGTGAGAGTATAGACGCGGACCCGGGGGACTTCTTCCCTGTTTGTTTAAAAAAATCATGTCGCTACGGGCTGGAGCGGCATGTGCAGAATCACTGCGGCCGGATGTTCATGACAGTTGAAAGGATGTGAACGCACGCGGCTTTCAAAGCCTGCAGTGTGCGGATTTTGGATGGGGTGTTTATGCTTGACATCGAGCGTGCTTTGGACTATCTGATGGCATGCATGCGGGCGTACCGCCCACGGGAGAACAGCCATGACGGCGCGCATACTGGTTATCGACGACGATCAGCAAATCCGCAAGCTGCTTAGAAAAATGCTTGAATCAGACGGTTACCGTGTGGATGAGGCCGCTGACGGCAGGGCCGGTTTTGCCATGTATACGGCTGATCCGTATGATCTGGTGATCACGGATTTGATCATGCCGGACCGCGAAGGTCTCGAAACCATACGGGACCTGAGAAGCTATGACCCCGCGGCCAGGATTATCGCCATATCCGGAGGCGGCACCCTGCCCGCGGATAATTATCTGCACATGGCCGAATGCTTCGGCGCACAGCGAGTCCTGCAAAAGCCCTTCCGCAGTGATGCCATATGTGCGGCAGTCAGGCAGCTTCTGGCGTAGGGCCCGTGCCTGTTGCGGTGAACCGTGCTAACCGATACCGGCAAGCTCAAACCGTCCCATCCAGCGCTGTGCAAGGATTTTTTTCAGCGCCTGATGATCTGGGCGTGCGAGCATCGGGTCTTCCGCAATGAGTTCAAAGGCTGCGCTGCGGGCCTGTTGCAGAATCCTGACATCACGTCCGAGGTGGGCAACCCTGAAATCGGGCAGACCCGACTGGCGCGTTCCCAGCAGTTCACCGGGCCCCCGGATATTGAAATCCTCCTCGGCAATCCTGAAACCGTCGCTGGTCTGTTCCATGATCGACAGCCGTTTTCGGGCATCGTCGGAGCGTGAAAACTGCGCCAGCAGCACGCACTGAGATTCGCCGCGGCCGCGTCCGACGCGGCCGCGCAGCTGATGCAGCTGCGACAGCCCGAAGCGCTCGGCATGTTCGATGACCATGATCGCTGCATTGGGCACATCGATGCCGACTTCGACCACCGTGGTCGCTACCAGCACATGGGTGCGTCCGTCGCTGAAATCACGCATGACGGCTTCTTTTTCGTCCGGGGCCATGCGGCCGTGCAGCAGCGCGATGTTGTATTCCGGGAAGATATCCTGCTGCAGATGCGCCGCCATTCTGGTAGCGTCAAGAAGATCGAGCTTTTCTGAAGATTCTACAAGGGGATACACGATAAAAGCCTGGTTGCCTGAGGCAATCGCGGTGCGCACAAGAGCATAGACATCCGCGCGGCGTGATTCGCCGTAGAGCCTGGTGGTAACCGGCTGGCGTCCGGGCGGCAGCTGATCGATAATCGATATGTCCAGATCGCCATAGACCGTCAGTCCCAGCGTGCGCGGAATCGGGGTGGCGGTCATGACCAGCATGTCGGGTCTGGTTCCCTTGTTTCTGAAGCAGGCGCGCTGCAGAACGCCGAATTTATGCTGCTCGTCGATGATCACAAGTCCGAGTCGGTGAAACTCAACAGCATCCTGTAAAAGCGCATGCGTACCGATGATGAGCTGCGTTCTGCCGCTGCGAATGTCCTCAAGCAGCCGTGCGCGCCCGGAGCGGGGCTGATTGCCGGTCAGCATGGTGATGCGCAGGCTGCGTCCTGCCGGCAGCCTGCTGATTGTTGCATGGTGCTGGGCGGCAAGGATTTCCGTCGGGGCCATAATGGCCGCCTGGCAGCCGTTGTGTATGGCGATGCAGGCCGCCAGCATGCTGACCACGGTTTTACCGCTGCCAACATCACCCTGCAGCAGGCGGTTCATGGGGGTGGGTGACGCCATATCACGGCGTATTTCCCCAATCGTGCGCTTCTGGGCAGCGGTCAGCTCAAAGGGCAGTTCATCGACGAGCGCTTTCAGGGCGCTGTCCGGCAGCGCGAGCGCGATCCCCTGTTCAAGGGCGCCCCCCCTTTTTTTAAGCGCGAGCATAAGCTGCACCATGAAAAATTCATCAAAAACAATGCGGCGGTGATAGCGTGAGGTTCCGGCGTTGAGCTGCTGCGGATTGTCCGCGGCAGCGGGCAGGTGCACGTGCGTGAAAGCTTCCTGCAGTCCGGCGAGATTGAACCGGGTGCGAATCTGAGCGGGCAGATACTCATGCACCATGCCGGGTATGCGCTGGACGAGCGCCCGTGTGATGCGCAGCACGGTTTTCTGGGCCAGGCCCTCTGTGAGGGGGTAGAGCGGCGTTATGGATAACAGTGCGCCCGGGTCCTCGCCCGGATCGAGCTGTTCGATTTCAGGATGGTGCATTTCGAGGCGGCAGCCGAACCGTTTCACCTGGCCGGTCAGCATAAGCCTGTCGCCGTCGGCATACCTGTTTTTGAGAAGCGCGGCATAGCGCTGCGGAAGCTTGAACCACCTGGCTGTCATGACGGCGCTGCCGTCGCTGACAAGCAGTTCAAGCATCCGCATCCGGCCGGCTGCTTTCACGAGGGGGGCGCCCTTCACGCAGCCGATTACGACTGCATGGACGCCGGGTTCGATCCGATCAATCGGCATAACGGTGCGCCGGTCGACGTAGGCACGCGGCACAAAGAAAAGCAGGTCTTCAAATGTCCTGACATTGAGGCGCTCAAGCAGCGCGGCGGTTTTGGGACCGACGCCGGGCAGCTCGGACACAGGGCGGACCAGCTGCTTCAGGCTGATCGAAGCAGTGCATGGAGTATTATGCTTTACATCATATATTTTGCTTAAGTTTTTGATATTATTTACTAATTCTATTGATTTTATAATTAAAGCCTGCTGTATTTCAACGGGCTGTCCGTGAAAGCCTTCAAAGTCCTCGGCAAGTGAGCGCATGCCATCCCTGATGTGTTCGGGACAGTCAAGCGCCAGGGCCCGGCGGGCAAGATCGGGCAGCACGCTGTCAAGGCCTTTGACCGCGGCCAGGTTCGCGAAATTATTTTTTGCGGCAAAATTGAGCGGTTTGCTCATGGCGCACGCAATGTCGGCAAGGCTGGCAGGGATATCGCTCATGCTGGTTTCAGGCATCAGGAATGTCAGCGCCGGCCGCTGGTGCTGACGGGGTGGCGGTTTCGGGAAAAAGATAATCGATAAAATACCGGGCGATAAGGCGGCCGCCGCGCGGAGAAATGGCCAGGTCCGGAGCCAGCTCGATGATGCTGGTTCGGCTTCCGTCCGGGTTTCGCAGGAAATCAATTCCTGTAACCGGAAGGCGGGCCGCGGCAGCTACGCGTGAGCCGAGTTCTATGAGATCCGGATCAACCTGTGCGGTTACATCATGAACCGTGCCGCCGGTATGGTAGTTTGCGGTTCGCCGCACCGTAACGCAGCGTCCGTTAGCCGGTACGCTGTCAAAGGCAAGGCCGTTGAGTTCCAGGCAGCGTGCGGTTTCGCGGTCAAGGGGAATTCTGTGTACAGGGTCGACCATGGCGCAGCGCCGGTTTTGAGCGCGTATAAGGCTGCGCACCGTGTCGCGGCCGTTGCCGGTCACGCAGGCGGGCCTGCGCTGCAGGGCGCATACAAAGCGGTAGCCGATGTAGACAAGGCGGAAATCGTCACCGGCAACCATGGCCTCAAGCATAATGTCCGGTTCAAACCGGCGCGCCAGCCGCAGGGCGGCTTTGAGTCCCGCGGGGGTTGAGATTGACGTTGAAACACCGCGCGCGCCCCATTGGGCGCAGGGCTTGACCACAATCGGGGCGTGCTGTTCAAGAAACCGCAGGGCGCCGGCGAAATCCGTATACAGCTCCTGCTCGGGAACCGGAAATCCGCGCGCGCGCAGGAATCGGCCGGCCAGGTATTTGTTCTGCATCAGATGGAACGTGACAGCCCCGACACGGTCGGTCAGCGAGCGGTAGCAGCGCACCGAGCCTGATCCGTGGCACAGCTCGAAAACAGGAACTGAAGCGTCTATGACGCGAACGCTGATGCCGCGGCTGCGGGCTTCATCCGTTATGGTGGTGGTGTAGGGGCTGAGCATGGGATCGGGTGCTGAAGACATGTCACGCACCGGGTGCGCAGGCCGGGAATGCCTGCGGGAAATCGCAGGGAACAAGCTGCATCCGGGGCGGGCTGAATGGTTGTGTGCCGTTCAGGCACGGCTCGAGTCCGCGGCACAGCTCAGAGCTGCGTGCGATAGCCTTCTGGTAGAGATCAAGAATACTGCAGCTCATGGCACGGCCTTCAAAGTCAGTAAAAGACCGCATCCCGTGCAGGCCGGGTGCCTGGCGCACCTGGTTCGGCAGATAAAACAGAGCGGCGATTTCGCGGCCGCCTGCAGGCAGCAGAGGCCAGAGCAGCTCCAGCATGCGGGTACACACGGGCGCTGCATACAGCGACTGCATGCGGCTGAACACCGTCAGGCAGTGCAGCAGCGAATCGGGCAGATCTGGCAGGCTGAAATCGGCCGCGGCCTGATGAAAGGCCTCATGCAGCAGCATTTTGACCGGCACCTCGCAGCGGCGCATATAGTGTTTCAGGGAAAAGGTCCTGACGGCGGCATATGTTCCGGCAAGGTACAGATCAAGAGCGGTCTCAAAACCGCGGTGCCGCTCAATGCACAGGGAGCGTTTGACGGGATCGGGATCATGATAGTTTCCGGTAACATGGTACACCAGCGGGTGAAAACAGCTGTCAGCTGCTATGTGGCTCAGCATGCCGATGAGCAGCGCGCGCACCGGTCCGGGATGGCCTGAGGAGGTTTCCGCTTTCATGACACTGCCGATAACGGCGAACGGGTCGTGCCCTTTGCCGTGCATGGCGTCGGCAAAGCCGGCCATGGCGGTTTTACGGAGATTGTGGCGCGCGTAAAATGCAGCGTCGTGCAGCACCGCACCCAGCATCAGGCAGTTGGGGCAGGCTTCGGCCGCAACACCAAGGCACGTGCCGCGCAGGGCCGCAGCTGTCTGCTGCGCTATAAGCCAGTGGGTCACTTCCTTGGGCATGCGGTTTTTCCCCGGAATGCGTGCATATCACTTGACCGGTTGGGAGTTCATAGTATAGTAGAGACCTGCCGGACAGGTCAACAGCTATCACATAACCGGGGCAGGATTGCAGAGGGAGATTTCAGCCGCATGGGTACCGGAATCGTTGAAGGCCTCAGCCACTGGAGCATCGCCTCCTTCAGCACATTCCTGCTCATTTTTATGGCGGAGATGGGCGACAAAAGCCAGCTTGTGTGCATGACGCTGGCGTCGCGCTGTTCCGGCAGGGCTGTTCTGGCAGGTGCCGTCTGCGCATTTGCGCTGCTGAACGCTGCCGCTGTTACGGCCGGGGCAGCCCTGTATGCCGTGTTGCCCCCTGTGCTGCTGCAGGGCATTGTTGCCCTTTTGTTTGCCTTTTTTTCCATACACGCCTTCCGCTCTCATCCTGAACAGATACAGGAGCGAATCGAGTCGCGCGGCCGGCGGGGCATGTTTGCGGCTGCATTCATGATGACTGTCGTCTCGGAATTCGGCGATAAAACCCAGATCGCGGTCGCCGGACTGGGCTGCACGCTGCAGCCGGCCGGTGTCTGGCTGGGCTCGACCCTTGCTCTGACGGCAACAACGCTTGTCGGGGTTATAGCCGGCAAATCAGTTTTAAAACGCCTGCCCATTCATGTCCTGCATCGTCTGAGCGGCGCAATGTTTGCGGTGCTGGCCCTGGTGATGGCCGTGCGCATTGCGTATGCGTTTCTGTAACGCAGGGAGTTTTTTGCTGATACTCTGGAGTATGGTATCGCTTCAGCAGTTTGTAATCGCTTTATTGTATCTGATATCGAATCATCAGGGACACAGCCCGCAATGCATAATGTTTGGCCTGCTTTTGCGCTGACAATGCTGGCCGGTCTTTCAACCGGCATCGGCAGCGCGCTTGCCTTTTTTACCACGCGCACCAACGCGAAATTTCTTGCATCCGCGCTCGGTTTTTCCGCGGGCGTGATGCTCTACGTCTCCTTTGTCGAAATATTTCAAAAATCGCTCGCAGCTCTTCAAGCTGTTCTGGAGAGGGGGCCGGAAACGCTGCGACCGTTGCAGCCTTTTTCAGCGGCATAGCTGCCGCCGCCCTGATTGACCGGCTTGTGCCCGGTTTTGAAGATCCGCATGAGATACGCGATGTTGAGCAAATGCAGACGTTCCGGCTGCCGACGGACGTGCGGCTGCTTCGCATGGGGATTTTTTCGGCGCTTACCATTGCCATGCATAATTTTCCAGAGGGTCCTGCAACCTTCATGGCTGCGCTCGATAACATGAGCCTGGGCATCAGCATTGCCGCTGCCATCGCCATCCATAATATCCCGGAAGGCATCGCGGTGGCTGTTCCCATTTACTATGCGACCGGCAGCAGAAAAAGGGCTTTCGCGCTTTCATTCGCCTCCGGGCTGGCTGAGCCCGCCGGGGCGCTGATTGGTTTTTTCTTTCTGCTGCTGTTTTTTGATGATCTTGTTTTCGGTGTACTGTTCGCGGCCGTCGGCGGTATCATGGTGTACATCGCGCTTGATGAGCTGCTGCCGTGCGCAGAGCACTACGGTGAACATCATCTGGCAATGGGAGGGCTGGTGGGCGGAATGGCCGTCATGGCCCTGAGCCTTTTGCTTCTTTGACCGTGTTCCGGATACCGCGGACGCAGCCTGTCAGAAGAGTTTTTCCTCATTTTTCTTTTCCCTCAGGTAACACATGACCGCTTCAAGGCTGTACTTTACCGAGCGGTGATGCGGGGCCGTGCGGATATATTCAGGGCCATGGCCCGCACTGCGCCATTTTTCGAGCTCGTTTTCAGATATATTGAGAAGCTGTGAAACCTGGCGGGCTGAGAGCAGATCGGTTGCCGGGGTACGCATGTGTTGTGCTTCTCCAGAAGTGTATGTGATGCCGGAGTGATGCCGTGCATCGCGCAGGGCGTAATTTTTTAACGGCACATTGTCCCTGCTTTTATCAAAAATGCAAGTGGAAAAATTACTGTCTGCACGGCACACCAAGGCCAGGTGTGAAAAAGGGAAGGCTTATCCGATGCGAAAGGCTTCGCTGGCCTCAGCCGCAGGATCTTCGGGATGGCGTTCATAACGGGGGGAAAAATGGAATACTGTCAGTTTTTTA